>NZ_OBDX01000018.1:0-158033 GCF_900215185.1 Pseudomonas sp. LAMO17WK12:I10 | reverse complement strand
AAGCGCGAGTTTGGTTCTACCAAGGTGCGGTTCCGAGGCTTGGTCAAGAACACCGCGCAGATGGTGATGCTGTTCGCGCTATCGAACCTGTGGATGGCTCGTCGGCATTTGCTATCGAAGACAGGAGAGGTGCATCTGTAGTACGCGAAATGGTTGCTACGAGGTGCTCGCAACGGCGAAAAAATATGAAATAGACAGCAGATCTGATCGCATCTTGACCTGCTGCCGCTTTTGGCATCGAGGATGAAGAATTAGCCAGTAAATATTGGGCTACTTCAGACCATCCCTAAACCTCCAACATCTCCTTACCTTTTACATGGCTGGATACTCATTCCTACTTTCAACTGAAAAACCGCTGTAATCCGAAACCGTCTTTCATGTAAGAACTGCCTTATTGTCCCCAACCCCGCCTTAACCCGCATATATCCACTGTCCTGCCTGCGTTAAGGTCCAGACCTGTATTTATTTCCACGGGTTTGACCATGAGTTCTGTTTTCATCATCGACGACCATCCCGTTATCCGACTGGCCATCCGCATGTTGCTGGAACATGAGGGTTATAAAGTCGTCGGCGAAACCGATAACGGTGTCGATGCCCTGCAAATGGTTCGCGACAGCATGCCGGACCTGATCGTGCTCGATATCAGCATCCCCAAGCTCGACGGGCTGGAACTGCTGCTGCGTTTCGGCGCCCTGGACAAGTCCTTGCGGGTGCTGGTGCTGACGGCGCAGTCGCCGGCCCTGTTCGCCGCGCGCTGCATGCAGGCCGGGGCCTGCGGCTATGTGTGCAAGCAGGAAGACCTGAGCGAAGTGCTCAGCGCCATGAAGGCGGTGCTGTGCGGCTACAACTACTTTCCGAGCCATGCCCTGCAAACGCCGCGTCAGGATGAAACGGCAAACAACGAACTGAGCCGCTTGATGTTGCTCAGCGATCGGGAATTGATGGTGTTGCAACTTTTTGCCAAGGGCAGCACCAGTACGCAAATAGCCAACAGCATCTTTCTCAGTGGCAAGACCGTCAGTACCTATAAAAAAAGAATCATGCACAAACTTCGCGCGACTTCCATGGCGGAACTTATCGAGTTGGCACAACGTCACGAACTGGTGTGAGAAACAGGATGTTCAAACCCATTCTTTATTATTTAACCCTGACGGCCATGGCAGTTTCGCTGTTCCTGTTGTTTGGCCTGGTCGAGGCCGGGCAACCAGAGTTGGCAATGACTTCCCTCCCTCAGTGCCCTGACACGGCGCCTTGTCTTGAATCGGCCGCCGCCCCGCCTCTCGATAACGGCCATCGCGGGCTGCTCCTGCTCACAGGCCTGGGGCTCGGCGTGCCGTTGCTGGCGTCCCTGGGCTGGAATGCCTGGCTGCACCGGCGACTGACCCAGCAGCAACAGGCCACCCATGACGTCAGGCAGCAGCTCGCCTTCATGCAGGCCTGGATCGACGGCGTGCCGCATCCGACTTACGTGCGCAACCGCCAGGGCCTGCTGCAAAGCTGCAATGCCAGCTACCTGGAAAGCTTCGCCGCCCGGGGCGAAGAGGTCATCGGCAAAAGCCTGTTGCAGGGACTTTTGGACGATCCCGAGCAGGTCCGCGCCTATCACACCGACTACCAGCGCGTCATGGCGCAAGACAGCCCGCTGCTGCGTGACCGGCCACTGCGCCTGAACGGAGCGGAGCTGACCGTCCAGCACTGGCTCCTGCCCTACCGGGACGCGAACGGCGAGGTCCAGGGCATCATCGGCGGTTGGGTCGATATCAGCGAACGCCATCGGCTCAGCGACAGCCTCAAGGCCGCCCTACAACAGGCCGAAGCGGCCAGCCTGGCGAAAAGCGCTTTCCTGGCCAGTACCTGCCACGAACTGCGCCGCTCCATGAATGCCCTGATCGGTGCGCTGGAACTGCTGCGGCAGCGCTCCGACAGCCAGTCCCAGGATCGTCCGGTCATTAAAATGGCTTATCGCTCGGCCCGGGCAATGCAGGACCTGGTCGACGACACCCTCGATATCGCCCGCATCGAATCGGGGTGCCTGGACCTGGCGCCCGAATGGCTCGAGCCGCGCGCCCTTGTCGAATCCATCGTCAGGGAGTTCGACAGCCAGGCCCGGGAGAAACACCTCAAGCTGCTACCGACCTTCCACTCCAGCGTCGAGCCGGTCGATGTGCTACTCGACCCACTGCGTTTCAAGCAGATCCTGGGCAACCTGCTGCACAACGCGATCAAGTTCACCGAACAGGGTCAGGTCAAAATCCATCTCGACCTGCAAGCGGCCGCGCAGCCGCAACAGGCGCGGCTGATGCTGCAAGTGACGGACAGCGGCATCGGCATCGACGAGCAAGATCAGCACAAGCTGTTCGAACCCTTCTTCCAGGCCCAGGCTCGCACCCCACCCAGACCTGACGGCGCAGGGCTGGGCCTGACCATTTGCCGCCACCTCTGCGAGCTCATGCAGGGCACGCTGCAACTGACCAGCCAGCCGGGCATAGGCACGGAAGTCCGGGTCCTGTTGCCGCTGGCCTGTCAGCCAGCGCGAAAACCCGCGCCCCTCGTCGAGCCACTCATTGCCCCTGCCACCCGGGCCCTGAACGTACTGGTGATCGATGACCATGCGGCGGACCGCCTGCTGCTGAGCGAACAACTGCACTTTCTCGGGCACCGTTGCCGCACCGCCGAAGACGTCGAGCAAGGCTTCGAGCGCTGGTGCAAGGGGTTCTTCGACTTGCTCATCGTCGATTGCAACATGCCGGGCATGCACGGCTACGACCTGGTCCGCGCCATCCGCGAGCATGAACGCCTGGAGCCCCGCGCGGCTTGCCGGGTATTGGGGGTGACCGCCAGCCCCAGGCCACGAGAGAGGCAGCAGTGCGAACAGGCCGGCATCGACGACTGCCTGTTCAAGCCTGTCGGCCTGGCGACCCTCGGCCATAAACTGGCGGGCCTGCAACCGCGGCCCTGGAATGGCGTGTTCAGCCTGAAGGCGCTGCGCACCCTGTCCCGCGGCAAACCGCAGTTCGCCCTGCGCATCCTTACCGAACTGCTGCATTGCAGCTACCGGGACCGCCAGCAACTGATGGCCCTGCCCTGCGAGCCCCCGCCCCAGGCACTGGCGGAACTCGCCCACAAGATCAAGGGCTCGGCCCTGATGGTGCAGGCCAAAGACCTTGAAGCGCAGTGCGAAGCCCTTGAGCAGGCTGTTTTGCAAGACGCGGACAGGCAAACCCTGATGCAGCGCAGAACCGCCCTGGAACAGGCCATGCTCAAGCTCGAACGGGCCCTGCTGTGGCAAATCGATCAACAGCAGAGTCCGGCCACGACCTGATCCCCATCACCAGCGCAGCAACTTGTGGTGCGGATAGTTGCCAGACAAATATCAAAAAGCCACTATCCTGTCAGTCGGCCCCAAACACCTCATAGCAATGCAATTCGCAACGCCCCCCGGAGCTGCCTCACCTGAGCGCAATGCACCTGCCTTAACTATGCTCAAACGTTGAGTTGCGCATCACGCGCCCCCTGGAGAGAGCTGCAATGCCAAGCACGCTGTCGTTCGATAAACGCCGATTTCCTCTCCATGTGCATATCAGCGTGATGTTCACCTGCCTGCTTCTGCTGACCGGCGTGGTGCTGGGATTTTTCAATTACCAGCAGACCACTCGCATCATCCTTTCCAGCAGTGAAAAACTGTTCCAGCGCATCGAACAGGACGTGCAACTGGACCTGAAAGCGACCTACGAACCGATTCGCCATCTGCTCAGCCTGCTGGTGGGCAATCCGGCCGTCCAGGCCGGCGATCTCGAGCAACGCCTGGCGCTGCTCGGGCCTTTCAGCCAATCGCTCAAGGACAATCCCGACCTGGCCTCACTCTATGTGGGTTATGCCGATGGGGATTTTTTCATGGTCCGGCCCTTGCGCACCCAGGCTTTGAAACAAGCTCGCCAGGCCCCTGAAGCCGCGGCCTACGAAGTCTGGAGCATCGAGCGTGACCGCCACACCGGGCAACTGCATTCGCAGTCGCTGTTCTACAACACCGACCTCGCCCTGGTCAGCCGCCGGGACAATTCCCAGGAAGCCTACGACCCGAGCAGCCGCAACTGGTTTGCCAACGCCAAGGACGACACCGATCAGATCACCACCGAGCCCTACGTCTTTTTCTCGACCCGCAACGTCGGCACCACCCTCGCCCGCCGCAGCGGTAACCATGCGGTGATCGGGGCCGACCTGACCCTGGAACAACTCTCGGCGACCCTGGCCAAACATCGGGTCACGCCCAGCACCGAAATCGCCCTGGTGGATGGCAATGGCCATGCCGTGGCCTACCCGGACAGCCGTCGCCTGATCGTCGAAGAACAGAGTGCCCGGCTGATCCGCGCCAACGACCTGAACCCGGCCCTCGACGCGCTGCTGCAAGGCAAGGCCCAGGGCAACCGCCTGCGGCTCGGGGATCGCCAATGGATAGTTGCCAGCCGGCACCTGCAGGAAGGTGGACCCGGTGGGTTGCAGCTGGCACTGCTGGTGCCCGAGGACGAGTTGCTGGCGGACGCCTATCGCATGCGCTGGCAAGGCGCATTCATCACCTTGGGCATTCTGCTGTTGTGCCTGCCGCTCGGCTGGTTGACATCGCGCGTGCTGGTCAGGCCGCTGCGCGCCCTGGTGCAGGAAGCCGATGCCATCCGCAGCTTCGATTTCGATTACCCGCTGACGCGCCGCTCACCGGTACTGGAAGTCGACCAGTTGAGCGTGTCGATGGCCCGCATGAAGGACACCCTCGCCAGCTTTTTCGAGATCACTGCCAGCCTTTCCGCGGAAACCCGCTTCGACCCGCTGCTGCAACGGGTGCTGGTTGAAACCATGAAGATCGGCCAGGCCCAGGCCGGGCTGATCTACCTGCGCGAAAACGATGGCATGAACCTCAAGCCCCACGGCCTGATCATCGCCGGTGTTGTCCAGGAGTTGCAGGCGTTCGATGTACGCAGCCAGGACATCCAGCACGAGGCAAGCCCCGCATGGCTGCGGCAACTGGCGAACGGCGAGAGCCTGGTCACGACCCTGGGGTTCGAGCAGGCGGCCGACCTGCAAGGCGTGCTGCTGGCGATGAACTGCCCCAGCGTGCACCTGATCGGTATCCGCCTGCACAATCGCCACAACGAAACCGTCGGTATCCTTGTGCTACTGCTGGCCGACAGCGGCCAGGAAGCCGACCTGGAAAAACTCGGCCCGGACCGCGTCGCGTTCCTGCAGGCGGTTTCCGGCGCCGCGGCGGTCAGCATCGACAGCCAGCGCCTGCAGAACCGGCAAAAACAATTGCTCGACGCCTTCATCCAACTGCTGGCCGGGGCGATCGACGCCAAGAGCCCTTACACCGGCGGGCATTGCCAGCGGGTGCCGGCGCTGACCCTGATGCTGGCCCAGGCCGCCGCGGCCAGCCAGCAGCCGGCGTTCAGCGCCTACCAGCCCAGCGAAGATGAGTGGGAGGCCTTGCATATCGCCGCCTGGTTGCACGATTGCGGCAAGATCACCACCCCCGAGTACGTGGTCGACAAGGCCACCAAGCTGGAAACCCTGAACGACCGCATCCATGAAATCCGCACCCGCGTCGAGGTGCTCAAGCGCGATGCCTGGATCGACTACTGGCAGGCCCGCGCCCAGGGTGGCGATGAGGTTTCCCTGGCGGCGATCCGCGATGCCGGCCTGGCAGAACTGGACGACGACTTTGCCTTTATCGCCCGCTGCAACCTCGGTAACGAAGCCATGGCCGAAGCCGATCTGCAACGGCTGGAAAGCATTGCCCGGCGCACCTGGAGCCGCACCCTGGACGACCGCCTGGGCGTGTCATGGGAAGAAAACCACCGCCAGCAACGCACACCGGCGCCGACCCTGCCGGTCACCGAACAGTTGCTGGCCGACAAGCCCGAGCAGCTGATCGAACGCAACCCCGCCGAGCTGATCCCGGCGGACAATCCCTGGGGCTTCAAGCTCGATGTGCCGCCCTACAAGTACAACCGTGGCGAGCTGTACAACCTGAAAATCGGCAAAGGCACGCTGACCCGGGAAGAGCGCTACGTGATCAATCACCATATGGTGCAGACCATCCTGATGCTCAACCACCTGCCCTTCCCCAGTCACTTGAGCAGCATTCCCGAGATCGCCGGCGGCCATCACGAGAAAATGGATGGCAGCGGTTATCCCAAGCAACTGAAACGGGAGCAGATGAGCCTGCCGGCGCGGATGATGGCGATCGCCGATATCTTCGAAGCGCTAACGGCAGCGGATCGCCCCTACAAGAAGGGCAAGACCCTGAGCGAAGCGCTGGGCATCATGGCAACCATGTGCCGCACTGCCCATATCGATCCGGAACTGTTCGAGCTGTTCATCCAGACCGGGATCTACCAACAGTACGCCGACCGCTTCATGGAACCGCAGCAAATCGACGGGGTAGACCCCGAGGCCGTGCTGGACAAGGCCGGACTCAGGGGCTGACGAGGCTCAGCAGTCGGTCAGGCGCAGGAAGATCGCCGCCAGGCGTTCGATGCCGGCCTGGTCCTCGAGGGTGAAGCGGGCGATTTTCGGGCTGTCCAGGTCCAGCACGCCGATCAACCGCCCTTCTTTGACCAGGGGCACCACCAGTTCACTGTTGGAAGCGCTGTCGCAGGCGATATGCCCGGGGAACGCGTGCACATCCTCGACCCGCTGGGTCTGCAGGCTCGCCGCGGCCGCGCCGCACACACCGCGACCGAAGGGAATGCGCACACAGGCGATCTGGCCCTGGAACGGGCCGAGCACCAGTTCCTCGTTGCGGTTGAGGTAGAACCCGGCCCAGTTCAAGTCGTCCAGCTGGTTGAACAGAAACGCCGAGAATTGCGCGGCGTTGGCGATGAAATCGCGCTCGTCGGCCAGCAACGATTCCAGCTGGGCGCACAGCAAGGCATAGCCGTCCAGGCCTTTGCCGGTGTTCTGCAGATCGATCATGCTTTTTGCTCCAACAACTTCAAACCTACCCAGTAGCGCGCGAACTGATACGCGCAGCGACCATTGCGATTGCCACGGCCGGTGGCCCAGCGCACGGCGAGGATGTCCAGGGCTTCGTCACGCTGCCATTGCAGGCCGGCCTTGCTTCCCAACTCGCCGATCCAGTGCTCGACCACGTTCAGGTAGTGCTCCTGAGTGAAGGGGTAGAACGACAACCACAGGCCAAAACGGTCCGACAAGGCAATCTTGTCTTCCACCGCTTCGCTCGGGTGCAACTCGCCATCGACGCGCTTCCAGTTCTCGTTGTCGCTTTCCTTCTCCGGAACCAGGTGCCGGCGGTTGGAGGTGGCGTACAGCAGCACATTGTCCGGAGCCTGTTCCAGCGAGCCGTCGAGCACGCTCTTGAGTACCCGGTAGTCGCCCTCGCCCGACTCGAACGACAGGTCGTCGCAGAACAGCACGAAACGCTGCGGCAGCTTGACCAGTTGCTCCACCACCCGCGGCAAGTCAGCCAGGTGATCGCGCTCGATCTCGATCAGGCGCAGGCCGTGCTGGGCATGCTCGGCCAGCAGCGCGCGGACCAGCGACGATTTACCGGTGCCGCGCGAGCCCCACAGCAAGGCGTGGTTGGCCGGCAGGCCGTCGAGAAACTGCCGGGTATTGCGCCCCAACTGGTCGCGCTGGTTATCGACCCCGATCAGGTCGGACAGGCGCATGTCCAGGCTGACCTCCAGCGGCAGCAGGAAACCGCTGCGGCCTTCACGCTGCCAGCGCGCGGCCAGGCATTGGGTCCAGTCGATGGCTTGTCGCGGCGCGGGCAACAGCGGCTCGATACGCGCCAGAACCGCATCGGCGCGCTCAAGAAAAGCATTCAATCGAGATTCCACGACTTCTCCTCGGGCAGGTTCCCAGTAATGATGTGGCACGCAGACGCAACGACCTTGCGCATGCCTGGTCTACCGCAGGCGAACGGCGCCGGGCCCTGCCGGCACACACTGACGATCAGCTATGCTTGCCCAGCGAAGGGAAACGGAAATTGGTTCAACACCCCATGGACATCAAGTTCACCAACCGCCTGTCTTACAAGCAAGCCAGGCTCACTGTGCTGGTCGGGTTTGTCCTGGGGACGGCGCTCAGTCTGCTGCAGATCGGCATCGATTATGCCAGTGAAGATGCCTCCATCAACCGGGAAATCAACGCCCTTCTGGAAATCAGCCACAATCCGGCCTCGCGTATCGCCTATAACATCGACGCCGAGCTCGCCCAGGAGCTGACCCTCGGCCTGCTGCGCTCGCCGGCGATCATCCGCGCCCGGCTGATCGACAACAACGACACTTTGCTGGCCAACGTCACCCGGCCGGCCCAGCAAAGCCCCTACCGGATGCTCAGCGACTTCCTGTTCGGCGCCAAGCGCGAGTTCCAGGACCGCCTGTACCTCGATCACCTGCCCTCGGAATCCCTCGGCGTCCTGCACCTGGAAGTCGACACCTACTCGTTCGGCAGCCGCTTCCTGCGCCGTGCGGAAATCACCCTGATCAACGGTTTCGTGCGCAGCCTGATCCTCACCGGGCTGCTGCTGGCGCTGTTCTACGTGATGCTGACCAAACCCCTGGTCGGCGTCATTCGCGAACTCAGCGGGCGCGACCCGCGCAGCCCCGACCAGACCCGGCTGGACTTCCCGCCCAGCCACGAACAGGACGAGATCGGCGTGCTGGTCAAGGTCGCCAACCAGCAGTTCGACAACATGGCCACCGAGATCCAGCAACGGCGCAATGCCGAAAACCGCCTGACCGACTATCTCGGGCAGCTGGAAAACATCGTCTCGGCGCGCACCACCGAGCTCAAGGCGATCAACGACCGGTTGAGCCAGTCCAACGAAGAACTGGAAGTCGCCCGTAGCACCGCCCTCGACATGGCCCAGGCGCGTGCCGCCTTCCTGGCCAACATGAGCCATGAAATCCGCACGCCGCTCAACGGCCTGCTGGGCATGATCGCCCTGTCGCTGGACAGCCCGCTGAACGCCGAACAACGCCAGCAACTGTCGATCGCCCACGACTCCGGCAAAGTGCTGGTGGAGTTGCTCAACGATATTCTCGACATGTCCAAGTTCGACGCCGGCCAGCTGGAGCTGGAGCGCATCCCCTTCGATCTCGGGGTACTGGTGGAAGACACCGCCAACCTGCTGTCGCAGAACGCCGCGCCGAGCGTCGAGCTGGCCTGCCTGATCGAGCCGGAGTTTCCGGCCCTGGTCCTCGGCGACCCCACGCGCGTGCGGCAGATCGTCAGCAACCTGCTGTCCAACGCCCTCAAGTTCACCCGCTTCGGCCGTGTCGATGTGCGCCTGCGTACGTTCGAGGACGGGGTCAGGATCGAAGTCTGCGACACCGGCATCGGGATCGCCCGCGAGGCCCAGGTGAAGATCTTCCAGCCCTATACCCAGGCCGGTGCCGGGATCACCCGGCAATACGGCGGCACCGGCCTGGGCCTGGCCCTGACCTACAACCTCTGCGAAGCCATGCAGGGGCGCCTGAGCATCAGCTCGGAAGTGGGTTTCGGCAGCCAGTTCTGTGCCGACCTGCCGCTGCCCTGCCACACGCCAGCCAGCCCACCGCCGCCGCTGCACGGCCAGATACTGGCCATTACCTCCGAAGGCAGCGGCCTGGCCGAGTTGTTGAGCGTGCAGTTGCCGTTCTGGGGGCTGGAGTATCGGCGCTGCGATCTCGATGAGTCACTGCTCGGGCAGAAGCCGGACCTGTTGATCACCGACTGCCCGGAATGCCTGTTCGGCCTGCGCCCGAGTATCAGCGCACCCATTCTGCTGGTCACCGCCTACGGCAGTTTCCTGCCCAGCGAAGAAGCCAGCGCCCTGGCGCCGTTGCAACAACAGGCGCGGCCATTGGCGCGCAACGCCCTGTATCAGACCCTGCGCCGGGCCCTGCTGGCCGAAACCGCGGTGATCAATGAAACCCAGCTGGAAACCCTGGCGCCCCTGCGCCGCGCCTTCATCCTGCTGGTGGAGGACAACCCGGTGAACCAACTGGTGGCCAAAGGCATGTTGAGCAAGCTCGGCTGCGAGGTGACGGTCGCCTCTCAGGGTGCCGAGGCCCTGGACGTGCTGGAGCACCAGCATTTCGACCTGGTGCTGATGGACTGCAACATGCCGGTGATGGATGGCTACGAGGCCAGCCGGCAGATCCGCCGCAGCGGCCGCTGGCCGGACCTGCCGATCGTCGCCCTGACCGCCAATGCCATGCCCGAGGAGCGCGAGCGCTGCCGAGCGGCGGGCATGAGCGACTACCTGTCCAAGCCCTTCCGCCGTGAAGAGCTGATTGCCCTGCTGGACCTCTGGGTGCCGACTACGACAGCGCTTTGACCTGGGCCAGCAGCCGGTCCAGGCCATGGCGCAATTCGCTCAGGCCGTCGAGGTCGACCCCGCTGTCGCATAACAGCGCGGCCTTGAGCGGCGGCACCTGATCGCGCAGCGCCAGGCCGGCCGCGCTCAGGCTCAGGTGTACTTCGCGCTCGTCGCGGGGCGAACGCTGGCGTTGCACCAGTTGCAACTGCTCCAGGCGTTTGAGCAACGGCGTCAGGGTCCCGGAATCCAGCGCCAGGCGCTCCCCCAGCGCCTTGACCGTCGGCAGCTCGGGGGGCGTGGCCTGCCATTCCCAGAGCACCAGCATCACCAGGTACTGCGGGTAGGTCAGCCCCAACTGGTCGAGCATCGGCTTGTAGCCCCGCACCACGGCCCGCGAGGCGGCGTACAGCTTGAAGCACAGCTGGCTGTCGAGTTTCAGCGAATCGGCGAACAGGTCGGTCATTTGAGCAGGGCTTCGATCTCGTCGGTCAGGTCCTGGGGCTTGGTGGCCGGGGCGAAACGCTTGACCAGCGCGCCGTCCTTGCCGATCAGGAACTTGGTGAAGTTCCACTTGATGCCCTGGGAACCCAATACCCCCGGCGCGCGTTTTTTCAACTGCACGAACAGCGGATGCGCCTCGGCGCCATTGACGTCGATCTTCTTGAACAGCGGAAAGCTGACGCCGTAGTTCAGCTCGCAGAACTCGGAAATGGCCCCTTCGTTGCCCGGCTCCTGCTTGCCGAACTGGTTGCAGGGAAAGCCCAGCACCACCAGGCCCCGGTCCTTGTAGATCTGCCACAGTTCTTCCAGGCCCTTGTACTGCGGGGTGAAACCGCACTTGCTCGCAGTGTTGACCACCAGCACGGCCTTGCCGGCGAAGTCGGCCAGGGTCTTTTGCTCACCCTTGATGGTGGTGCACGGAATGTTCAGCAATGTGTCACTCATGGCGCGGACTCCGAAAAATGAAAGGTCCGATAAAAGTAGTACTCAATTAAATTGTGTGCAATTTAATAAATCGAAAAGCGATTCCGAAAAATCGCCTTGGCCGCTCGCTCCGGTCAGCGTGGAACCAGGTCCAGGCACACCGAGTTGATGCAGTAGCGCAGGCCGGTCGGCGGCGGACCGTCCGGGAACACATGCCCCAGGTGCGCATCGCATTTGGCGCAGACCACTTCGGTACGGATCATGCCGTGGCTCAGGTCACGGATCTCGACCATGGCGCTCTCGCCGATCGGCTCGTAAAAGCTCGGCCAGCCGCAACCGGAATCGAATTTGGCCCTGGAGTCGAACAACGGCGCATTGCAACAGATGCAGTGATACACACCGTCGGTCTTGGTGGCGTTGTACTTGCCCGAGAACGGTCGTTCGGTGCCTTTGAGGCGACAGACGTTGTACTGCTCCGGATCGAGCATGGCACGCCATTCTTCAAGGGTTTTTTCCAGCTTTTCCATGGTCCTTCCTCTGCAACTGAAAAAGCCCGATCTGTATCTTTTCCACGGATCGGGCGGCACGTATGATTGCGCCTCGTTAGACGCCAGTCTGGCAGCCGTGTTACACGGGTTCAAACGGATTTTGCCGCCGCGAACCCAGGCTTCAGGCCTGTGTGCAAACGCAGGATTCCCAGTACGGTAGCTCACTCACCGTCTGGATCGTTCATTTTCGGGAACACATCGCCATGCAGGTCAGCAAATCGAACAAGCTCGCCAACGTCTGTTATGACATTCGCGGCCCAGTGCTCAAGCACGCCAAACGCCTGGAAGAGGAAGGCCATCGCATCCTCAAGCTGAACATCGGCAACCCGGCGCCTTTTGGTTTCGAAGCGCCGGACGAAATCCTCCAGGACGTGATCCGCAACCTGCCGACCGCACAGGGCTACAGCGACTCCAAGGGTCTGTTCAGCGCGCGCAAGGCCGTCATGCAGTACTACCAGCAAAAGCAGGTGGAAGGCGTCGGCATCGAAGACATCTACCTGGGCAACGGCGTTTCCGAACTGATCGTCATGGCCATGCAGGCCCTGCTCAACAACGGTGACGAAGTGCTGGTCCCGGCCCCGGACTATCCGCTGTGGACCGCGGCCGTGAGCCTGGCCGGCGGCAACCCGGTGCACTACCTGTGCGACGAGCAGGCCAACTGGTGGCCGGACATCGCCGACATCAAGGCCAAGATCACCCCGAACACCAAGGCCCTGGTGATCATCAACCCGAACAACCCGACCGGCGCGGTGTACCCCAAGGAAGTATTGCTGGACATGCTCGAACTGGCACGCCAGCACAACCTGGTGGTGTTCTCCGACGAGATCTACGACAAGATCCTCTACGATGATGCCGTGCACGTCTGCACCGCCTCCCTGGCGCCTGACCTGCTGTGCCTGACCTTCAACGGCCTGTCCAAGTCCTACCGGGTGGCCGGTTTCCGTTCCGGCTGGGTGGCCATTTCCGGTCCCAAGCACCACGCCCAGAGCTACATCGAAGGCATCGACATGCTGGCCAACATGCGCCTGTGCGCCAACGTGCCGAGCCAGCACGCCATTCAAACGGCGCTGGGTGGCTATCAGAGCATCAACGACCTGGTGCTGCCACCGGGCCGTTTGCTGGAACAGCGCAACCGCACCTGGGAACTGCTCAACGACATCCCCGGCGTCAGTTGCGTCAAGCCCATGGGCGCGCTGTACGCCTTCCCGAAAATCGACCCGAAAGTCTGCCCGATCCACAACGACGAGAAGTTCGTCCTGGACCTGCTGCTCTCGGAGAAATTGCTGGTGGTTCAGGGCACCGCCTTCAACTGGCCATGGCCGGACCACTTCCGCGTCGTGACCCTGCCGCGGGTCGATGACCTGGAACAGGCGATCGGCCGTATCGGCAGCTTCCTCAAGTCGTATCGCCAGTAAGCCTTGCGACGCAGTGCGGCCGCCCCGGTCGCACTGCGATTAATTCAGCAACACTTCTGTACTCCCTGCTACGCCTACCCTTCTGTATCTTTGCCTTGCGCCTTGTGCCCAGTGGTTGCATGCCTCTGAAGTGCGGCTCGGCTTCCGGTGGCTGCCCAACTGCGACAGAAAGCTCATGCAAGCGTCTAAAATCAGCCTGCAGGACACAGTTTGAAATAGTCACCCGGTTGAATAGGCCGGTGCCGCACCTTATATACCCCGCAGAACGCTACATCTTTAGCATGAGGAGATTTCTACAACCATGATGCGCATCCTGCTGTTCTTGGCCACTAACCTGGCGGTCGTGCTGATTGCCAGCATCACCCTGAGCCTTTTCGGCTTCAACGGGTTCATGGCGGCCAATGGGGTTGATCTCAACCTCAATCAGCTGCTGGTTTTCTGTGCGGTCTTTGGTTTCGCCGGTTCCCTGTTCTCGCTGTTCATCTCCAAGTGGATGGCGAAAATGAGCACCAGCACCCAGATCATTACCCAGCCTCGTACTCGTCATGAGCAATGGCTGCTGCAAACCGTCGAGCAACTGTCCCGCGAAGCCGGGATCAAGATGCCCGAAGTCGGTATTTTCCCGGCCTACGAGGCCAACGCCTTCGCCACCGGCTGGAACAAGAACGACGCGCTGGTTGCGGTCAGCCAGGGCCTGCTCGAGCGTTTCTCGCCCGATGAAGTGAAAGCCGTGCTGGCCCACGAAATCGGTCACGTGGCCAACGGCGACATGGTCACCCTGGCGCTGATCCAGGGTGTGGTGAACACCTTCGTGATGTTCTTCGCGCGCATCATCGGCAACTTCGTCGACAAGGTGATCTTCAAGAACGAAGAAGGCCAGGGTATTGCCTACTACATCGCGACCATCTTCGCCGAGCTGGTCCTGGGCATCCTGGCCAGCGCCATCGTCATGTGGTTCTCGCGCAAGCGCGAATTCCGTGCCGACGAAGCCGGTGCGCAACTGGCCGGTACCGCGGCAATGATCGGCGCCCTGCAACGCCTGCGCTCGGAACAGGGCCTGCCGGTGCACATGCCCGACACCCTGAATGCCTTCGGCATCAACGGTGGCCTCAAACAAGGCCTGGCTCGCATGTTCATGAGCCACCCTCCGCTGGAAGAGCGTATCGACGCCCTGAGCCGTCGTCGCGGCTGATAACGCTGGCAAACACAAAAAAGGGCGACGCAAGTCGCCCTTTTTCATGGCCTGGAAAAAGGCCGGGGCTCAGCGCGCCAGCAAGCGATAGACCCGTTCTTCGAGGCGGGTCACGCCGCCCTGGAGAAACTTCCAGCTCTCGCCAAGAATGTCCCGCACCTCCTCGACCCGCAGCTGCCAGCGCTTACCGAGCAAGGCCTTGACCTCGTCATCGAGCACGGCGAAAGGCGGCCCCGCCATCAGCGCCTGGTCGTAGTCCAGGGTGATCAGCAGCCCCTGGCAGCTCTGGGGCAGGATGGACTGCAGATGCGCCGCATACCGCTCACGCATCTGTGGCGGCAAGGCGATCAACGCCGCGCGGTCGTACAAGGCCTGGCAGTCGGCGACATCCGTGGCCTGCAGGGCAAAAAAGTCGCCGCACCAGAGCTGGATCGGACCGTACTCATAGACCTTGAATCCACCTCGAAGGCTGACCTGCGGCTGCACCTGCTGCTCGCTGAAAAAGTCCTGGATGGCCTTCTCCGACAACTCGATACCCAGCACCTGATGACCCTGGCTGGCCAGCCAGCTCAGGTCCAGGCTCTTGCCGCACAGCGGCACCAGCACCCGCGAACCCGACGCCAGCTCCAGCTGGGGCCAGTAGCGTTGCAGGTAAGGATTAACCTCGGACAAATGGAAGCCGATCTGATTCTGTTCCCACCGTTTGTGCCAAAACTCCGGCTGCATAAATCACCCTGAAATTCGATCAAAAACCACAAAAACTTATATTAGATTTAGATCAATGTCTGATTGAAGATGGTGCATCTTAACGCTCAGGACCTTATTCATGCTCCCTAGCCTGTTCATCTCCCACGGATCACCGATGCTCGCCCTGGAACCCGGCGCCAGCGGCCCGGCCCTCGCCCGCCTGGCCGCCGAGCTGCCGCGCCCCAAGGCCATAGTGGTGGTGTCGGCCCACTGGGAAAGCCAGGATCTGCGGGTCAGCAGCAACCCGCGACCGCAAACCTGGCATGACTTCGGCGGCTTTCCCGCCGCGCTGTTCGCCGTGCAGTACCCGGCCCCCGGCCAGCCTGAACTGGCGGAACAGGTGGCGCAGCTGCTCAGGGCCGACGGCCTGCCGGCGCAGCTCGACGACCAGCGCCCGTTCGACCATGGGGTCTGGGTGCCGCTGTCGCTGATGTACCCACAGGCGGATATTCCGGTGGTTCAGGTTTCCCTGCCCAGCCGAATGGGCCCGGCCTTGCAGACCCAGGTCGGCCATGCCCTGTCCAGCCTGCGGCAACAGGGGGTGTTGTTGATCGGCTCGGGCAGCATTACCCACAACCTGCGCGAACTGGATTGGCACGCCGGCCCGGAAAGCATCGAGCCGTGGGCCAAGGCGTTCCGCGACTGGATGATCGAGAAGCTCGCCGCCAACGACGAAGCCGCGCTGCACGACTACCGTCGCCAGGCGCCGAATGCCGTGCGCAGCCACCCCAGCGATGAACACCTGCTGCCGCTGTACTTCGCCAGAGGCGCCGGTGGCGACTTCAGCATCGCCCATCAAGGCTTCACCATGGGCGCGCTGGGCATGGATATCTATCGCTTCGGCTGATGCCACTGCCGGGCCTGGCGCATCACGATGCGACAACTGATCCGCCCCCCAGGCAAAAAAAATCCCCGCACCAGGCGGGGATTTTTTCGTTCAACCAATCAGCTCAGCACTGATCAGTCTTCGCGATAGCGACGCAGCTTCAACTGCTTGCCGGCCACGCGAGTGTCCTTCAGCTTGGTCAGCAGACGCTCCAGACCGTCCTCCGGCAGCTCGACCAGGCTGAAGCTGTCACGCACCTGGATGCGACCGATGGCTTCGCGGGCCAGGCCGCCTTCGTTGAGGATGGCGCCCAGCAGGTTCTTGGCCGCGATACCGTCACGCGCGCCCAGCGCGGTACGGCAACGGGCACGACCTTCAGCCAGAGGCATCGGCGCGCGACGCTCACGCTCACCGCGATCAGGACGATCGCCGGAACGCTCAGGACGGTCGCCACGTGGCGCGCTGTTCGGCACCAGTGGACGTTCCTTCTCGATCGCTGCCAGATTCAGCGCCTGACCGTTGGTGGCCTTGCGCAGCAGGGCCGCGGCCAGGGCACGTGGGCTGCAACCGATATCGGCGGTCAGGCGATCCAGCAGATCACCGTGGGTCGATTCAGCGTCAGCGACCAGCGGCGACAGGCTGTTGGTCAGCTTCTTGATGCGCGCGTCGAGAACGGCTTGAGCGTCCGGCAGGCGAACCTCGGCAACCTTCTGACCGGTTACACGCTCGATCACTTGCAGCATGCGGCGCTCGCGTGGAGTCACCAGCAGCAGCGCACGACCTTCGCGACCGGCACGGCCGGTACGGCCGATACGGTGCACGTAGGATTCCGGGTCGTACGGCATGTCCACGTTGAATACGTGGGTGATGCGCGGTACGTCCAGGCCACGGGCAGCAACGTCGGTCGCCACAACGATGTCCAGGCGGCCATCCTTGAGGGAGTCGATCACGCGCTCACGCTGGTTCTGGGCGATGTCGCCGTTCAGCGCAGCGGCCTTGTAGCCTTTGGCTTCCAGGGCACTGGCCAGGTCCAGGGTCGCTTGCTTGGTGCGCACGAACATGATCAGGGCGTCGAAATCTTCCACTTCCAGCAGGCTGAGAACGGCAGAGGTCTTCTGGTCAGCGTGAACCAACAGGTGAGCCTGTTCGATCGCGGTGACGGTCTGAGTCTTGCTCTGGATCTTGACGTGTTTCGGGTCCTTCAGGTGACGCTCGGCGATCGCGCGGATCGACTGCGGCAGGGTGGCCGAGAACAGTACGGTCTGACGGGTTTCCGGCATGGCCTTGAAGATGACTTCCAGGTCATCCATGAAGCCCAGTTTCAGCATTTCGTCGGCTTCGTCGAGAACCAGGTGGTTCACGGTAGCCAGGACTTTTTCGTCGCGACGCAGGTGGTCGCACAGACGGCCCGGAGTGGCGACAACGATCTGTGCGCCATTACGGATTGCTTTCAGTTGTGGGCCCATCGGCGCGCCGCCGTAGACAGCCACAACAGTTACGCCCGGCATTTGCTTGGCGTAGGTTTCGAAAGCGGTTGCAACTTGCAGCGCCAACTCACGGGTTGGGGCCAGGATCAGAGCTTGCGGCTCGCGCTTGGACGGATCAATGCGGTGCAGGATAGGCAGGGCGAACGCGGCGGTCTTACCGGTACCGGTTTGCGCCTGACCAATCATATCGTGACCGGCGAGGATGATCGGGATCGACTGCTGCTGAATGGCCGAAGGCTCTTCATAGCCGGTAGCGACTACTGCAGCGACAATATTGGGATGAAGTTCAAGAGCGGCGAAGCCGCCGATTTCCTGGGTCATGGGTCTGCCTCTAAGTGCATCCGCAAAGACCCATGCTCCAAAGCTGCGCATGCCGTGTAAGACTCAAGAGTCACCCTGGCAGCTTTGTCGGCGGGGATTTGCGAAAACGATTGAAAGAAATGAACGTCAAGGATAGTCCGCGCAGCGGACAAGCAGCCGAAGCTGACTTCGGGGAATTGCATCACCTAAACGAGGCCCGGTTAAAGGCCGGCGCGCACTATACCGGAATTACTCAAAAAAGGGAGTTTTTTTTATCGGAAAAACCCGCTGAATGCCTAGTTGTCACAGGCTTTGCGGATAATCCGGCAAAGGTCTATTTTGCACAGGCCCACGCCTGTCGGGGGATGACGCTTAAACGGTTCATCTTGCTGGCCGATACCGTCGGTCCGAGACACTCTTTACCGTCCGAGGAAATGCCCCATGAGCCAGCCCAGTTGCAGTCGCGTCAGCCGTGAACAGCGTGGTCATCTCTTCCTCATCGGCCTGGACCGGGTCGCCAAGCGCAATGCCTTCGACCTGCAGTTGCTCGATCAACTCAGCCTGGCCTACGGCGAGTTCGAGGCCAGCAGCGAGGCCCGGGTCGCCGTGGTGTTCGGCCATGGCGAGCACTTCACCGCGGGGCTGGACCTGGCCAACGTCGGGGCGAAACTCGCCGAAGGCTGGCAGGCACCGGCCGGCGGTTGCGATCCCTGGGGTGTCTTCGCCGGGCCGCGGGTCAGCAAACCGGTGATAGTCGCGGTACAGGGCTACTGCCTGACCATAGGCATCGAGCTGATGCTGGCGGCGGATATCAACCTGTGCGCCAGCAATACCCGCTTCGCCCAGTTGGAAGTACAACGCGGCATTTTTCCCTTTGGCGGCGCCACCCTGCGCCTGCATCAGATCGCCGGCTGGGGCAATGCCATGCGCTGGTTGCTCACCGGCGACGAATTCGACGCCCATGAAGCCCTGCGCCTGGGGCTGGTGCAGGAAGTGATGGCCAGCGAAGACCTGCTGCCCCGCGCCCTGGCCCTCGCCGAACGGATCGCCTGTCAGGCGCCGCTGGGGGTTCAAGCCACCCTGATGTCGGCCCGACAAGCCCGGCTCGAAGGAGAAAGCGCGGCAGCGCAGGGGCTGCCGCCGCTGGTGAAGACACTGTTGAACAGCGAAGACGCCAAGGAAGGTGTGCGAGCGATGGTCGAGAAGCGCCCGGGGGTGTTCAAGGGATGTTGAGCGGTCTGAACCCGTGGTGAATGCGAGGCCCTATCGCAGGCAAGCCTCGCGCCTATAGATACGCTCGACCAGCCGACTCAGGTCGCCGGCCGGATGCACTTGATCAACGACTGCAACGAATAGCCCAGGCGTGGCGCCAGCGCCTCAGCCCGGGCGCTCAGGCCGTCCATGTCCAGCCCCTGCTCCAGGTCGGACGGCACGATCAGAATCACGTTGCCCTCCTTCACCGGCAGCTCCCAGTAATGCCGGTGGTAAAGCCCGCGCAGCAAGGCTGCACCGAGCGGCTTGCCATCGTCGGTGGCCCACTGGTTGATCACCAGCCAGCCGCCCGGGTTGAGGCGCTTCTGGCAGTTTTCCAGGAAACCCCAGGCCAGGTGCCCGACGCCCGGCCCGACATCGGTGTACAGGTCGACGAAAATCAGGTCCGCCGACTCGGCGCTGTCCAGCAGTTCGAGCGCATCGCCGACCCGGATATACAGACGCGGATCGTCATCCAGCCCCAGGTACTCGATAGCCAGGCGCGGCACGTCGGGGCGCAGCTCGATGGCCTCGACATCGTCCAGCGGCAGGAACTTGAGGCAGGCCTGAGTCAGGGTGCCGGCGCCCAGACCGAGAAACAGCGCGCTCTCGGGCTGCTCATGGCACAGCGCGCCGATCAGCATGGCGCGGGTGTAGTCGTACTCCAGCCAGCTCGGGTCGGCGGTAAACACGCAGCTCTGCTCGATGGCATCGCCAAATTCGAGGAAGCGGTAATCCGCCACTTCCAGTACCCGAATCATGCCGAACTCATCGTGCACTTCGGCGAGCAGGCGCTCGACGCGCTCCTCAGTCATCTCTTCTCCTAGCCGCGACGGGGCTCAACCTCGCCGTCGCGATAAACCGGCCGCTCGGCGCCGAGCGGGAAAGGCGCGATTGTCCGCGAACCGGCGGGAACAGGTCACGCACTAATTGCTGATAACATGCCTGTCCGACCTTAAAAACACCCGAGTCCGTGATGAGCCAACCCTGGAGCCCTGACAGCTGGCGCGCCCTGCCGATCCAGCAACAACCCGTCTACCCCGACGCCGCACACCTGTTGCAGGTCGAGCAGACCCTGGCCAGCTACCCGCCGCTGGTGTTTGCCGGTGAAGCCCGGGAGTTGCGCCGCCAGTTTGCCGAAGTGACCCAGGGCCGCGCCTTTCTGCTGCAGGGCGGCGATTGCGCCGAGAGCTTCGCCGAGTTCTCCGCGGCGAAGATCCGCGACACCTTCAAGGTCCTGCTGCAGATGGCGATCGTCATGACTTTCGCCGCCGGTTGCCCGGTGGTCAAGGTCGGGCGCATGGCCGGCCAGTTCGCCAAGCCGCGCTCGGCCAATGACGAAACCATCAATGGCGTGACCCTGCCGGCCTACCGCGGCGATATCGTCAACGGCATCGGTTTCGATGCGAAAAGCCGGGTGCCGGACCCGGACCGCCTGCTGCAGTCCTATCACCAGGCCACCGCCACCCTGAACCTGCTGCGCGCCTTTGCCCAGGGCGGTTTTGCCGACCTGCACCAAGTGCACAAATGGAACCTGGACTTCATCGCCAACTCCGCCCTGGCCGAGAAGTACAGCCAGCTGGCCGACCGCATCGACGAAACCCTGGCCTTCATGCGCGCCTGCGGCATGGACAGCTCGCCGCAACTGCGCGAGACCAGCTTCTTCACCGCCCACGAGGCGCTGTTGCTGAACTATGAGGAAGCCTTCGTCCGTCGCGACAGCCTGACCAACGACTATTACGACTGCTCGGCGCACATGCTGTGGATCGGCGATCGCACCCGCCAGCTCGACGGCGCCCACGTCGAATTCCTGCGCGGGGTGAATAACCCGATCGGGGTCAAGGTGGGCCCGAGCATGAACACCGAGGAGCTGATCCGCCTGATCGACATCCTCAACCCGGACAACGATCCGGGCCGCCTGAACCTGATCGTGCGCATGGGTGTGAACAAGGTCGGCGACCACCTGCCGCAGCTGATCCGCGCGGTGGAAGGCGAAGGCAAGAAGGTGCTGTGGAGTTCCGACCCGATGCATGGCAACACCATCAAGGCCAGCAGCGGTTACAAGACCCGCGATTTCGCGCAGATCCTCAATGAGGTGAAGCAGTTCTTCCAGGTCCACGAAGCCGAGGGCAGTTATGCCGGCGGTATCCACATCGAGATGACCGGGCAGAACGTCACCGAGTGCATCGGTGGCGCGCGGCCGATTACCGAAGATGCTTTGTCGGATCGTTACCACACCCATTGCGACCCACGGATGAACGCCGATCAGTCGCTGGAGCTGGCTTTCCTGATTGCCGAGACCTTGAAACAGGTCAAGCGTTGAACCCCTAGCATCGATCATCCAGGGGAAACTGGATGATCGATGCTCGTCAAAGAAACACGCGCAAGCGCTGGGCGCTGGCCCTTGGGCAATTGAGCTGGACGTCGGCCAGCCCCAGCCAGTCGGCCATGCTCCGCAAGCTGCTCGCCAGCGCCTGCATCCCCTGCTCGTCCAGCCCCTGATCCTCCTCATGCACGGCATGCACCGCCAGGCGCCCCTGCGCCCTTTCTGCCCGCAGGTCGACCCGCGCGGCGATCCGTTCGTGGTGCAGAAACGGCAGCACGTAATAGCCGTACACCCGTTTGTGCTGTGGGGTGTAGATCTCCAGGCGATAGCGGAAATCGAACAGGCGCTCGGTACGACTGCGTTCCCAGATCAGCGAATCGAAGGGAGAAAGCAAGGCGCTGGCCGGCACGCTGCGCGGTACCTTGGCCTCTGGCAGGCAATACGCCGCTTGCTTCCAGCCCGCCACCTCGCAGGCCAGCAGTTCGCCGCCTTCCAGCAATTCCGCCAGGCGCGCCCGGCTGTCTGCCGGCTCCAGGCGAAAGTAGTCGCGTAGATCCTTCTCGGTGGCCACGCCCAGGGCGCTGGCGGCATGCAGCAGCAAACCGCGCTGGGCGTCGGCCTCGCCGAGCGGCGAATGCTGCAGGATGCTCGAAGGAATCACCCGCTCCGGCAAGTCGTACAAGCGCTCGAACCCACGCCGGCCAGCGACCGTCACCTCACCGGCGGCGAACAGCCATTCCAGCGCATGCTTCTCCGCACTCCAGTCCCACCAGGGACCGGCGCGCTCCTCGCGGGTCGACAGGCTGCCCGCCCCGAGGGCACCCTGTTCCTCGACCGCGGCCAGCACCCGGCGGATAGTCGCCTGCTGCTCCTGGCCAAAACGCGCCAACTGCTGGTAGATCCCCTGTCCCTGGCTGGCCCGCTGCATGCGCCAGCGCATCAGCGGGTACAGCGACAGCGGCAGCAACGAGGCTTCGTGGCCCCAGTATTCGAACAGCGTGCGTTGCCGGCCCTGGCTCCAGGCAGCCTGGTCCAGCAGTTGCGCGGGATAGTCACCAAGGCGGGAAAACAGCGGCAGGTAGTGCGAGCGCACCAGGGCGTTGACCGAATCGATCTGCAGGATACCCAGGCGCGCGATCAGGCGATTGAGCTGTGCCGGCCTGATCGTCGCAGGCAGCGGCCGCCCGGAAAAACCCTGGGCGGCCAGCGCCAGACGCCGAGCCTGCTTGAGGGAAAAGGACAGTTCTGCGGGCATGGCAATCTCCTTGTCTGCCCGCAAACTACCTCAGTGAGAAGTGGCTTGTGTAGCGCTTTGACATTCACTTGTGCATCGGATCGTCCCAGAACGGCCGCACGGTCTCCCGCTCCACATCCGCGCGACTGAGACCGATATCCTTCAGCGCCTCGTCACTCATGCCGGCCAGCATGTTGCGTTCACGGTGCAGCTCATGCCAGCGGACAATCCTCTGCAGCAGGTGCCGCAAGGAAACGCCATGCCATGCCAACCTGTGAGCCAATACAAAACCTTTTTGACCTTTCATCGTCTTGCCCTCCAGTGGGGATGACTCAAGTCTCCACCCAGGGCTAAGATCAATCCAACGAATGTTTCTTATGCAATACATCTCGGAGTTTGATGAATTGTCCAGCTACCCAAGCATTGATACCGAGGTCCTGCGCACCTTCGTCGCCATCGCCGACCAGGGCGGTTTCACCAAGGCCGGGGAGCAGGTCAATCGCACCCAGTCCGCGGTGAGCATGCAGATGAAGCGGCTCGAGGAAGATGTGCTGCAGCGCCAATTGTTCCAGCGTGAGGGCCGGCAGGTACGCCTGACCGCCGAAGGCCAGGTGCTGCTGGGTTACGCACGGCGCATCCTGAAACTGCACAGCGAGGTGTTCAACACCCTGCGCGAGCCGCACATGGTCGGCACCGTGCGCATCGGTACGCCGGACGATTACGTGATGCGCTTTCTACCGGGGATCCTGTCGCGCTTTGCCCAGGCCTATCCCTTGATCCAGATCGAGGTGCATTGCGAGTCGTCCAAGCAACTGCTGCTGCGCCAGGATCTGGACCTGTCTATCGTCACCCGCGAGCCGGGCAGCGAAATCGGCCAGTTGCTGCGCAAGGAGCGTTTCGTCTGGGCCGAGGCCCAGGGGTTCTGCCCCCACGAACAGACGCCGCTGCCCCTGGCGATGTTCAACAGCGATTGCTTCTGCAGGCAGTGGGCCTGCAATGCGCTGGACGCCGCCGGCCGCGACTATCGCATCGCCTATAACAGCTCCAGCCTGTCGGCACTGATGGCCGTGGTCAGCGCCGGCCTGGCGATCACCGCGCAGCTTGAAAGCCTGATCACCCCGGACATGCGTATCCTGGGCGCCGCCGAAGACCTGCCCCTGCTGCCCGAGGCCAGCATCATGCTGGTGCGCAACCTCAACACGCCTTCGCCCATCACCGAATGCCTGGCCGAGCACATAGTCGAAGGCTTCAAACTTTAAAGGCGAGCATCACCGCGCAGATCACCAGGAAGCCGCAGAACAGCCCGCGCAGCATTCGCTCGGGCAGCGCGTGGGCGATTTTCACCCCCCAACTGATGCTCAGCAGCCCACCCGCCGCCAGCGGCAGGCCGATCATCCAGTCCACCTCCTGATGCACCCCGTAGGTCACCAGGGTCACCCCGGTGCTGGGCAGGGCCAGGGCCAGCGACAGCCCCTGGGCGACCACCTGGGTGGTGCCGAACACGCTGGTCAGCACCGGGGTGGCAACCACCGCGCCGCCGACGCCGAACAGCCCGCCCATGGCCCCGGAAGCCGCACCCAGCACACCGAGCCACGGCCAGGGATAGCGCATCTGCGCCGAAGCCGGGGCATTGGCCAGGAACATGCGCAACAGGTTGTAGGCCGACAAGGCCACCAGGAACGCAACGAAGCCAACCCGCATGACCTGGGCATCGATGCCCACCGCCCAGATCGAACCGAGCCAGGCAAAACAGAAACCCATCAGGGCCAACGGCAACGCATGCCGTGCCTCGATCCGGTTGCGCTGGTGATAACGCCACAACGCGAGCATCACGTTCGGCACCACCATCACCAACGCCGTGCCCTGGGCGATCTGCTGGTCCAGCCCGAACAGCACACCCAGCACCGGAATCGCAATCAGCCCTCCACCGATCCCGAACAAGCCGCCCACCGTGCCCAGCGCCGCGCCCAATACCACATACATCGCTAAATCGATCACCGCCGCTCTCCTCACTCAGGCCTTGCATGCTACGCAGTCGGCTCTGGTGCGGAAACGCACAGCAACGCACAATGGCTTTGCCAAATTCGCACAAGCAAATGCCCACCATGAACCCCAACGCCCTCACCGACCAGCTCGGCCTGTTCCTCGATGTGCTGGAAGCCGGGAGTTTTTCCGCCGCCGCGCGCCGGCATCCCTTGACCCCTTCGGCGGTGGCCCGGCGTATCGACAGCCTGGAAAGTGCCGTCGGCAGCAAGCTGTTCATGCGCACCACCCACGCGGTGGTGGCGACGGCGGCTGGCCAGGCCTTTGCCGAACGCGCCCGGCGCATCGTCGCCGAACTGCAACTGGCCCGGGCGGAAGCCGTGTCCTTGAGCCACGCGCCGGAAGGCCTGATCCGCATCGACGCTCCCGCGGCGTTCGGCCGGCGACACCTGGCGCCGGCGATCGCCGATTTCCTGATGCTCTATCCGGGGCTGGATGTGCAGTTGCACCTGATCGACAGCTTCGTCGACATGCAGGGCTCGCACCTGGGTAAGGTCGATCTGGTGCTGCGCGCCGGGCAAAGGGTCGATACCCGGATGGTGGCGACATCATTGGCGAGCATCGTGCGCATCGCCTGCGCCAGCCCGGCCTACCTCAAGCTGCGCGGCACCCCGGTGCATCCCGCCGAACTGAGCCAGCACGATGGCCTGGACTGGGACGGCCTGGCCCCACTGTTCGCCTGGCGCTTCGAACTGGACGGGCAGTTGCAGACTCATCGCCCACAACGCATCCGCATGAGCGCCAACAATGCCGAGGCCCTGCTATCCGGAGCCCTGGCCGGGCTGGGCATCGCCCACCTGCCAACCTGGCTGGCCAGCGAATACCTGCTGCGTGGGGAACTGTTGCCGCTGTTCTGCGAAACCGGCCTGCCCAAACCGGAAAGCGCCGGTATCTACGCCCTGCGCCTGGAACAGCACACCAACGCTCGCAGCCGCCTGTTGCTGGAATACCTGAAGACTCGCTTCAGTCCGATTCCGCCCTGGGATCTGGCCCTGCAGAGCGCCATGGGCTGAGCGCTCGTGAGAATTATCTGGCGCATTAAAGATTCGCCCGCTAGATTCAGGGCGAGTATCGATCAAGGCCCGACCATGAACACCAAAGGCTCCACCCCGGAAAAATGCGACGATCTGCTGCTGGATAACCAGTTGTGTTTCGCCCTTCACTCGACTTCGTTGCTGATGACCAAAGTCTATAAACCACTGCTGCAGGAGCTGGGCCTGACGTATCCCCAGTACCTGGCAATGATGGTGCTCTGGGAGCAGGACGGCCTGACCGTCGGCGAGATCAGTAGTCGCCTGCTGACCGATCCCGGTTCATTGACGCCCTTGCTCAAGCGCCTGGAAGCCGAGGGATTGCTGAGCCGGACCCGCAGCCGCGAAGACGAACGGGTGGTGATCATCGAGCTGACCGATCAAGGCCGGGCCCTGTATGACCGGGCGCGAGGCATTCCCCAATGCATCCTCGGCTCTAGCGGCCTGACCCTGGAGCAACTGCGCAAACTGCAGGCCGATCTGCTGAACCTGCGCGGCCATCTGCAAGACAGCCTTTAACGGCGCGCTCGCGAGCACGTCCTGCCCTTCTGCAGGAGCGCTTGCTCGCGATTCTCTCTGTTTCGTTGCCGCTAACAGCGTATCGACGAAAAAATTTATCGATAAAAATATTATTTAAATCATTCGCTTAGCCAAAAAATATGGACTGCTGGCAAGCATTTTCGAGTTTTTTTTCAAAAATTTATCTTGCGCACTAAATATTTGAGCGATACATTTACTTCGCACTTACTTAGCGCGCAAACATTTAGCACAAAAATTCGAAACCCAAGAGGCTCACACCATGCAAACTCTCTATACCGCAGTCGCAACCGCAACCGGTGGCCGTGATGGTCGCGCCGTCTCCAGCGACAACATCCTCGACGTCAAACTCTCCACCCCCAAAGAACTCGGTGGTGCCGGCGGCCAGGCGACCAACCCTGAGCAACTCTTCGCCGCCGGCTACTCCGCCTGCTTTATCGGCGCCCTGAAATTCGTCGCCAGCCAAAGCAAGCGCAAGATCCCGGACAACGCTTCAATCACTGCGCACGTCGGCATCGGCCAGATTCCTGGTGGCTTCGGCCTGGACATCGACCTGCATATCAGCCTGCCAGGTCTTGAACAGAGCGATGCGCAGTCCCTGGTCGAAGCGGCTCACCAGGTCTGCCCTTACTCCAACGCCACCCGCGGCAACGTCGACGTACGTCTGCACGTGACTGTCTAACCCAGCTGCGCGCCAGCGCCCGCACCGCCCAGGAGACGAACATGAACACTTTCAGCAAGGTCTTGACCGGCAGCCTTCTCGCCCTGTCCATCAACACGGCGTTCGCCGAAGGCGGGGTCGAACACAACACCCAGGCGTTCCTCGACGCCTTGAACGCCGGCGGCGGCAAGCCGATGGAACAGATGACACCCAAAGAGGCCCGGGCCGTGCTGGTCGGTGCCCAGACCGGGGTCAAGCTGACGCTGCCCAAGGCGGATATCAGCCAGAAGACCATCGACGTCGACGGCCAGGCCATCAGCCTGACCATCGTCAGGCCGGCCGGGGTGAAAGGCACGTTGCCGGTGTTCATGTTTTTCCACGGCGGCGGCTGGGTGCTGGGAGACTTCCCGACCCACGAACGGCTGGTGCGGGACCTGGTGGTGGGCTCCGGAGCGGCGGCGGTGTTCGTCAATTACACGCCGTCTCCGGAGGCGCGTTACCCGGTGGCGATCAATCAGGCTTACGCCGCCACTCGCTGGGTGGCCGAGCATGGCCGGGAAATCAACGTCGACGGCAAGCGCCTGGCGGTTGCCGGCAACAGCGTCGGCGGCAATATGGCAGCAGTGGTCAGCCTGATGGCCAAGGACAAGGGCACGCCGGCGATCCGGTTCCAGCTGTTGTTGTGGCCGGTAACCGACGCGAATTTCGAAACGGCGTCATACAACCAGTATGCCGAGGGACACTTCCTCAGCAAAAACATGATGAAGTGGTTCTGGGACAACTACACCACCGATGCCCAGCAGCGTAACGAGATCTACGCTTCACCGCTGCGCGCCACCAGCGCCCAGCTCAAGGGCCTGCCACCCGCGCTGATCCAGACGGCCGGCGCCGACGTACTGCGCGACGAAGGCGAAGCCTATGCCCGCAAGCTGGACGAAGCCGGCGTGACCGTGACCTCGGTGCGTTACAACGGGATGATCCACGACTACGGCCTGCTCAACGTGGTCAGCCAGGTACCCGCGGTGCGTTCGGCCCTGCTGCAGGCCAGCGAAGAGCTCAAGCAGCACCTGAAGTAAGTTTGCCACCCGGACCTTCGGCCACAAAAAAGCCCGACTCGCTGGTCGGGCTTTTTTGTGGCTAAGGATTCAAGCAGAAGCTTAAACCTTGGCGCGGCCTTTGTAGGAACCGCCTTCGCGAGTATCGATCTCGATCATGTCGCCGATTTCGATGAAGTCAGCAACCGACAGCTCGGTACCGTTCTTCAGTTTGGCAGGCTTCATCACCTTGCCGGAAGTGTCACCGCGAGCGGAACCTTCGGTGTAGTCAACCTGGCGCACGATGGTGGTCGGCAGGTCAACGGAAACCAGGCGGTCTTCGAAGAACACGGCTTCGCAAACGTCGGTCATGCCTTCTTCGATGAACGGCAGAACGGCTTCGATGTCTTCAGCGTTCAGCTCGTACATGGTGTAGTCGGTGGTGTCCATGAACGTGTAGGTGTCGCCGCTGATGAACGACAGGGTCGCTTCTTTGCGATCCAGGATCACGTCGTCCAGCTTGTCGTCCGCACCGTAAACGGTTTCGGTCTTGTAACCGGTCAGCAGGTTCTTCAGCTTGGTCTTCATGATCGCGCTGTTACGACCGGACTTGGTGAATTCAGCTTTCTGAACCAGCCAAGGATCGTTGTCGATACGGATCACGGTACCGGGTTTGAGTTCTTTACCAGTTTTCATTGCGAATATCCGAATTTGGATGGGATTTACAAAAATCTAGGCCGCGTATCATATCCAATTTAGGTAAAACTGCACCAGCGCCGCAGCAAGATCGGGCTGCGAGCCCTGTTCCAGACACCACTTTTCGGCGTGAGCAGCCACTTCCGGCCAGTGTTCGAGCAGCTTTTTCCAGCCTTGTGTCATCTCGCCTCCGGCATTCCAGGCCCGCCACAGGTCGATCAGCGCCGCCTTGGCCTCTGGTGACAGCCCCCGCGTATAAAGCTCGAGAAAGGCGTCGAGCTTATCCAGATGAATGTCTTCGTCCTGTTGATAAATGTGCCAGAGCATCGGCCGGCCGGCCCACTGCGCGCGCACGAACGAGTCCTCGCCGCGTACCGCGTTGAAATCGCAGGACCACAGGAGCTGGTCGTATTCCTCCTGTCGGACGAACGGCAGCACCTGTACCGTCAAGGCCTCACGGACCTGCACCGCACCCGCCGCCAGCGCCTCGACACCCAGCCAGCGTTGTACGTCACCGAGGATCCGCCCCTCGGGAACCAGTAGATGGGTAGCCCGCGAGTCGGCAGCCAGCGCGTGCAGCCAACTGGCCAGGCCGGCGTTCTCATAGGCGAACAGCGACATCAATCGCGCGCCAGGTGCAGCAAATACGCCGAGCCCTTCCAGGAAGCGTTGCCGGGCCAGGCGGTCCTGCTGAAATTCCCTGCGCCGCTCCAGCAATCCAGCCTCGCGTAGCAGCCCACCGGTGCCGGCTTGGAACCCGGGGAAAAAGAAGTACTTCTGCACGCCCTTGAACTTCACCGAGGGCAGGCCGTGGCAGCCGGTCACCCAGGCCTCGGCGCTGAGGTAATCGAGGTTCAGCCACAAAGGGGTATGTTCACGCTCGGCCATCGCCTCCATATAAGCCGTGGGCAACTGACAGGCAAAGGCCGCAATCACCACATCGGCGGTCGCCACCGGCGACCACTCGGCTGGCCAGTGACGTACATCGACACCTTCCTGCCATTGCTGAGGCAAGGCGATATCGATGGGCGGACACAAACGTTCGAAGGCCCGCAGGTCATCCACCCACAGCCGCACCGCGCACTGATGCTCGGCCACCAGTTGCCGGGCCAGCCGCCAGGTCACGCCGATATCGCCGTAGTTGTCGACGACGCTGCAGAAAATATCCCAGGAGGCTTTCATTCCGGGCTCCATTTGGCAAAGGCGCCGATTGTCCGCATAAATGGCCACAGACAGAAGAGCCAACGCCGACAATCTTCGTGCGACAATCGCAGCTTGCCGACACCGCCTGCCAGGAGGCTGCCATGCCCTATCGCCCGACACCCCGTCGATCATTACGTATCAGCGTAAACGCACTTCAACTCAGCGGCAGTATTGCCCTGGGATTGTGGCTGGGTTTTCTGGCGATCGCCCTGACCTGCTGGCTGGCCTGGCGTTTTCTGTTCGACCAGCCATTGGCGCCCGTCGCCCAGGCCGTGCAACAGCTGGCAAAACCGCCCAGTGCGGAATCGGCGGCGTCCAACCGCATGTTCGAGCAGTACCAGGAAAACCTGCGTAAAAACGAACAGCAGCAGGCCCTGGATAATGCACGCAGCAACCTGCGCAACCAGTCCAACCCGAAATGCCAGTTCTGGTTGCAACAGGACCAGACGGCGCCGAGCGAAAAGAGCCGGGCCAACGTCCTGCAATTCTGCGATTGATCATGAACAAGTCTACGGTCCACCAGCTGATTCTCGACAAACTCCGTGGCGATCTGGAGATCGCCCAGCGTGCGGCGCAGACCGCCTATGAGGCGGCGACCCACGAAGAGAACATTGCCGAAAACAAATACGACACCCTGGGGCTCGAGGCCTCCTATCTCGCCGCCGGCCAGGCCAGGCGCGTCGAGGAAATCCGGCAGGCGCTGGCGCTCTGCCAGAACCTGACCCTGCGCCCGTACGACGAGCAGGTCGGTATCCAGGTCGGCGTGCTGCTGGGCCTCGAAGACGAAAACGGCCACGAACAATGGCTGTTCCTGGCGCCGGATGGGGCGGGACTGAAGGTAGAGGTGGTGGGGCAACCGGTGACCGTCATCACCCCTCGTTCACCGCTGGGCAAAGGCCTGCTGGGCAAGTTCGAGGGGGATGAACTGGAGATCGTCGTCGCGGGCGCTCGGCAACAGTTCGCTGTCACCGAGGTCAAGTAAGCCCGACTTAGTGGACAGGCAGTTCGACGCCGTCGAACAGTTCTTCGAGCTCCTGCTTGTTGTGGCACTGAATGGCCTTGGCCATCACTTCGCGCGTCAGGTGCGGCGCGAACTTCTCGATGAAGTCGCACATGAAGCCACGCAGGAAAGTGCCACGACGGAACCCGATCTTGGTGATGCTCGACTCGAACAGTTCGCTGGCATCCAGTACCACCAGGTCACTGTCGAGCTTGGTATCGACCGCCATCTTGGCGACGATGCCCACACCCAGGCCCAGGCGTACGTAAGTCTTGATCACGTCGGCGTCGGCGGCGGTGAACACCACCTTCGGCGTCAGGCCGCGATGGCTGAAGGCTTCGTCGAGCTTGGAACGGCCGGTGAAACCGAACACGTAAGTCACGATCGGGTATTCGGCGAGGGTTTCCAGGGTCAGCTTCGGCAGCTTGGTCAGCGGGTGGCCCTGCGGTACTACCACGCAGCGATTCCAGCGGTAGCACGGCATCATCACCAGATCGCCGAACAGCTCCAACGCTTCGGTGGCGATGGCGAAGTCGACGGTGCCATCGGCGGCCATTTCGGCGATCTGCATCGGCGAGCCCTGATGCATGTGCAACGCCACATCCGGGTACTGCTTGATGAAGCTGCTGATCACCGGCGGCAAGGCATAACGGGCCTGAGTGTGGGTGGTGGCGATCGACAGGGTGCCCTTCTTCTCGTTGGAGAATTCCTGGGCGATCTGCTTGATGCTTTCAACCTTGCGCAGGATCTCGCCGGCGGTAGTGATGATGCGTTCGCCAGCCGGGGTGACGCGAGTCAGGTGCTTGCCGCTGCGAGCGAATACCTCGACCCCCAGCTCGTCCTCGAGCAGGCGGATCTGCTTGCTGATACCCGGCTGCGACGTATAAAGGCTTTGGGCTGTAGCGGAGACGTTGAGGTCGTGGTGCGCCACTTCCCAGATGTAGCGCAATTGTTGAAGCTTCATATGAATCCCTCAAAGCAGGTAGACGCCACGGGCATCAGCGACGGTATATAACTATATTAATGGTTCGAAGAATAAATCTAGAACTTTTATTAAGAAAATTCCAATAACCGCGTCAGATATCTCCGAGCCGCCGACGCTGTACCAAGGGCACCAGGTAAACCGGAACCTTGGCCAGTTGCAGTACCCTGGCTGCCGTCCTGCCCAATGGAGTTTCACCGCCCGCCCCATGGCTGTGACTTCCTACGATCAACAAATCCACAGAGAGTTTCGACGCCTGCTCGAGAATGACGTGCGAGGGGTCCCCCTGAAAGACCCTGACCGACTGAATCAGCGCGAGATCCTGCATGCCCTCCCCCAACTCTTCGCGAAAGCTGTCGAGCACCCGTTGCTCGATATTCGCCATCACCGTGCTCAGACCCTGACTGTGAAACTCATTCAGGGCCTGTTCGTCGAGATAACTCTGCAACACCGACTCGGCAAACAGTCCCATGGGCTCCACCGCATGAACCACGTGCAATTCGGCATTGAATGTTCGAGCCAGCTCCAGGGCATGTTGCATCACGTAGGGCGCATACAGACCGAGGTCAGTGGCATACAGCATCGAACGAATCATATGACCTCCTCGACTGCCAATATGGCGGAGATTGATTCAGCTTAGCAGTGCCAAGGCGACTACGACGTCCCGCGCAAGCCCGTGAACATTGAGCTAAACCTTGGTTTCGTTGCTGATACCGTGGGGTACGTGACCGGTGGCGACCACTTCGCGAGCCAGTTCGCAATGACCCGCCTGATCGTCGAAGAACACATCGGCGGCGAAGGCTTCGAGAAAAGCGGCCTTCTCCAGGCCGCCCAGGAACAACGATTCGTCCAGGCGGATATCCCATTCGCGCAGGGTGCGGATCACCCGCTCATGGGCCGGTGCCGAACGCGCCGTCACCAGGGCGGTGCGGATCGGACAACCATCGTCGGGGAATTCGCGCTGCAACAGATTGAGCGCGGCGAGGAAGCCTTTGAACGGCCCCCCACGCAACGGCTCGCGGGCGGACTCGCGCTCCTTGGCCTGAAAGGCTTCCAGGCCACCGAGCTGATAGACCCGTTCCGACTCATCGGAAAACAGCACGGCGTCACCGTCGAAAGCGATCCGCAGTTCGGCGCTGGCGGCGCGTCGGGCGCCACCGGAAAGAATGGTCGCCGCGGCGAACCCGGCGTCCAGTGCGCTGCGCACATCTTCGGCGTGGGTGGAAAGAAAAAGGTCGCAGCCAAAGGCCGCGAGGTAGGGATAAGGGCTGCGCCCACCAACAAACGCGGCCCGGGAAATATCCAGGCCGTAATGCTGAATCGAGTTGAAGACCCGCAGGCCCGTGTCGGCACTGTTACGCGAAACCAACACCACCTCGACCCGCGCCCGGCCGAGGCTGGCATTGAGGCTCAAGAGCTTTTTCACCAGGGGAAAAGCATCGCCCGGCTCGAGGGATTCCTCCTCGTGATCGATCTGATACTTGCGGTAGGCCTCGACCCCCTCGGCCAGATAGACCTTATGGCTCTCGCTGAGATCGAACAGGGCCCGCGATGAAATCGCCACCACCAGTTTACCGCCCAAGCCCTTTGCCATATCCCCTCCCCCCGATACTGCGATCAACCATTATGCCGGTCGATAAAACTCAACGCCTGATACAAGGCTTCCATTTTCGGCAGTTCGCACCCCGCCGCCTTGGCCGCGGCCAGTGGCGCAGCATAGATGGCCGACAGCTCCAGCGCTCGCTTGTGCTGATAGTCGTGGTACATGCTTGGCCAATAGTCCGGCATGCCTTCGGTCACCTTGAACAAGTGCTCAGCATAGCCGTCCGGCATGCTGTGACCACAGACCAGGGCACCTTGCACCACTTCACGCATCAAGGCCTGAATCAGCTCGCGGCTGTCGGCATCGGCCATCAGCGGCGTGGTGCTGGCGTTGAGCAATACCGACAAACCGTTATAGGGCACGTTCCACACCAGTTTCTGCCAGCGCGCCTGCTGCAGGTTGGCCATGGCCTGGGAGCCGATACCGGCCTTGCGGAACAGCGCAGCCCCCTCTTCCACTATCGCCTGGCGCTGCGAGTCGTCCTGCGCTGCCGGACCACTGTGATAACCCAGGTTCACCGCGCCCAGCGCCTGATGCTCGATCACCCCGGGGCCGGCACGGTGCACGCAGATAAAACACAGGCCGCCCAACAGATGCAGCGAGTCGGGAAGCAGGTCGCGCAGGCCGTCCTCCACATCCAGGCCATTCTGCAGCAACAGCACCTTGGCGCCGGGAGCCGCCGCGCGAAGCATCGCCGGAGCCAGTTCGACGTTGCTGGTGGTCTTGGCTCCCACCAGCAGCCAATCGCAGGGCGGCATGTCTTCGGCACTGGCATAGGCCTGGACCGGGTTCAGGGTCAGCTCGCCATGCACCGCGCTATGCAGTTGCAACCCCCGCTCGGTGACCGCGGCGAATTCGCTGCGCAGCAGGAAATGCACATCCAGGCCGGCTCGCGCCAGCAGCATCCCGTAGAAACCACCGATCGCTCCGGTACCGATAATGCCGATTCGCGGCGTGTGGACTGCTTCCATCAAGGCAACTCCTCTGGAATTCGGTTCTGCGCCTGTGCCAGGCGCTCGCTGAGCTCGCCAGGTGTCAGGCGCGACTGCAAGGCCCCATAAAACTCACCGTCGCGCACCACGAACAGTGCCGGCAAGTGAAACACCTGATAACGCTCGACCGCGCCGCCATTGTTCCCCGCATCGATCCAGCACAACCGCTCGATCGGCAGATCGAAACCGGGCAACTGCTGCCGGGCCCAGCGACAACTGGCGCAGCCGGCGCTGGTGAATATCACCAGTGAAACACCACTCATCGCCAACAACCGCTGATCGATATCGAAATCAGTCAGCTCCAATTCGACCACTATACTGGGGGAAACAATGTCACATAGCCGACACTCGGAGTCTGCGTTCATGGGACGTTTCATTCCTCATCCTGACGATGTTCCGGTTGAGATGACCTTACGCGAGCACGCATGCATTTCGCGTCAACGGTTGCACACTATCAGCCTCGGCGGCATGGCCTGCAATTATCACCGCGCCTGGCGTTGCGGCACCGCACTGGAAATCTGCATCCCCACTCTGGGTGAAAACGCCCGCTACAACGGCTATGTGGCCTGGTGCCTGCGACGCAAGCATGGCTATCTGGTGGGGATTGCCTTCATCGACGAACAGACCCTGTTCCATGCCCGAATGAGTGAGCAGGTGTGCCAGATCGCCCACTACTGCCACCTGCATGAGCCCCAGGCTGAGCAACGACAGATTGAAACCCTGGCCCAGCAATGGGTCGAACAGCACGCCGCCGAATTCTCCCATGACCGGGTTCACCAGGCTTTTATGCAGCCAGCGCTGGATTAAACCAGCCTCTGCCCATTGTCGAGCCCCGGTGTAACGCGCTAAGGTTCGGCTCCCCGACGCGCTTAAATCCGCTGTGCACCGCCGCGCGGGGATCGCTGGCGGCCGGCACCCGTGACCTGACGAGTAACACGATGGCTGATTTACCGATCAACGACCTTAACGTCGCCTCCAACGAAACCCTGATCACTCCCGACCAGCTCAAGCGTGACATCCCGCTGAGCGACGCCGCCCTGCGCACCGTGACCAAGGGTCGCGAAGTGATCCGCAATATTCTCGACGGCACCGACCACCGTCTGTTCGTCGTCATCGGCCCGTGCTCGATCCACGACATCAAGGCTGCTCACGAGTATGCCGAGCGCCTGAAAGTCCTGGCCGCCGAAGTCTCCGACACCCTTTATCTGGTGATGCGCGTGTACTTCGAGAAACCACGGACCACCGTTGGCTGGAAAGGCTTGATCAACGACCCGTACCTGGACGACTCGTTCAAGATCCAGGACGGTCTGCACATCGGTCGCCAGCTGCTGCTGGACCTGGCCGAGATGGGCCTGCCGACCGCCACCGAAGCGCTGGACCCGATCTCCCCGCAATATCTGCAGGACCTGATCAGCTGGTCGGCGATTGGTGCGCGTACCACCGAATCCCAGACCCACCGCGAGATGGCTTCCGGCCTGTCCTCGGCGGTAGGTTTCAAGAACGGCACCGACGGCGGCCTGACCGTTGCCATCAACGCCCTGCAATCGGTTTCTAGCCCTCACCGCTTCCTCGGCATCAACCAGGAAGGCGGTGTATCCATCGTCACCACCAAGGGTAATGCCTACGGTCACGTGGTTCTGCGCGGCGGCAATGGCAAGCCGAACTATGATTCGGTCAGCGTCGCCCTCTGCGAGCAGGCGCTGAACAAGGCGAAGATCAAGCCGAACATCATGGTCGACTGCAGTCACGCCAACTCCAACAAGGACCCAGCCTTGCAGCCGCTGGTGATGGAGAACGTGGCCAACCAGATTCTCGAAGGCAACCAGTCGATCATCGGCCTGATGGTCGAAAGCCATCTGAACTGGGGCTGCCAGGCCATTCCCAAGGACCTGGCCGAACTGCAGTACGGCGTGTCGATCACCGATGCCTGCATCGATTGGGAAAGCACCGAAAAAACCTTGCGCAGCATGCATGCCAAGCTCAAGGATGTCCTGCCAAAACGGGTTCGTACCTGACCCCGTATCGCAGACACAAAAACGCCGGGCCAAGCCCGGCGTTTTTTTTGGTGTCCCCGCTCAGAGTTTCGCGGCGTGGCGCTGATGGCGCTCCATATAGCGCTCCACATATGAGCACGACGGAATTACCGTGTAACCCATGCGGTCAGCATATTCCAACGCCTGCTCGGTCAGTGCCGCAGCAATACCACGGCCGCGCAGCGCGTTAGGCACGAACGTCCGATAAATATCCAGGGTCTGCTTACCCAGGTCCATATAGGTCAGGTAGGCACGATGACCGTCCACATTGGTCTCGAATTGATGACCAGCCTGGTCATGGTGGATGGACAACGCCTCGCTCATCACTACTCCTCGCGGGTCTTGGATTCTGACCCCTACCTTACCGATGTTTTTCCGGCGAAGGAACAACTACGCCACCCCGTGCCTGTCTGGACACCGAGAGGAGAGCTTGCCGCTCTCGCATGACCGAGCACGTTTCAAATAGTAGGCACCATTGGCATCAATGCTCAAGGGACGCTTGTGTTCAAGCTACTGGCATCAGGCCAGTTTGCTGTCGATGCGTCCCCGGACCTGTTCCCAGCTACATGCAAAACGCTCGATCAAACCGTCTGATGATCAACAACCTGAACATCGCCGGATGTTGAGATTTAAGACGAGCCCATCCATTTAAAGTCACCTCAACATGGACAAAGATGCGTGAGGCGCCCCGCAGATTCTGCACAAAAGTGTAGACGAGTCGATATAGATAGACTTTAGCCTACATTCCGCAAGCGCCGTGCAAAGGGGCTCTACGGCAGATACGGTTAACAAGCGCAACCTCCCGACAGGGTGACAAGGTTGCGTATTTTTTATACAGATCGATAAAAAGTTGCTCGAAAAAGATTCAACGCCTAGAATTTTTTTTGCTTCTTGCGCTACGTCAGTTTACTTACTACAAGTAATGGGTAGTATGTACGCCGGCCATTTCATCACTCGGATGAGATAGCTACTTAATAGAAAGTCCTTGAAGGGGAACACGATGAACAACGTTCTGAAATTCTCTGCTCTGGCTCTGGCCGCAGTTCTGGCTACCGGTTGCAGCAGCGTATCCAAAGAAACCGAAGCTCGTCTGACTGCAACTGAAGACGCAGCAGCTCGTGCCCAGGCTCGTGCAGACGAAGCCTACCGTAAAGCTGATGAAGCTCTGGCTGCTGCTCAAAAAGCACAACAGACTGCTGACGAAGCTAACGAGCGCGCTCTGCGTATGCTGGAAAAAGCTAGCCGCAAGTAATAATCCCTCGGGATTGTTATCGAGCCGACCCATTTATTGGGTCGGCTTTTTTATTGCCCGGGTTTTCTTGCGGCAATAAAAAACCCGTCGACGCCCGAAAGCATCGACGGGTTGCTGTTCCAGCCGTTACTGCTGCATATCGATAGGCAGCGCCGATACTACGGGCGCGGTGGTCGGTACGGCGATCTCTACCGGTAAACCATCTTCGGCCGCCACCACGTCGCGCACCACATCCCAGTTCATCCGCAAGTTATTGGCCAGGTCTTCACGCTTGAGCAAGGCGTTGATCACCGCGGTGTGTTTGTCCACGACCGACGGATTGCCCTTGTCATCAAGCGGCGTATGAGCCTCCAGATAAACTTTGCCAGCGCTGATACCGAACTTGTACGGATCGTTGAGGATGCGCACCGATGTCCCCACCGGCACCATGCTCGCCATTTCCAGGACGTTGTTGTTGAACATCCGGAAGCAGCCGTGGCTGGTGCGCATGCCGATCCCGAACTTCTTGTTCGAACCGTGGATCAGGTAGCCCGGCGTGCCCAGGGTGAACTTGAATGGCCCCAACGGATTGTCCGGCCCCGCCGGCACCACGTTTGGCAGCGGGTCACCGTCGGCGGCGTGCTCGGCCTTGATCGAGGCTGGCGGAGTCCAGGTCGGGTTCGGCGTCTTCGCGACAATGCTGGTATGGGCGATCGGCGACCCCCAGCCTTCCCGCCCGATACCCAGGGGGAAGGTGTACACCACGTTCCGCCCTTTCGGGTAGTAGTACAGGCGATATTCAGCCAGGTTGATCACGATGCCTTCACGAGGTCCCGGCGGCAGGATGAAACGCATCGGCAACACCACTTCGGTGCCCGCGCCCGGCAACCAGGGATCCACTCCCGGGTTGGCCGCGACCATCTCGTAATAGCCCAGGTCGTAGGTCGTGCCCAGGTCGGCAAAGGTGTCTTCGTACTTGGCCTTGATCACCTGTACCTGACCGACGATATCTTCGCCCGGTGGAGGTAGAGGCAGTTCCAATGCGGCAACGGGGCCGGCCACACAGAAGGCGGCAAGCGTCAGGCAACGGGTGACGACAGGAAAGCGCGGCAACATCCGGAAAATCCTTCGCATGATCAACGAGTAAAAAAAGTGATTGTACACCCGCCCCCGTGGCTGCGGGAGCGACAGCTGCATCAGCAAGGAGGGAGCCGGGCGAGAACTTGCTGCCTTACAGTTCGAAACGCAACTCTGGCCAGATCGGTGGCGTGCCGCGCTTTTGCGATTCGAGGATCGCCCGGCACAACGGACACAGGCGCTGGTCCTGGAAAATGGTCCGGTCGACACTCGACCAGCGCGGTTGCGCGGGCAGCAAGGTACCGCACAAGGTACGATCGGCAGAGCCGCCCAGCTCCAGTTGACGCGTCACCAGATGGACCCGAACTTCCTGGCAGGCGAACAGGTCGAGCTGCTCGTCAGGCTCGATCAGTTGGTAGGCAAACAGGGACCAGGCGGGACGCGGCATCGGGGGCTCCAAATCGGGGGCGCCACATTAGCCGAAACACTGCCGGTAGAAAAGCGTCAAAGCAGCGGTTTTAGCGTCGGCCAGACATTTTCCAGCAACTTGCCCTGAGCGGTGACCGCAGGGTGGATACCATCGGCCTGCATCAGCTCGGGATTGCCGCCGACCCCTTCCAGAAAAAATGGCACCAGCGCTACGTTTTTTTCATTCGCGAGCTTGCTGTACACCTCAGCAAACGCCTGGGTATAACGCACGCCGTAATTGGGTGGCAGCTGCATGCCAAGCAACAGCACCTTGGCACCACTGGCCTTGGAGCTGTCGATCATCGAAGCAAGATTTTGTTGCAATTGCGTGGGCTGTTGCCCACGCAGGCCATCGTTGCCGCCCAGTTCGAGAATCACCAGCTCCGGCTTGTGCTCTGCAAGCAGCGCCGGCAGCCGCGCCTGGCCACCTGCGCTGGTGTCTCCACTGATGGAAGCATTGACCACCTTATCGTTGAAACCTTCGCTCTTGAGCCGTTGCTCGAGCAGTGCCACCCACCCCTGCCGGGTATCCAGGCCGAAAGCCGCGCTGATACTATCGCCAACGATCAGGACTGTACCCGCCGCTGCGTTCTGGGCCATGCACATCAAGGCCAGGCCAGCACTCAAAAACCACACACGCATCGGATTCTCCATGGGCGCAAGCATTCTCACTGCGCGGAACCTTAGCAAAGTGGTTCCCAGCGCGGAAGGTGAACTGACCATCCTGCACGAACTCAGCCTGGAACTGAACAAAGGCGACAGCCTGGCCATCGTCGGCAGTTCCGGCTCCGGAAAATCCACCCTGCTCGGCCTGCTGGCCGGGCTCGACCTGCCCAGCAGCGGCGAGGTCACCCTGGCCGGTCGCAGCCTCGGCACATTGGACGAAGACCAGCGCGCCCGAATCCGCGCCGAGCATGTGGGCTTCGTCTTCCAGTCGTTCCAACTGCTCGACAGCCTCAATGCCCTGGAGAACGTCATGTTGCCCATGGAGCTGGACGGCCGCCGGGATGCCCGCGAGCGTGCGACCGAACTGCTCCAGCGCGTCGGGCTCGGGCAACGCCTGAGTCACTCGCCTCGCCAGCTCTCCGGCGGCGAACAACAGCGGGTGGCCATCGCCCGCGCCTTCGCCGCCGAACCTGACGTGCTGTTTGCCGACGAGCCGACCGGCAACCTCGACAGCCATACCGGCGAGCGCATCAGCGACCTGCTGTTCGACCTGAACAAGGAAAGCGGCACGACGCTGGTCCTGGTCACTCACGATGAACGCCTGGCCCATCGTTGCCGGCGCCTGATCCGCCTCGAAGCCGGCCTGCTGGTCGCCCCCCTGGAGCCTTGATGGCACGCCTGCCGCTGTTGCGCTTGTTCAGCCTTGCCGTTCGCCAACTTCTGCGCGACGCCCGCGCCGGAGAACTGCGGGTATTGTTCTTCGCCCTGGTGGTGGCCGTAGCCGCCAGCACTGCCATCGGCTATTTCGGTGCGCGCCTCAACGGCGCGATGCTGTTACGCGCCACGGAGTTTCTCGGCGCGGACCTGTTGCTTGAAAGCAGCTCTCCGGCACAGCCCGAACAGATACAGAGCGGTCGGGAACTGGGCCTGCAGCATGCGCAGGTGGTGGAGTTCTCCAGTGTGATCGCCACCGATAATGGCATCCAGCTTTCCAGCATCAAGGCCGCGGACGACGCCTACCCGCTGCGCGGCGAACTGAAAAGCGCCCCGGCCCCTTACGCGACGGAAGAAACCGGTGGTGGTCCGCAACCGGGTGAAGCCTGGGTCGAAGCCCGACTGTTGACCGCGCTGGACCTGAAAATCGGCGACAGCATCGACGTCGGGATGAAAACCCTGCGCCTGAGCCGGGTACTGACTTACGAACCGGACCGCGCCGGCAACTTCTATAGCCTGACCCCCAGGGTGCTGATCAACCTGAGCGACCTGAACGCCACCGGCGTGGTGCAACCGGGCAGCCGGGTCAGTTACAAAGAACTCTGGCGCGGTCCGGGAAGCGCCCTGGAAACCTATCGCCAATTGATCAAGCCTGGCCTGGCGGCCAATCAGCGCTTGCAGGATGCCCGAGATGGCAACCGCCAGATCGGCGGAGCCCTGGGCAAGGCCGAACGCTACTTGAACATGGCCAGCCTGGTGGCGGTGCTGCTGGCAGGCGTGGCGGTTGCCCTGTCCGCTGCGCGCTTCGCTTCCCGCCGTTTCGACGCCAGCGCGCTGCTGCGCTGCCTGGGCTTGTCTCGCCGGGAAACCATGCTGCTGTTCACCCTGCAACTGGCCCTGCTCGGCATCCTGGCCAGCATCGTCGGCGCACTGCTCGGCTGGCTCGCCCAGCTTGGGCTGTTTTACCTGCTGCATGACCTGCTACCCACCGATGTGCCTCCTGGTGGGCTGCTTCCCGCTGTCGCCGGTATCGGCACCGGCCTGGTGGCACTTGGCGGTTTCGCCTTGCCGCCACTGGCGGCGCTGGGGCGTGTCCCACCCTTGCGGGTGTTGCGCCGTGACCTGCTGCCGATCCCCCCAAGCACCTGGATGGTGTATGGCGCCGCGTTGCTGGCCCTGGGCCTGATCATGTGGCGCCTGAGCCTGGATCTGCTGCTGACCTTCGCCTTGCTCGGCGGCGGCGTCATTGCCGCCCTGGTTCTGGGCGGATTACTGCTACTGGCCCTGCAGAGTCTGCGTCGCTTGCTGGCCAAGGCGTCGCTGCCATGGCGCCTGGGGTTGGGCCAGTTGCTGCGGCATCCTTTGGCCGCTGCCGGGCAATCCCTGGCCTTCGGCTTGATTCTGCTGTCGATGGCCTTGATTGCGCTGTTACGTGGAGAGTTGCTCGACACCTGGCAAAACCAGTTGCCCAAGAACGCACCGAACTATTTCGCGCTGAATATCCTGCCCGCGGACAAACAAGCTTTCATCGACAAGCTGGTGGCGCTTTCCGCCCCTTCCGCGCCGCTGTATCCGGTAGTGCCAGGGCGGCTGATCAGCATCAACGGCGAACCGGTCCGGGAAATCGTCAGCAAGGACTCCAGTGGCGATCGCGCCGTGCAGCGCGATTTGAGTCTGACCTGGGCCGCGGATCTGCCAGCGGGCAATAAGATCACCAGCGGTTCGTGGTGGGTACAACAACCCGAAGGGGATTTGCCTGGCGTCTCGGTCGAGGCCCAGGTGGCCGAAAGCCTGAAACTCAAACTCGGCGACCAGATGACATTCAGCGTCGCAGGGGTCAATCGCGAGGCCAGGGTGACCAGCCTGCGGGAAATCAACTGGGACAACTTCCAGCCCAACTTCTTCATGATCTTTCAGCCGGGCACGCTGCAGGATCTGCCCGCCACTTACCTGACCAGCTTCTATCTGGCTACGGGTCATGACCAGCAGGTGGTCGAGTTGTCCAGGGCGTTTCCGGCAGTGACCATCCTGCAAGTGGAGGCTCTGCTTGAACAACTGCGCAGTATCCTGGCCCAGGTCACCCTGGCCGTGGAATATGTGCTGCTGTTTGTACTCGCCGCCGGCATGGCCGTGCTGTTTTCCGGACTGCAGGCCACCCTGGACGAGCGTATTCGTCAGGGCGCCCTGCTACGGGCGCTGGGGGCGGAACGACAATTACTGGTCAAGGCCCGGCGTATCGAGTTCGGGCTGCTGGGAGCCGTCAGCGGGCTACTGGCCGCATTGGGATCGGAACTGGTGAGCCTGGTGCTGTATCGGTTTGCCTTCGACCTGCCCTGGCACCCACATCCCTGGTTGTTACTCCTGCCTGTTATCGGCGCCCTGCTGATCGGCGGTGCCGGTGTCTACGGGACACGCCGGGCATTGAATGCCAGCCCACTGACAGTACTGCGCGAGGGGTAAGCCCCTCGCAGACAGTTCATTTCACGTATTCGATCTGATTGATCCACCAGCACATTTCTCCACCGGGCGTCTGCACTATCGCCTCGTCGCCAACTTCTTTCTTCAAGAGCGCCCGGGCCATGGGCGAATCGATAGAGATGTAATCCTTCTGCCCGTATATCTCGTCATAACCGACGATACGGAAACGCTTGGTTTCACCCTCTTCATTCTCGATATCGACCCAGGCGCCGAAGAAAACCCGGCCCTCCTGTTCCGGCGAATAAGACACGACCTTCATGTCTTCGAGTCGCTTGCGCAAGTAGCGAACCCGGCGATCAATTTCCCTCAGGAGCTTCTTGTTGTATTGATAATCGGCGTTTTCACTTCTATCCCCCAGGGAGGCCGCCCAAGTGACTTTCTGCGTTACATCCGGACGCTTCTCCCGCCATAGGTAATCCAGCTCGTTTTTCAGAGCCTCGAAACCTTCCTGCGTAATGAGCTTGGTACTCAATTGGTTAAATCCCCCATGCAGAGCCTTATGAGCCAGTTCAGCATTATGGTTGAATCGAGACCTTGAGAACCAATGCTAAGCGAGATAGACCCACCCGCAGCACACCTCTTCACGGGGATGCCTTATCCAGAATGAACAGGCCGATAACACTACCGCTTGGGCTTTGTACGAAAAAGCGGTCGCGCTTGGTCAATGGGGCATCAAAACCACGTGCGAATCCACATCAGAATGCACATATCTAAAACCGGATACACCCCATCAGTTCTCTCCAGCTTGCGCCGTCTGACTGCATTCTCCGCCTTTTCACACAGGCCAAATACGGCTTTGAAATACCCAATACACTAAAAAAGAGAACTGTAATTCTAGCAGAAGCGCTTTACTCATCATCGCTGAGCAATGTACTGGATATGCTATGCAGGCTGTTATTGAAGGTCACAGTCTCATTGAAGCCTTTTACAATATTGCTGAGCTTCTTACGGGTGCTGGACAACTGCGCCAACCTTTCCACCAGCTCTGTATTTTTTTGCTGGATTCCGGCGTCTCTCTTTTCCAGTTCGGCTGCGCGGATACTTTGCTTAGCGGAAATTTCATCAAGGCGTTGCTGCTCAAGCTGCATTAGTTCAGAGCGCCGGGCAACACTTCGCTCTCTGGACTCTACACTTTCAGCCAGCTGTTGAAGCGCAGCACTGCGCTCCGCAATCACTCGGGAATTATGCTCAGCGGACTTATCGATCGTGATTTTCTCTTGCTGAAGCTGACTTTGTACCTGGCGCAGGTGCTCTTCTTTTTCATGAAGTTTACGCTCTCGCTCTTGCAACTGTTCCTTCAAAAGCTCCAAAGCTTCCTGTTGTTTCACCGCAATCAACTTCTGCTGTGTCAACTCCTGCGCCATAAGTGCAAGATTAGACAAAGTGCTTTCCACATCAAGAAGTAGGTGATCGGTATCCGCCCCCTGAAGTGCAGCTTCAGCCTCAGGAAGCGTCGCCATCAGAAACTGCGTTTCATCCAATGAGCTCTCTAAGGGAATTGGGCAATCAGCCACCTCATCCGGTGTTACATCCCCAGCAACTTGAGCGGACTGATCGATATCTGCGGTAGCCTGAACCGGCCTATCCATCAAAGTTGGAACACTGTCAAATATCGACAGGTCGTACTCATCATTCTGGATCAATTTCACCGTTTCCTCCGAAGCCAAATCGCGAACCACTTCCGCCAAGCCAGCCAATGTGTTCTGTATACCTTGGGAGAGGCGCCCAATGTCGGTCTCCGAGTTGGAAGACGGGTCAGCGATAACCTCAGGTGTCAAATGGCCAGACAAGGGAACATCAACTTCAGATGAGTCGACATGTTTTTCGGCATTCGTAGTCGGCATTTCAGTCATATCGTATTGAAAACTCTCGGTAAATAATGAAGCATCAGTAAGAACCTTCTCTATATCAGTCTCAACTTTTCCTGGCTTTTGAGAGAGTTCCTCTGGATCTCCAATCGGAGCAAATCCGGATGGAGCACCATCGAATACATCACCTTCAAAATCCTCAACGGCTCCTGGCGAGCGATGCTCATTCGAATCAGAAACCTCATCCATGTGCTCCGCGACAGTCTGTGCCGCTGGAGTATCTTGAGAAACCATGGAAATAGAGACATCGAACTCAGGAACTCCGAGTTCAACGCTGTCAATTGCAGGCAGGCAGGCAACCGAGGCCTCTGACGAGATGAGCTTCAGCACCAGATTTTTCTTGATGGTGAGTGAACGATGATCCGATAGATTCCCTGTCGGTATCACACAATTCTTAAGGTCAATCAGATGGTAAGGAATATCAGCACTACCACCAGCACCTTGCTGTCGCCCCTCAGGCAGGCTCGCATGGGTGACTATTTCCTTGAAGACTTGAATAACCTGTCGCCAATCTTCTTCGGCCTCGATCGAGCTCAGCGAATAACTCTGCCCTGCCTTATTTAGCATCGCCAAATAAACTCGCGACTCTCCGACCTCAGCCCCCTCATTTAAGCTATAGGCAAGAAAATTGCGGCTCAGCATAGGAATTGCAAAACTGCAGAGCACCGCACCGTTCAGAACTTCCTGCTCTGCGTTTCTGATGGAAATAGTTCGTAGCAGCATCGCCGGTTTAGACTCCATTATGCATCTAAAAATATGTAGCACGGAGTAAAAAGTACCTCCTAACAACACATGCCAGCAACTGGATAACTCCTATTTTCCAGGTGGAATTATCCGACAACTCACTACCAGAAAACTCGATTCTTTCGATTTATCCTACTATCACCGATAGCATTGACAACTGCGACCTCACTTAAGAGGAATATTCAACCCCCTCTGCGGGCTGAGCTTGAACAACCACCAATCATAATTCGACCATAGCATGATTAATCCTCCTGCCAGCAGTAGCAATACTACTCCAGCCCCTCCTGTCAATATTAATCGTTGCTGCCAGCCAAAAAAACACAGCGCGATACCAGCCACCCCCATTAACATAGACAGAGAAGGAGCGAACCAGTAGATAACACGATCAAGACGTAAAAGCATGTTGAATAACCAAGAGCCTTTCAGCTGAGAGGTCGGTCTAAAGATAATAATACGCATAGAGAGCGGAGGGCTTGGCCAGATCAAAACGGGGCTAAACCATAACTTAGCCACACAATGACAACTATCAGATTCGTCTGATTTAGTTTTCAGAGTGCTCGGATAAAATACGAAAAGCACCCTCCCCCTAAATATCGAGATGCCTTGCATGGGAAGTATCATCATCGTCGACGACCATCCGTTGATTCGACTCGCAATAAGAACCGTTCTGGAGCCTCATGAACACAACATCGTCGCCGAAGCCGATAATGGCGCGGACGCTGTCCAGTTGGTACGCAAGCATCTTCCGGACCTGCTCATCCTGGACTTGAACATACCCAACCTGGACGGGTTTTCCGTTATCTCCCATATCAAGTCCGCTGGACTGCCGATAAAGACACTGGTCCTGACGTCCAGCAACTCCAAGAACTTCGCCTTGCGCTGTTTGCAGGCCGGTGCGGCTGGTTTTCTGTGCAAGAACGATAATCTGAACGAACTGGCTAATGCGGTAAAAGCCATACTCTCGGGGTATAGCTACTTCCCCGAGGATACAATCAGCACCTTGCAACAGAATACAAACGCCGCCTGCCAGGAAAGTGTCTTGATTGCCCAACTGACCGACCGGGAAATCACCGTCCTGAAACTGCTGGCAAGCGGCCTGAATAATCAGAAAATCGCGGATGCACTGCTGATCAGCCACAAGACGGTGAGTACCTACAAGGTCAGGCTGCTAAAACGGTTCAACGTTTCCAATCTGGTAGCACTGGCGGAGCTGGCCAAACGCAACTCCGTCGTTTGAAGCCCCGATATCAATGGAGCCTTCAAGAAGCCTCAGGAAATACCCACCTCGACAGCCGGATTGATCACCTACGGTACTTACCTGCGGGTGATCAGCCCCTGCCGAGCCACGCGGGTCAGATGTTGGATGACTTCGGCGGCATTTTCCGCACTGGGGGCCTGTATCACCGCAAGGTCAAAACTGTCGTTGGCAAAACGTGCCAAGGACTCGCCGTCTTCGATGAACTGGATGAGAAAGGCCGAAGGGCCTGTGCTGCGACGTGGCCAGCCATCGAGATAACGCAGCAATGTCGGCTGGTGTGTGCCGCCAAGAAGAATTTTTGGATTGCGCTGAACAAGATTCGCCGTGATTGGCGCAAGACGTACAGGAGGGTGGAGTGCATTCATCGTGTCGTGTCTCTGCCTCAATTTTCTGCCGGGCAGGTGAGAGGCAACACCGAACCAGCGCTTTAGCGGTATTTCGAAGCCGGTAGAGCTTCTGTCGGTGATATTCCGAATCACCTGGCGCCCCGCAAGTAGCTGTTTAAATCGGCGCATGGGCAACAATCCTAGAGAAGCCGACGGGGTAGTGTCAAGAATCCCCAATAACGAAATCAGCAACAAAAAAGGCCCGCTACAAGCGGGCCTTGGGTGTTTTCCGGAAGTTACTTGGCAATCGCCGCATCGAGTGACAATTTGCCTGCGCCTTCGATCAGAACCGCAATGGTGCCGCCGAGCAGAGCCAGGGCGAACTCATAACCATTGTTCGCCATGAACAGGCCATTGCTGATGTGCACGGAGAAAATCGCCACCAGCAAGGTGAAGCTCAACCCCAACGCGGCAGGACGTGCCAACAGACCGATAATCAGCGCCAGACCGCCGAAGAACTCGGTACCGCCCGCCAACAGCGCCATCAGGTGTCCTGGTGCCAGGCCGATGCTCTCCATCCACTGTGCCGTACCTGCCAATCCGTAACCGCCAAACAGGCCGAAAAGCTTTTGCGCGCCATGAGCGGCGAAAATGATGCCGACAAAAACTCGCAGGACGGTCAGGCCGTAGCCTGCACGGGTGTTCAGTACGGTTTTGATCAGTGTGCTCATGCTGTGTAGTCCTTTGTAGTGTTGGGTAATGGGTCGCTATATTAATCACAAAATCTCATGTTAAAAGTGCAAAAATAGCAAGATAACAATCAACTTTATCGATTATTTCCTTGAGACGACCTTACGCGCTTGCGGCTCCAACGATTCGCGTTCCCGGTCAAAGGCCAAATAGTATTTATTGACGCTATTAACATAGCTGACGGCGCCCATTCCGACCTGTTCCATGGCAATGCGCTCGACCTGGAAAAACCACTGATTGGGGTTCAACCCGCGTCGCCGGGCTTCGGTCCGCATACCCTGCACTCGCTCCGGCCCCATATTGTAGGCCGCCAGGACAAATGCCATACGCTCGCGCTCGTTGAGCTTGGGACTGGAAAAGAACTTGCGCCGGATCAACGCCAGGTACTTGGCTCCGGCCAGCACGTTGTTATCGAGGGTCTGGATGTTATTGACCCCTACCCGCTGGGCGGCTGACGGGGTGATCTGCATCAGGCCGGTCGGGCCGCTGCCGCTCCTGGCAGAGGGCTGCAATGACGACTCCTTGAAAGCCAGCGCCGCCAGGTTCAACCAGTCCATGTTCTGTGCATCGGCATGCTTCTGTAATACCGGGCGCAATTTTTCCAGGCGCTGGCGATCGGCCCGGGTCAAAGGGTTATGCACCTGATACAGGCGTCGATAGATGCGCAAGAACGCAACATCCTGATCCGCCGGAGCCTTATAGACCTTCAGGAAACGATCGATGCTCGCCCGCAGCATCGAGGCGTCCCGCCGCACGAACCAGTGCTCCTCGCCAGGCTCGCTGATGACCAGTTGCCGATCAAAACGCAGCTTCGGCAGGACTTTGCCCCAGCGCTCGGCAATGGGCTTCTCGACGATGGTCAGGTGAAAGATCCCGCCCTGGACCATTTCCAGGACATCTTCGACTGCCAGGCTCGGATCGACCCACTCGACCTTGACCGGCGCCAGCTTATGCAGCGCCAGCCTCTGATTGATCTGGCTCACCGCATCCCCGGCAGCACTGCCTGTGGTCAGCGCCAGGGTCTTGCCGGAGAGCTGTTCAGGCCGGGTGTAGCGCCGCTCGCCCTTGATTCCCACCAGCAGCAACGGCACGTTGCTGGCGACCGGTTCACTGGGGCTTACCGCTTGCCCCGGTAGCGCCTCCAACAACTCTCCCGGAGCGACCAGATCCCCCTCGCCACGCTGCAGCGCACCGAGCAATTGATCCTTGGCTTTGGGAATGATCTTGAGACTGATTTCCTGACCGTCACGAGCGTGACCATTGAGGTACTGCTCAAAGGCGCGCAGACGGTGGTATTCGACACCGATGGCCTGGCCCTGGACTTCACCGGAGCTATTGCGACTCTGGTTGACCAGCACGCGCAAGACCCGGCTGCTGCGAATGTCCGCCAGGTCGCGGACCTTGCCCGCTACGGCCGCTTCCGGAGGGCCAGCCAAGCGTGCTACCGCCGGCAGGGGCAGCAGCAACGACCAGCACAACGCTAGCAAAACCGAGGGTCGCGTCATCCGCTCTCCGGGAAGAATACTGTCCGAGTTTTCGAGCAATGGCGAAAACGCGGGCGACAGAAACAGAGCGCCTAGAGCGCTGACAAGATGCGAAAGACTGGCACAACCACGGCTGGCAGACCAACCGCTGCCTTTCTTCCGGCATCAAGAGACAGCTTCAACTCGTTGTAGTTCTTGGCTTTTCTTATAAATCTACAGCTCTGATATGCTTTCCGGCCGCAGGCGGAGATAGCACCATGCAACTCATCGATATCGGCGTCAACCTGACCAATCCGAGTTTCGCCGAAAAACATCGCGCCGTACTGGACCGTGCCTATGCCGCCGGCGTCTGCCAATTGGTGCTCACTGGCACCAGTGTCGAGGGCAGCGAACAGGCGCTCGAGCTGTCGCGGCAACTGGATGAAAGTGGCCGCCAACTGTTCTCTACCGCCGGGATTCATCCGCATTGCGCCAGCGACTGGAATGCCGACAGCGCACAGCGCTTGCGCAGCCTGCTCAAGGAAAGCAGCGTCAAGGCCGTGGGCGAATGCGGCCTGGACTTCAATCGGGACTTCTCCCCCCGAGGGCAACAGGAAAAAGTGCTGGAGGAACACCTGGCCCTGGCCGTTGAACTGCAACTGCCGGTCTTCCTCCACGAACGCGATGCCAGCCAGCGCCTGCTGGAAATAGTCCGCAACTTTCGTGACCGCTTGCCGGCCGCGGTGGTGCATTGCTTCACCGGCGAACAGCGCGCGCTGTTCAACTATCTGGACCTTGACCTGCACATTGGCATCACCGGGTGGATCTGCGACGAGCGCCGTGGCACTCACTTGCACCCGCTGGTAGGAGAGATTCCCCGCGGTCGCCTGATGCTCGAAAGCGACGCCCCCTATCTGTTGCCACGCAGCCTGCGCCCCAAGCCGAAGAACGGTCGCAACGAACCGGCCTACCTGACCGAAGTGTTGCGCGAGGTGGCCCTGCACCGCGGCGAGAGCCAGGAAGAGCTGGCGGCCCACAGTACCGCCAGCGCCCGTGCCTTCTTCACCTTGCCCGAGATTGCTTGACGCATATCAAGATTCGACTCTCTGCATAGCGGCACAATAATGGCACCTTGCCAATACTGTTCCGCTTAATCAGAGAAGACCTTCCATGGGTGCCTGGCTCAGCAATATCTCATTGAAATACAAGTTCTGGGCGGTCAATGCGGTCGCCTTCGTGACCACCCTGCTACTGGTCCTGTACGCCGTCCAGCTGGAGCAGCAAGCGCGTAGCCAGGCCTCACAACACAACGCCAGGGCCCAGGCGAGCCTGCTCGGCGCATGGCCCTCCGGGCAAGCGCTGCCCAATGCCGAGAATCTGCTGAGCTTCGCGGCCGGCCAGATCCCCAGCCTCGACCAACGCCCCCTGCCGGAACTGAGCAACGCCAATGGATGGGTGGCCTTCGACGAAATGCCGCTGTTCGGTGAAAACCCTCTGATCGGCGCGCTGGTGCTGCCCCGGACCGATGGCCAACGGGTTGCAGTGCTTGCCCATGGGCCAAGCCTGCATCAGGTGTTCAGCGAACGCTTCAGCCAGTACGCGGTGGCCGTGTTCATTCTGATGCTGGCGATGCTCGGAGCTTCGCAACTGTTGATCCGTTTCCTGCTCAGCCAACTGAACACCCTCAAGGATGTGATGCTGCATGTGGAGAAAACCGGCGACCTGTCAGCCCGCGTGCCCCTGTCGTGCACCGACGAGGTCGGCCAGATGGCCAGCGCCTTCAATGCGATGCAGGCGGGTTACCAGCGGGTGGTCAACACCGTCGCCAACACCGCCCGGCAACTGGATATCGGCGCCGCGCGCCTGGCATCGAGCATGAACGACGTGCGTCACGGCATGCTGGGCCAGCAAAGCGAAACCGATCAGGCCGCGACAGCGATCAACGAAATGTCCGCCACCGTCTATCACATCGCCCAGCACGCCGGCGCCACCCGGGATCGCTCCCAGGCCGCCGATGTCCTCGCCGGCAGCGGCCAGGAAGTGGTCAGCCGTGTGCAGAAGTCCATTTCCGGGCTCTCCAGCGGCGTGCAACAGACCGCCGAAATGATCCAGCGCCTGGCCGAGGACAGTCAGAAGATCAATGGCGTGGTCAACGTGATCCACAGCATTGCCGAGCAAACCAACCTGCTGGCGCTCAATGCCGCGATCGAAGCGGCGCGCGCCGGTGAAATGGGCCGGGGGTTCGCGGTGGTCGCCGATGAAGTACGCAACCTCGCCAAGCGGGTGCAGACCTCCACCGACGAAATCACCCGGATGGTCTCCGACCTGCAGGCCGGTACCCGCGACGCAGTGGACTTCATGCAGGAAAGCTCGTTCAAGGCGGACGATTGCGTACAGCAGGCCCAGGAAGCCGGCGCAGCGCTGGCGGAAATCACCGCGGCCGTGGCGCAGATGCGTGAAAGCAATACCCAGATTGCGGTGGCTGCCGAGCAGCAAAGCCAAGTGGCGGAAGAAATGAATCGCGCCGTGGTGAGTATTCGCGACGTCACCGAAAACACCGTGCAACAGACCGTCGACTCGGCGACCACCAGCAACGAACTGGCGACCCTGGCTGGGGAACTGAGCAAGGCCATCGGTCAATTGAAGCTGTAAACCGCGACTTTTCGCTCCTGGAGGAATCGGCAAGCCTGTCGGAGCGAAACCTTTGCCAGCCTATCGCCCCCATAGTCAGCCTTGATTCGCCGCCCCCTCGCGTGAGGCCTATCCTTTGATACATAGGCTTCTACGAATCAAGGATCACTGTCATGGGTAAACGTCACCCCAACCTCCCCGCCTGGCAATGGCGCTCCTACCCGCATAACCACCGCAACCCGACCAATCTGGTGTTGCACCTGATTGCAGTGCCGCTGTTCATCGTCGGCTTTCTGTTGCTGGTTTCAGGAGTATTCGGCTTGAGCTTCACCAACGTCGCCATCGGCGTGGTCGGCCTGATCGCCGCTTTGGGCCTGCAGCGTCACGGCCATAGCCTGGAGGTCCAAGCCGCCGAGCCGTTCAGTGACCGTAAAGATGCGGTCCAGCGCCTGCTGGTAGAACAATTCGTGACCTTTCCACGCTTCGTCCTCAGCGGCGCCTGGTGGCGTGCATGGCGCAAGCGCCACCGGCATTGAGAGGGTTTCAACCGAAGATGGTGACCGTCTGCCGGCTGAGCGCGATCAACCGGCCTTCGGCACTCCAGAGTGCCGCGGCCGCATGCCCGTAACCGTCACGGGCATGTTCGATATTCACCCGGTACTTGCACCAGTCCAGGGTGCTCAACGCCAGCAGCGGCTGCACGAATTCAATGGTCCAGGTCAGGGTACTGCCAGGGGCCGGGCTGGTCAGGTGTGGTAACAAGGCCGGCGGCCAGGCGTCCACCAGTGCGAGGATATGCGCCTCGGTCATGGGCTCTTCCTTGACGTCGCCCCGCAGGCGCACCCAACCGCCCATGTCCCGCGACTTGTTGCCGGTGAACGGCATGCCACCGATGCTCCAGCGCATTGCCAGATGGCGCATGAACTCCGGCGTCACGCCCTTGACATAAGGCAGTTCCGGGCACTCGTCCCAATGTTTCATGGTGGGTGCTTCCTCGGCGACAACCGTCACCTCGGACGGCCGAGAGGCACCAAAACTGCCCTGTACCAGGGTCACTACCTGACCGTTCTGCACTGCACGCCCCAGCACCTGGCTGACGGCCTTGCCCTCACGCAGCACCTCGACTTCAAAGCTGACCGGCACATTGGGGATGACCGGGCCGACAAAGGTGATCGCCAGTGAACGCACCGGACGTTCGGCGGGGACTGTTGCGCGCATGGCTTCATACTGCAAAGCCGCCACCAATCCGCCGAAACTGGCCCGCCCCTGCGCCCACTCGGTTGGAATCGACAGCTCCAACGGATGGTGGCGGACGGCATCGAGCAAATCGCAAAAGCGCATGAGCACCTCTGATCAAGAAACGGGTTCGAGGATCTTAACCAGCAGCGCACACGCGTAAAGCACTTGTTCCCGCCAAAAAGACTGACAGATAAGCCGCCAGCCGGGAGTCAGCTACGGAAACAGGCAGCGCTCAGCTTGTCGAGCACCCGATCGGCACGCCCCTCGGCCTTGTGCATGGTGGCGTGCCAGACCGGAACACAAGGCAACAGGTCCGCCTGCCGTTCGGCCTGGGCCAGCCATTGCCAGCAATCATGCCAGTCGCCCAGCGCGCCCTGAGCGGCCTTCAAGCGAGAGACGGCCTTGGGCGACAGTTCGGCAAGTTCGGGATACGCCTCGGCGGCGTAGCGCACACGCTTGATCAGCAGGCGCAAACGGTGCCGATCATGAGCCGGATCGTGCAGGGCCTCGTCTAGTGCCTTCCATTGCTTGGCCAAGCGCTTTTCGATGCGCTTGCGCAAGCCGCGCAACAGTTCCTGCCGTTGCGCCGCCCGCAGGAAACGCGGGAAGGCATCCAGCACCAGCAGCAGTTGCTGGAGTTCGGAGCCCGTCGCCACGGTCCGGTATTCATCCGCCAGCCCCGCGGTACGGCGTTCCGCGGCCTGATGGTAGTCATGCTGATGCAGGTACGCAGCCAGAACCTCACGGTCGCGTAACGGCGTCGTCAGTTGCCCGACTGCCGAAGCGGCCGCTTCCAGTTGCTCGACACCAGGCAAACCGCGCAGCGCTCGCAACAGGCTGCGCAAGCGGCGCACCGTGGTACGCAGATCGTGCAGCGCCTCGGGGTCGGTCACCGCCTGCAAACGCGCCTGGCACGCCAGCAAGCGCACCTCCAGCCCCAACACCTGTGCCACCAACCGATCAACCAAGGCAGACATCATTGACTCCCGAAACGAATGACCCGGCTCGCAGCACAAAGACTGCGGCCGGGCCTAGGCATGACTGGCAGGCGCGCTCACGACGCCTGCGAGACGGAAACTGAAGAGCGCTCTTCAGTCTAGCGGCAAACGGCAGCCTTGCGATCAGCGGCCGGCGCGCGACTCACGAATATAGAAACGGGCCTTTTCGGCTTTTTTGGTACAGCCCTCGAAGGCTTCGAATTGCTGCTGGGTCTTGGCCCCGGTCAGTAGCGACAGGGCCTTGGAATAGCTGACTGTGCCAGCGAAACCTTCGGCCTTGGCCAGGTCCAGTTCATGCCAGGCCGCATCCAGTTGCGTACCGCAGCTGTCGCGATAGGCGGTCTTGCCAGCACAACCACCGAGTACCAATGCAATCAACGGTAGACAGATCCAGGCTTTCATCAATGACACCTCAAAGTAGGGGGGAAACAGTCGTGAACGATAAGAAGCAATTGCAAACAATAAAAACAGTCATGAACGTAAGACGATCGCCGCCACTAAAAGTGCCTTGGCTCGTCAGGGAAAATATAGTCGCGCGAGCATAACCCCATGCGGCAAAACACTGGAAAAAATCCCTTTGCCCAAGGCCCGCAGAGGCAGTCAGTGATTGAACCGACACCCTCGATGGGTGCATTGTGGAAACCTGTCTGGCGAAGGATCGAGTCATGAAAAAGCGTGTCGCACTGGTCCTGGGCTCTGGTGGTGCCCGAGGTTACGCCCACATCGGGGTGATTGAGGAAATCGAAAGACGTGGTTACGACATCGCCTGTGTCGCGGGCTGCTCCATGGGCGCAGTAGTCGGTGGTATCTACGCCGCCGGCAAACTGGACGACTACCGCAGCTGGATCGAAAGCCTGGATTATCTGGATGTGCTGCGGCTGGTGGATGTCAGCTTTCGCCTGGGGGCGATACGCGGGGAGAAAGTATTCGGCCAGATCCGCAAGATCGTCGGCGAAATCAACATCGAAGACCTGCGCATCCCTTACACCGCCGTGGCCACCGACCTGACCAACCAGCAGGAAATCTGGTTCCAGGAAGGCTGTCTGCACCAGGCCATGCGGGCTTCGGCGGCGATCCCCAGCCTCTTCACCCCGGTCATGCAAGGCAATCGCATGCTGGTGGACGGCGGCTTGCTCAACCCGCTGCCCATCGTGCCGGTGGTCTCCAGCCACTGCGACCTGATCATCGCCGTCAACCTCAACTCGACCAACCAGCGTCGTTACCAGTTGCCGGTGATCCAGCGCCCCGCCGCCTTCAAGAGCCGCTTCGACAGCCTGATCAACTCCCTGGGCTCGCACCTGCCCTTTCGCCGCAAGCAAGCCGAACAACTGCTGCTGCTCGAACAGGAAGCGCTGCGCAGCGAGGCAGCCGACATCGGCAACCCCTGGATCGAATCCGCCGAGCCCGAGGCCCAGCAACCGGCCGCGGCTCCGGAAACCGATGGCGCCCCGAAATCGGCCACCGGCTCGTTCATTATCGATAACGTCGGCCCCGCTTCCCTGCTGGACCTGATCAACCAGAGCTTCGAGGTCATGCAGACCTCGCTGGCCCAGTACAAGATCGCCGGCTACCCGCCGGACATCCTGATCAACGTGCCCAAGCGGGTGTGCCGTTTCTTCGAGTTCTACAAGGCTCCGGAGCTGATCGCACTGGGGCGGGAAATTGCCAGCGACACCCTGGACCGCTACGAGAACGAACTGAACTGAAAGAGGGCCGCGAGCCCGCTCACTCCTGCGCCCCCAGCAAGCGGTATCCCACCCCGGCCTCGGTCACTATAAAGCGTGGCCGGGTCGGATCGTCCGCCAGCTTCTGCCGCAGATGCCCGACCACGATACGCAGGTAGTGACTGTCCTCGGTGTGCGTCGGCCCCCAGATATCCTTGAGCAGTTGCTGCTGGGTGATCACCCGCCCCGGGTGCCGCGCCAGTTGCGCCAGCACGGCGTATTCCTTGCGCGTCAATGCCACTTCGGCACCGTCGAGCAGCACCCGGCGATAGGCCAGGTCCACGGTCAGCGGGCCGAAATCCAGGGCTGCTTCCTGCGCCTCGCCGACGGGTGCCTGGCGCAACAGCGCACGAATACGCGCCAGGAACTCCTGGATGCCAAAGGGCTTGGTCACGTAGTCGTTGGCGCCACCGTCCAGCGCTTCGACCTTCTGCCCTTCGCTGGCCCGCACCGACAACACCAGCACCGGTACGCCCGACCACTCGCGAAACTCACGCAGCACCTGCTGGCCGTCCATATCCGGCAGGCCGAGGTCGAGCACCAGCAAGTCTGGCTTGTTCAGCGCCGCCTGGGCCAGGCCTTCGTTGCCGGTGCCGGCTTCAAGCACTTTGTAGCCCTGGGACACCAGGCTGATGCGCAGGAATTTACGAATCTGCGGCTCGTCATCGATGACCAGGATGGTCGCGGTCTGGCTCATGGTTTCGCTTCAAGACAAATAAGTGGCGCAAGAGTAGCGCAGGCATGGCTCTGGATCGTAAAGAACATGTGCGGCCCTCCTGGCCTCGTTGGATTGACGCTTTTTTACCGGCACTCAGGCCTCTCCTTCAAGCTCGGGTTGCGCCTGCAGCGGCAGGCACAAGGTGATGCAGGTACCATGCCCGTCGATCCCTTCGCCCACCGTGATGCGCCCGCCATGGGCACCGACCATGCCCTGACAGATCGCCAGCCCCAGGCCGGTGCCCTGCCCGCCTCGATCGCCCCGTGCCGCGGTGTAGAACATGTCGAAAATCCGTGGACGATCCTCCACCGGAATACCCGGCCCTTCGTCGCTCACGGCAAACAGCAACTCGGTGTCGCGGGTCCCGACACTCAGTTGCAAACGGCCGTTGGCCGGTGAAAAGCGCGCGGCGTTTTCCAGGACATTGATCAGCGCCTGTTCGATCAACGCCGCATGCACGAACAGCAACGGCAGTTCGGCCGGCAATTCGGTGCTGACCCGCAGCGGCGCCAGCACCACTCGCAGGCGATTCAGCGCGCTGCCAACGATATCGGCCGGCGCCACCCAGTCTCGCGCCAGCTTCAACGAGCCATGGCCGAGACGGGTCATGTCCAGCAGATTCTGAATGTAGCGATCCAGGCGTTCGGCCTCATCCCGCGTGCCTTCGAGCAGTTCGCGACGGTCTTCCAGGGGGATCGCCTCCCCCAGCGCCAGCAGGCTGTCGATGCTGCCGCGCATCGAGGTCAAGGGGGTACGCAGGTCATGGGACACCGAGGCCAGCAGCGCACTGCGCAATTGTTCGGTTTCGCCGTGCAGGCGCGCCGCTTCCAGATCCTCGGCCAACTGTGCCCGGGCCAAGGCCTGGGCCAGGGGCTGGCTCAAGGCACTCAACAGACGACGACGCTGAGCGTTGAGCTCCTCGCCTTCTTTCGGACAGACTCCAAGCAAGCCCAGCGGGCCCTCGTCAACGGATAACGGCCACCACCACCAGCGCCCGAAAGGCAGGGTTCCGGTGCCCATCCCGGCCGGTTGATCGTGTTGCCAGGCCCAGTCGGCGGCGGCCCGCTCAGACTCGGAAAACTGCAAGGGCCCACCCGTCTCGACCTTCCAGCCACCCTGCCCGTCGCGATTGAGCAGGCACAGCTGCAACTCCTTCCAGCCATTGAGGTGCTGCGCCGCGGCGCTGACCACCGCCTGCCGATCGGTGGCGGCGGTGAGTTTGCGCGACAGGTCCAGCAGCTCGCTGGTTTCTTCCTGGGTGTCGCGCAATGCCTGCAACTGCCGACGCTGGCGCGCCGCCAGGTTGCCGGTCAGGGCCGCCATCAACAGGAAGAACAGCAGCGTCAGCACGTCCTCCTCGCGCTGGATGGCGAAGGAGAACGTCGGTGGAATGAACAGGAGATCGTAGGTCAGGAACGACAACGCCGCGCACACCAGCGCCGGCCCGAGACTGCTGCGCACCGCTACCAGCAGCACCGCGGCAAGGAACACCAGGGAGATGTTCGGCAACGCCAGCACGCTCGCCACCGCCCACGACAGCCCCGAAGCCAGGACCGTCGCCAGGACCGCCAGGGCGTAGTCGAACCAGACCAGCGAACGCTCCACCCGCAGGCGCGGCTGGCCGGGTTCGTCCTCGCTGTCGAGCACGTTGATTTCCAGGCCCTGGGCGTTGCGCAGCAGGCGCGCCGCCAGGCCGCCGCCAAACAAACGGCGGCGCAGGCGTTTGCGTGACTGCCCCACCAGCACCAGGCTGGCGCGCCGCTCCGCGGCATGCTGGATCAGGGTCTTGGCCACTTCGCCGGCCCGCAGCAGGACCACCTCGCCGCCCAGGCGCTCGGCCAGTTGCTGGGCACTTTGCAGGCGCTGGCGAGCTTGCTCGTCAGGCACCCGGCCGTCATCCACATGCACCAGGCTCCAGGGCAGATGCCGCCGCCGGGCGACATGGCTGGCATGACGCACCAGGCGCTCGGCCTGGGCGTCGCCATCGACCCCTACCAGCAAGCGTCCGCGCACCGCCGGCGCGGCCTGCCCGAGCTTGCGATACCCCTGGGCCAGATCGTCGTCGACCTGCGCCGCCGCGGCCTGCATCGCCAGCTCACGCAGCGCGGTGAGGTTGGTCTGGGTGAAGAACGCATCGATCGCCGCCCTGGCCTGCTCCGGCACATACACCTTGCCTTCGCGCAGGCGCTCCAGCAGTTCTCGCGGCGGCAGGTCCACCAGCAGCAACTCGTAGGCTTCCTGCAGCACCCAGTCGGGCAGGGTCTCGCGGACCTGCACCCCGGTAATGCCGCGGACCTGATCGTTGAGGCTTTCCAGATGCTGCACGTTGACCGTCGTGAAGACGTCAATACCGGCCGCCAGCAGTTCCTGAACATCTTGCCAGCGTTTGGCGTGCCGGCTGCCGGGGGCGTTGGTATGGGCCAGTTCATCCACCAATACCAGCTTGGGCTTGGCCTTGAGCAGGCCGTCGAGGTCCATCTCTTCGAGCATGACCCCGCGGTATTCGGAACGCACCAGCGGCTGTTGCGGCAAGCCACCGAGCAAGGCTTCGGTTTCCGCCCGGCCATGGGTTTCCACCACCCCGGCCAGGACCTTCACCCCCTGGCGCAATTGCGTGTGCGCCGCCTGCAACATGGCGTAGGTCTTGCCGACGCCCGGGGCGGCGCCAAGGAAGACCTTGAGCCGGCCGCGGCCGTCATGGGACAGATCGGCTAACAGGGCGTCGGCGCGGCCGGAATCACTCATGCATTGTTCTCTCTGGACTCAAATCATCGACATACAGACTTGTAGCAGCTGGCTACAGGGCGAGCTTTTCCAACGCCCTGTTCAAGGCCAGCACATTCACCACCGGCGGGCCGACCAGAGGCTGCTCGACATGAGCATCCACCAACTGCTGCAGCGTGGCGACCGGCAGGTTGCGCGCCGCCGCGACCCGCGCCAGTTGATAGTTAATCGCCGCCGGTGGCAAGTGCGGATCCAGGCCGCTGCCCGAAGTCGTCAGCAACGCCAGCGGTACCGGCCCCTGCCCTGGCACTGCCAGCTTGTTGGCGTCGTCGATCACACGGCTGGCCAGCGCCGGGTTGCTCGGCGCCAGGTTGCTCGCACTGCTGGACACCGTGGCAAAGGCTCCGGCCGATGGACGCGGGTGGAACCAGCTGTCGCCGCTGAAATCCTGGGCGATCAGGGCCGAACCACGGACCTGGCCCACGCCATCGAGCACCAGGCTGCCATTGGCCTGTTTCGGGAACGCCACCTGGGCCACGCCGGTGACCACCAGCGGATAGGCCACACCAGTGATCAGGGTCATCAACACAATCAGGCTCAAGGCCGGACGCAATACAGTGGACATCATCAAATCCTCGATTCGGTTAACGGGTTTACCCGGACTCCGTAGGAACCCGCTTGCTAGCGATGCGGTGCGTCTGGCGCACTGGGTTGACGCCATCGCCAGCAAGCTGGCTCCTACAGGGTCGCGGGGTTACACCAGGTGCAAAGCCGTCAGCAGCATGTCGATCAGCTTGATGCCCAGGAACGGCACCAGGATCCCGCCCAGGCCATAGATCAGCAGGTTGCGGCGCAGCAGATGGGCCGCGCTGGCCGCCTGCACCCGCACCCCGCGCAGGGCCAGCGGAATCAGCACGACGATGATCAGGGCGTTGAACACGATCGCCGAGAGGATCGCGCTCTGCGGGCTGCTCAGTTGCATGACGTTGAGCACGCCGAGCTGTGGATAAATCGCCGCGAACAGCGCCGGCAGGATCGCGAAGTACTTGGCGATGTCGTTGGCAATGGAAAAGGTGGTCAGGGCGCCGCGGGTCACCAGCAGTTCCTTGCCGATCTGCACCACGTCCAGCAGCTTGGTCGGATCGCTGTCGAGGTCGACCATGTTCGCCGCTTCGCGCGCCGCCTGGGTACCATCGTTCATCGCCATGCCGACGTCGGCCTGGGCCAGCGCCGGAGCGTCGTTGGCGCCGTCGCCACACATGGCGACCAGACGACCGTCGTTCTGTTCGTGGCGAATGCGCGCCAGCTTTTTCTCCGGCGTGGCTTCGGCCAGCACGTCATCCACCCCGGCCTCCGCGGCAATGGCGGCGGCGGTCAGCGGGTTGTCGCCGGTCACCATCACGGTGCGGATCCCCAGCTTGCGCAACTCGGCGAAACGCTCGCGGATACCGGGCTTGACCACGTCCTTGAGGTGAATGGCGCCGAGCAGCTTGCCCTCGGCGCACACCAGCAGCGGCGTGCCGCCACTCTGGGCAATCTTGTCGATTTCCCGGGACAGCGCCGGGGCCAGCTCGCCACGTTGCAGACCAACGAAGGCCAGCACCGAATCCACCGCGCCCTTGCGATAGACCCGCCCCTGATAGTCGACACCGGACAGCCGGGTCTCGGCACTGAACGGCACGGCGGTCAGCATTTCAGCGCCCGGCTCGGGCTGTGGATAAAGCCCGCGCAGGTATTCGACAATGGATTTGCCTTCCGCCGTGTCGTCCGCCAGCGAGGCCAGCAAGGTGGCCTCGGCCATTTCCTGGTGGTTGACCCCAGGCGCCGCGTGGATGGCCGCGCAACGACGGTTACCGAAAGTGATGGTACTGGTCTTGTCCAGCAGCAGGACATGCACGTCACCCGCCGCTTCCACGGCGCGACCGGATTTGGCGATCACGTTCAGCCGCACCAGGCGGTCCATCCCGGCGATCCCGATGGCCGACAGCAAGCCACCGATGGTGGTCGGAATCAGGGTCACCAGCAATGCCACCAGGAACACCAGCGGCAGGCTGCCATTGGCAAAGTGGGCGAACGGCTGCAGGGTCACGACCACGATCAGGAAGATCAGGGTCAGGCCGATCAGCAGGATGTCCAGGGCCACTTCGTTGGGGGTCTTCTGGCGCTTGGCGCCTTCCACCAGGGCAATCATGCGATCAAGGGTCGACTCGCCCGGATTGCTGGTAATACGCACCAGCAACCAGTCGGACACCAGCCGGGTATTGCCGGTCACAGCCGAGCGATCGCCGCCGGATTCGCGGATGACCGGTGCCGACTCGCCAGTGATCGCCGCTTCGTTGACCGCGGCAATACCTTCGATGACCTCACCGTCACCGGGGATCATCTCCCCGACCTCGACCCGCACCACGTCGCCTTTGCGCAAATTGGCGGCAGGTATCACCTGGAAGCTGCCATTGGCCTTTTTCAGGCGTGCACTCAGGCCTTCGCTGCCGGCCTTGAGACTGTCGGCGCGGGCCTTGCCACGCCCTTCGGCCAGGGCCTCGGCGAAGTTGGCGAACAGCACGGTGAACCACAGCCAGAGGGCGATCTGCGCGGCGACGAAGGTCGGTACCGCGGTATCCGGCACAAGGCACAGTACCGTGGTCAGGATCGCGGTCAGTTCGACCACCAGCATCACCGGCGAACGTTGCAACTGGCGTGGGTCGAGCTTGACGAAGGCCTGTACCAGCGCCGGACGCCACAGGGCTGCGATCGAGGTTTTCTGTTGTTCGGCAACAGTGTGTTTCGAGGCCGCGGTTTTGGCACCGGACATTTCGGTTACAGCCTTCTTGGAAGCAGGAACATGCATATTCATCATTAAGTCCTCAGCCCTTCATTCCAAAGGCAGCCAAGCTCAAGTGGTCGGCAATCGGGCCCAGCGCCAAGGTCGGCAAAAAGGTCAGCCCGCCCACCAGCAAAATGGTCATGGTCAGCAGCGTGACGAACAGCGGACCATGAGTCGGAAAGCTGTTCTGGCCGACCGGTGCGGTCTTTTTCAGTGCCAGGCTGCCGGCCAGGGCCAGCACCGGCAGGATGTAGCCGAAGCGGCCGATCAACATGCCCAGGCCCAGCATCAGGTTGTGGAACGGGGTGTTGGCGCCCAGGCCGGCGAAGGCCGAGCCGTTGTTGGCGCTGGCCGAGGTGTAGGCGTACAGCAATTGGCTGAAACCGTGGGCGCCCGGGTTGCTCACCGCCGCCACCGGCCCCGGCAGGCTCGCGGCGATGGCGCTCAGTACCAGCACGCCGACCGGCATCACCATCAGTGTCACCACCAGCAACTGCACTTCCCTGGCCTGCAGCTTCTTGCCCAGGTATTCCGGGGTGCGCCCGATCATCAGGCCGGCGAGGAAGACCGCGATCAGCACGTTCAGCAGCATGCCGTAGAGGCCCGCGCCGACGCCGCCGAAGATCACCTCGCCGACCATCATGTTGATCAGCGCGACCATGCCGCTCAGCGGGCTGAGGCTGTCATGCATGCCGTTGACCGAACCGTTGGAGGCCGCGGTGGTGGTCACCGACCAGAGCACGGTGGCGGTGGTCCCGAAGCGCGCTTCCTTGCCCTCGAGCGGTGCAGTCTGTTCGACCGCGACGTTGTTCAGGGCCGGGTTGGGCTGGTACTCGGCCCACAGCGAGGTCGCGCCACCGATCAGGAACAGCGCCAGCATGCAGGCGATGATCGCCCGGCTCTGGCGCAGATCCTTGACGTAGTGGCCGAAAGTGAACACCAGGGCCACCGGGATCAGGATGATCGAGGCCACCTCGAACAGGTTGCTCCAGGCCGTCGGGTTCTCGAACGGATGCGCCGAGTTGACGCCAAAGAAGCCCCCGCCGTTGGTGCCCAGTTGCTTGATGGCGATCTGGCTGGCGGCCGGGCCCAATGGAATCACCTGATCGACGCCTTGCAGGGTCACGGCGTGGACATACTGGGCGAAGGTTTGCGGGACGCCCTGCCACACCAGGAACAATGCCAGCAGCAGACACAGCGGCAGCAGGCCGTAGAGGGTGGCACGGGTCATGTCGACCCAGAAGTTGCCCAGGGTCTTGGTCGACTTGCGGCCGATGCCACGACACAGTGCAACCAGCACCGCCAAACCGGTGGCGGCGCTGACGAAGTTCTGCACGGTCAGGCCGATCATCTGGCTCAGGTAGCTCAGGGAGGCTTCACCGCTGTAGGACTGCCAGTTGGTGTTGGTCATGAAGCTGACCGCGGTATTGAACGCCAGCGTCCACTCCTGCCCCGGCAGGTTCTGCGGGTTGAGCGGCAGATGGTCCTGGAACAACAGAATCGTGAACAGCAACAGGAAGCCGGCCAGGTTGAACGCAAGCAGGGCCAGGGTGTATTTCTGCCAGCTCTGTTCGCTTTGCGCATCGACACCCGAAAGCCGGTAACAAGCGCGTTCGACCGGCCCCAACAGCGGCGTCAGCCAGGTGCGCTGGCCCTCCATTACCTTGTAGTAGAACCGCCCCAGGAAAGGCGCGGGCAGCAGCACCAAGGCAAAGAAGCCGAGGATCAGCCAATAGTCATAACTGTGCATAGCCGCTCCTAGTTCCGATCCGCGCGCAACAGCGCAACCAGTAGATAGATGAACAGCCCCACTGCCAGCAGCAGGGACACCCCGTCCAGAACGCTCATGGAATCTCTCCGTCGTACGGCAATCGCCGCGTGTGGGGCATTGTCCGCAGGGAGGCTGTAAAGGAACGAGATCGAGGGCGCGGGCGGCGCATAAAGAAAGCGTAAAGAAAGGCTTTACGCGGGATTTACACCGGCCATCGGCGTGGCCAGGGGAGGGATCGTCAGCTGGTTTGCTGCTGTACCGGAAAAGCCCGATGCACGTAGAAACGAGCCTGCTCGCGATCGCGCGCCTCCAGGCTCCACCGCCCTCCTCTGTTGCACGGCTGTGCACCAACCCAGGCGCCTTCGGCCTCGAAACAACTGGAAACATCCTCGCTACGACAGCTTTTTGCGCTTTACGACGGCCGTTTTCGCTCTGGCATGAGCGGTGCAGTGAGCAGCCCGAGCACTTCTTTCCGTTCCGGGAGCCACGCATGAACACACAACTCAAACCAACGCTGGGCACGCTGCATTTATGGGGGATCGCGGTCGGGCTGGTGATCTCCGGGGAATACTTCGGCTGGAGTTATGGCTGGGGCGTCGCCGGCACCCTGGGCTTTCTGCTGACCTCGCTGATGGTCGCGGCCATGTACACCTGTTTCATCTTCAGCTTCACCGAACTGACCACTGCCATTCCCCATGCCGGCGGGCCTTTTGCCTACAGCCGCCGGGCCTTCGGTGAAAAAGGCGGGCTGATCGCCGGGCTGGCGACCCTGATCGAATTCGTCTTCGCGCCACCGGCCATCGCCCTGGCGATCGGTGCCTACCTGAATGTGCAGTTCCCGGCCCTGGACCCGAAGCATGCGGCGGTCGGCGCCTATATCGTGTTCATGGGGCTGAATATTCTCGGGGTCAAACTCGCCGCCACCTTCGAGCTGGTGGTCTGCGTACTGGCGGTGGCGGAACTGCTGGTGTTCATGGGCGTGGTCGCACCGGCCTTCAGCTTCAGCAACTTCGCCCTCAACGGCTGGGCGGGCTCGGACACCTTCGGCGCGCCGGCGATTGCCGGGATGTTCGCGGCGATTCCGTTCGCCATCTGGTTCTTCCTCGCCATCGAAGGCGCGGCCATGGCCGCCGAAGAAGCCAAGGACCCGAAACGCACCATCCCCAAGGCCTACATCAGCGGCATTCTGACCCTGGTGCTGCTGGCCATGGGCGTGATGTTCTTCGCCGGCGGCGTGGGCGACTGGCGCACCCTGTCGAACATCAACGACCCGCTGCCCCAGGCCATGAAAGCCGTGGTCGGGGACAACTCCGGCTGGCTGCACATGCTGGTGTGGATCGGCCTGTTCGGCCTGGTGGCGAGCTTCCACGGCATCATTCTCGGCTACTCGCGGCAGTTCTTCGCCCTCGCCCGCGCCGGCTATCTGCCGGCGTCACTGGCCAAGCTGTCCCGTTTCCAGACGCCGCACCGCGCCATCATCGCCGGCGGCCTGATCGGCATCGCCGCCATCTACAGCGATGGCCTGATCAACCTGGGCGGCATGACCCTGACCGCGGCGATGATCACCATGGCCGTATTCGGCGCCATCGTGATGTACATCATGAGCATGCTCAGCCTGTTCAAGTTGCGTAAGGCCGAGCCGCACCTGGAACGCACCTTCCGCGCACCGGGCTACCCGCTGGTCCCGGCCATTGCCCTGGCACTGGCCGTGGTCTGCCTGGTGGCGATGGCCTGGTTCAACAGCCTGATCGGCCTGATCTTCCTCGGTTTCATGGTGGCCGGTTTCATCTACTTCCTACTGACCGCGCAACTGCGTGCCAATGCGCCGGCGGATGCGATGCTGACCGGGCTCTGAGCGGATGGCATGCCTCTGTCGTTGGCTTGCGTAGCCACACGGAGGATTGATGCAAGAGAGGTTACCGGGGCAGATCAGGCCTACAATGGAACCACTGCGAAACGCTGTAACTCGAAGTGGTATGGCAGCTTGACGGGCGAAACTCCTCGTCCGCCGGTATGCCCTCAAGGAGAGCCCTATGCCCTGGTATGCCTGGTTGATTCTGATCGTTGCAATCGGCTCGATCGTTGGTGGTCTGATGATGTTGCGCGACACCGCCAACAAGGTGGAACTGACCGAAGAGCAACGCAAGCGCGTTGCTGAACGCAACGCGGAAGCGGACGCCAAGGACGCGCAGGACCGCTGACTGGATAACCCGATCGAACAGCCCCGCCCTTCTCGAAATGGCGGGGCTTTTTTATCCGCCCCTGCGGCCGGCAGCGCTATTTCTCCCAAGCAGCCTTGGCGATGTGCAGGCCATGCAAACCTTTGTAGGCCGCCCGCTCAGGCTGGCTCCAACCTTCGAGCAATGCCTCGTCGAGCCGATAGATCTCCACGCCCAACGGCCGACAGACACTGAGCGGGTCCTGAGCCTCCGGCCCCCACATGGGCAGCGACAGATCGCCGCCCGGGCAGGTCGACAGCGCACACAACAGATCGATTTCGGCAAAGAACTCCAGGTAATCGCCCTTCTGCGCGGGGCAGGCCTTCATGAAATACATGTCGTCATGATTGAGCCCGGTGCACTGGAAGATGTTCAGCACGTCATGCACATCGAACTCGGTCAGGCCGTGGGGAAGGACCGCGCGCGTCAGGTTGGAATGGCAATGGTGATGGAAGTCCTCCCCGGTGAGCATGCGGTTCACGTAAGGATCGCAGCGCGTGCCGAGCAGGTCGTGCAAGCGCCCGCCATGTTCGTCGATCCCGTAACCGGCGAGACTGTCATCGGTGATGGTCACCAATGGCCGCAAAAACGGCAGGTTCGACCACAACCGGTCATGGGTACTGACATGCGCGCCCTGCAGTTGCCGGGTACGCGCCGCCCACAGACGCTCCCGCGGATCGCTGGCATTCCAGACGTTGAAGTCTCCGACCTGCGGGCCGGCCGGCGTGGTCACCCGGAACACATGCCCGGCCGGCACATGCCAGGCACGCCCGGTGCGGATCGGCACCTCGAATTGCTCGATCAAGGTGCGCTGGTCCTTGCTGTCGCGGACCCGCTCATAAAAGGCCGTGTCCACCTGCAGGGCCGAGCCTTTGCTGACCTGATAAGCCGCGGGATAGTCTTTGTACATGGTTGAAACCCTCGATCAGTGGCGGGAAGAGTGGCTGAGAATGTCGAGCAGCAGCCGTTCGGAATCGTCCAGGTAAACCGCCAGGGTTTCGCTGGCGGCCTGCTTGTCGCCAGCGGCGAGCAAGTCATGGATCTGCCGGTCCCGGGCCAGCCAGGGCGATTGAAAATGCTGCTCGTCAGGGGCGGCACAAAACACCAGGCGCATCTGCGCCACGAGGTTGGTGAAGAACTCATCGAACAAGGGGCTGCGCATCAGTCCGACGATGTGTTGATGAAAGGCCAGGCTGTGGGTGCCCACCGAGCGCCAGTCCTCGCGCTCGCGGGCGAGTTCGCTGGCCTCGATAGCCTCGAGCATCCGGTCGGACTGGTAGTCGCGCAGCGGTTTGCTGGAGGCAATGGCCTGCAACTCCAGGGTACGGCGCACCTGGAACAGATCACGCACTTCATCGATGCCCAGCCTGCGCACCGTGACACCTTTATTGCGTACATAGCGGGTCAGGCCTTCCTGTCCCAGGCGATGCAAGGCCTCGCGAATGGTGTTGCGCGAGGCGTTGTAGGCGGACACCAGATCGCTTTCCACCAGGGCCATGCCCGGCAACAAGCGACCGCCGATGATATCGGCACGTAATTCGAGGGTTATCTGATCGGCCAGGGAGAGTACGTTGCTCATGAATATCGCCTTGAGATTGTTGAACAATCCATGAATATCCAATAGTCACCATTCATGCCAATCGATGCTTGGCTCACTGACGAATCATGCTTTTCTAGCTATTCAGGGAGAAAAATGAGGTTTCCGGGGTTAATAGTGCAATCCCCCTTCCGTCAACCTTGGGTAAGATGACTCCCTAGCTGTGGAGAGTTCCCCGATGCGTTACTCGCACGACCATAAAGCCCAAACTCATCAACGCATCATCAAGGAGGCCGCCGAGCGCTTTCGGCGCGACGGTATCGGGGCGACAGGCCTGCAACCACTGATGAAAGCCCTGGGCCTGACCCATGGCGGTTTTTACTCGCATTTCAAATCCAAGGACGAACTGGTCGAAAAAGCCCTGCAGGCCGCGGCGGAAGAACTCGATGCGCACTGCGCCACGCTATTTGCCCAGGAACAACCCCTGCCGGCCTTTATCGACAACTACCTGTCCGAGTGGCACCAGACCTCCCCCGGTCAAGGCTGCCCGTTGCCCACCATGTCATCGGAACTGGGCCTGCGGGGGCAAGCCAGCCCCACCACTGATGCGGTGCTCAATGCCCGACTCGCGCAGGTAGAGGCCAATCTCGAAGGAGAAAATGCCGCCGACCAGAGCCTGGTGATCATGTCGACCCTGGTCGGGGCCCTGGTGCTGTCGCGCAGTGTCGAGAACCCCGACCTGGCCAAACGGATACTGGAGGTAACACGCGAGCATCTGAAAAAACAGGATGGTCAGGTGGAGTGATCCCCATCAACCTCCAGCCTCGACACCGTTATTTGTAGCGAGCAGCCGCACTGCTTTTCGACAGGTTTGGCCCCAGGGCAAAACGCGCAGCCACGAAGGCGTCCCAATCAGCCGAGTCGGGTAGCGAGGGGATGGTGATCAACTCACCCTGATCAAAACCGGCCAGAGCCGCATCCACCATCTCGGTGGCTTCCATGATCATCTCGGCTGGAATCCCTTGGGCGTCGATGCCTGCACGCTCCCAGATCTCAGTACGGGTCACCCCAGGCAATACCGCCTGGACCTGCACACCCTTACCGTCCAATTCCGCAGCAAGCGACTGAGTCAGGCTCAGGACATAGGCCTTGGTCGCGCTGTAGGTCGCATTAAAACGCTCGGGAATCAGCGCCACCACCGAAGCTATATTGATGATCGCTCCTCTTCCCGCCGCCGAGAAGCTGGCGGCGGCCGCAGCAGCCAGACGAGTGACCGCAACCACATTCAACTGGATCATTGCCTCTAGCTGATCCGTGTCGGCAACGGCCAGGTTCCCGTCAGCAGCGATACCGGCATTGTTCAGCAATAGACTGATGCTCGAGTCGGAACGCAAGCGCTGCTCGACCTTCAGCACATCGACCTGGAGCGTCAGATCGGCCTTCAACACTTCAACCTGCACCTTGTGCTCGGCCCGTAACCGGGTCGCGGCGGTTTGCAGGCGCTGCTCATCGCGTGCAACCAGCAACAGATCGTAACCACGAGCGGCCAGCCGCTCGGCATAAACCGCACCGATGCCAGATGAAGCACCGGTGACAAGTGCCAGCCCCTTGGGGGAAATCGAATTCATGACGGCTCTCCAGAAAAGTGCTTGAGAAGGGAAAGACAAGGAATTGATGCTCTGCTTGGGAAGCGGTTTGATTATAGTCATAATTCAATAAAATATTACGATCATAATTCTATCGATACGATAGACAACATTGAATGGCACAACCTTGCTTATGGTGGGCCCGAAAAACGCAAAGCCGATCAGTGATCGGCCTTGCGCATGAATTGAAGCGTCAGTTGACCTTCAATTTTTCCCGGTTGCTTTCCAGAATCGCCTTGCCGATTCCCTTGACCTCGAGCAGTTCGTCCACTGACGAGAAAGCTCCATTAGTTTCACGATATGCAACAATTGCCTTGGCTTTTACCTCACCGACTCCCAACAACTCACGCTGCAACGTAGCCGCATCAGCCTTGTTGATATCGACCGTGGCAGTTTGTGGGGCGACAGCCGCAGTCACGACTGGCGCCGTGCTTGCTGCCTCCTGTTTCGACGCGGGAGCAGCAATTACACTGACAGAGGCGCTAGTCAGCAGGGCAAAAAGCAAGGAATAGAAATAATTTGCACGCATAAGTGACACTCCATGACACCGTTGATAGAGATACAGCTTTTCCGAAGCTGCCCCTCAAACTTAGGTCATGGTGATGCACTGTCAAAAAGGGATTAATTACAGCTTATGTAATAGTGAGCTTCAGCCATCTGCTCAGTGTTCCGACTCACCGGCCCGATACTTCATCGCCAGGATGAGCAAAGGTACATAGGCCACGATTACCCCCAGTCCTCCGTCAAGCTTCTGCATGGCGACGCACAGACCGATGGGTAACAGCCAGAGAAGGTTGATCAATGCGACGCCCAGCGTAACCGGGAAATGGCTCCCCAGTTGGCGTGAAGCGAACTGATAACCATGGCTGCGATGAGCCTCATAGACACGCTCCCCACGTAAAAAACGCCGAATCAAGGTAAAGGTCGCATCAACGATGAATACCCCGAGCACAATGCACCATACCCACAGGAAGTCGGCGTTCCGCCAAGCGGCCTGCAGCGAAAGGATACCCAGTACAATACCCAGGAAACCGCTGCCGATATCACCCATGAAGATTTTCGCCGGTGGGAAATTCCAGTACAGGAAACCCAGCGCGGAGGTGGCAAGCAGCAACGGCGGCCAGATCAGATCGTCATATCCCGACAGCCAATAGATCAGGCAAATGCTCAGGCAGGATGTCACCGCTTCGACACTGGCAATCCCATCGATGCCATCCATGAAGTTGTAGAGGTTCAACATCCAGACCAGATACACCACCGCCAACCCATGCCCGATCCAGCCAAGCTCCAGCGTCATGCCGAACACCTCTAGCGCCGGCAATCCTCCCAGCCAGAACAACGCCCAGAGACTACCCGCAAAATGTCCGAGCAAACGCCAGCGGGCGGCAATGGGCCGGTGATCGTCAATAAACCCGAGCAAAGCAATGCCAGCACCGGCGCCTGACAGGCTCCAGACCAGATTCTGGCCGATAGCGCCCAGCATTCCGGCCAAGGGCAAGGCAATAAGGAAGGTCAGGACGATGCCTACTCCGCCACTACGCGGTGTAGGAATGGAATGGGAGCTGCGTGCGTTCGGAATCTCCATCAGCCTGTGAGTAAGCGCATAACGAAGAAAAACACCGGTCACCGCCAGCGAGAGGATCGCCATGATCGGTAGCGACCACAAGAGTCCAATCCAGGGAAACCATAGGTCAGACGATGCTTGAAAGTTCAAGGTGTCGACTCCAACGGCATGTCGTGGCAGTGAAGTCTGGAACCATCATGCGGTCCCGGCTGACCACTTCAATATGTTTTTATTTTTGTAGTTGCGGAGCAGAACGTTTTTTCAGACGGGTCAGGATGATGACCGCCCCGGCGGCGCTCGCTCCGTGTCAGTACAACCAGATACGGGTAAGCCTGGTCGGTGTTACTGCCCCTCAGCGTCAGCCAGAAAGCTCCTGGCGGCCGAGGGGTTTTATCGGTGCAACTAAGGCTCGAGACGACGTTGCTGATAAATCCAGTCGACAATCTCGCTGTCTGGAGTGTAGCCACTGACCGTGTCGCGCAACAGTTGCCGGACTCTCGAGTAATCATCCTGGTCGACCGCCAACAGCAACTCGCCCAGCCTGGCCTTCAACACATCCCAAGGCAGATAGTCTTCGTTGGCACTCATGATCATTGGATGCTGTGTCGCCACGACGTTGTCGCCGATCAACAGTTCTTCGTAGAGCTTTTCGCCCGGCCGCAGTCCAGTGAACTCGACGGCTATGTCGCCGTGGGGATTCTTTTCGGAACGCAGGCTCAACCCCGACAGATGAACCATCTTCTCGGCCAGTTCGACAATCCTGACCGGCTCGCCCATATCCAACACAAACACATCACCGCCCTGCCCCATGGAACCCGCCTGGATCACCAACTGGGCAGCTTCCGGGATAGTCATGAAATAACGCGTGATGCGAGGATGCGTGACCGTCAACGGCCCACCGGACTTGATCTGCTTGTGAAACAACGGGATGACCGAGCCGGAAGAACCCAGCACATTGCCAAAACGCACCATGGTAAAGCGGGTTTTATTCACCCGGGAAACATTGGCGTGTTCTCCGAACAATACCGGAGCCACCTCACGACTCAGAGCCTGCAGCGTCATTTCGGCCAGACGTTTGGTACTGCCCATGACATTCGTCGGGCGCACCGCCTTATCTGTTGAAATCAGCACAAAGTTCGCGACATTCGCACGAAGAGCGGCCTGCGCCGTACTCAGTGTGCCCATCACATTATTCAACAGGCCTTCGGCGATATTGTGCTCGACCATGGGAACATGCTTGTAGGCTGCGGCGTGATACACCGTATCCACATGCCAGGTTTGCATGATGTCGAGCAGTTTTTCCTGATTACGCACAGACCCCAGAATCGGCAGCAACTTCACGGATAGCGACTCGCGCACGATACGCTGTTCGAGCTCCTGCAAGATGCTGTAGAGATTGAACTCACTGTGCTCGTAGAGCAGCATCGTGGTCGGGCGCAACGCAAGAATCTGACGGCACAGTTCCGAACCGATCGAACCACCGGCCCCCGTGATCAGAACCGACTGTTCCTTGATGCAATGCTCAAGCAACTCCTCCTGAGGCGGGACCGAGTCACGTCCCAACAGGTCGGCAATATCGACCTCCTGAATATCATCGACCTTGACCCGTCCGCTCGCCAGATCCATAAAGCCCGGCACACTTTGCACGTGCAGGCCGAACCCCTCGAGGAAGCTCAGGATCTCTCGGCGGCGCGTACGGTTTGCAGAAGGGATCGCCAGCAGGATCTGCTGGGCACCGGTCACATCGATCATTTGCTGAATATGTTTGGGCTTATAGACGTGCAGCCCGGAAATCACTCGCTCGGCAATATTGCTGTCGTCGTCGATGAATGCCACAGGACGCATCAGGCGGCCCATCCGCAACGCGGCGACCAACTGGTTACCCGCCGCACCGGCGCCGTAAATGGCCACCTTCGGCAAACCGTCATCCCGGCTGGTAAAGGGAACATGCTGCGCGGCCGTGAACCAGTCGCCCAGGAAGTACTGGCGCATCGCGAGACGCAACCCACCGATCATCACCAGGCTTAGCCACCAATAGTTGAAGATTATCGATCTGGGTACCAGCGGTTGACGGCTGCTGCTCCAATACACGATCAGGGCGAGAATCAGCGCCGACAGGCTGACAGCCTTGATAATGGTGATCAGCGCATCGTTACCGAAATAACGCATGACGGCACGGTACATGCCGAAGCGTATGAACAATGGGATGGCGACAACAGTGGCACTCAAAAATAACCAGAGGTAATCAGCAAAGGGATTGACCAGCTCATCGACGCCTAAACGAACGACAAAGGCCATCCAGAGGGCAAACCAGACGAGGACAACGTCAGTCACCACCTGAAAGGCACGCTTTTGCCGGCGCGTTAATCCCAGTAAAAAGGCTCTCAACTTATCCATAACACCTTGAACACCTCTATTACTCCTGAAATATATCTGGTGCCACACTGGGTGATCCCAAGAAGTTCCATTTTATGACAACAGGCAAGCCCGCTTTACAGCCCAGCAGCCGAATTCTTTTTGTGCAGGGAGCGGAAACCGCCCCACCGCACAACGTTGGCTGATAGTTACCGTGCGGCCAGTTGCATGACCTCTTTGAGCACCGAGCACGTTTTCTCGATTTCAGATGCCTTCAGCGTAGGGTGTACCAGGAACATGAGGCTGGTTTCACCCAGCTCTCGAGCAATCGGCAAGCGGGTCGCGGGGCGCCAGTCAGTATTGTCGAAGGCTTTTTCCAGATAGACCTCGGAACAGGAGCCGGAGAATACCGGGACTTCCCGCGCTGTAATCTCCGCGAGAATACGGTCCCTGTCCCACCCGTCCTTGAGCTGTTGCGGTTCCACGAATACATAGCACTTGTAGGCCGCATGAACACTGCCTTCGGGTATCGCCGGAGTACGCAAGCCATTCAGTTGGCGAGCGCAATCCCAAATCTGCTGTGCGTTCTGCAGGCGGCTTGCCTGCCAATCGGTCATGCGCTTGAGTTGAATCCGGCCAATCACGGCCTGGACTTCCAGCATCCGCCAGTTAGTGCCAAAACTTTCGTGCACCCAGCGGAAACCTGGTGGATGCTCGCGTTCATAGACAGCCTCCCAGCTCTTGCCGTGGTCCTTGAAGGCCCACATGTCTGCCCACAAACCGCGATCATTGGTGGTGACCATACCGCCCTCACCGCCAGTGGTCATGATCTTGTCCTGACAGAAAGACCAAGCACCGACATGGCCGATCGAACCGACAGGGCGCCCTTTGTACAGGGAACCATGGGCCTGGGCGCAGTCCTCGATAACCTTGAGATCGAACTCCTGCGCCAGCGCCATGATCGGATCCATATCACAAGGCCAGCCAGCCAAATGCACACAGATGACCGCGCGGGTGCGTGGGGTCATTACGGCACGAATGGTCTGCGCAGTGAAGTTCTGCGAGTCGCGATCCACATCAGCGAAAACCGGAGTCGCCCCGGCATTGACAATGCTGGACACCGATGCGAGGAACGTACGGGAGGTGACGATCACTTCGTCGCCGGCGCCGATACCCAGCGCCTTAAGGGCCAGGTCCAGGGCGACCGTGCCGTTAGCCAGCGCAATGGCGTATTGGGTACCCGCCCATGCCGCGAATTCCTTTTCGAACTCGCGTCCTTGCGTGCCGGTCCAGTAATTGACTTTGTTGGACAGGATCACATCACGTACAGCATTGGCCTCTTCGTCGGAAAAGGAAGGCCAGGGAGAAAAAGGTGAGTTCAACACAACCAATACCCGTCAGTTTTCATTCGATAATATGGAGAGCTCCTCATGAGCTCCTGCTGTCTACAAAAAGCTGGGGGATGCTTTAAACACCGGGCCCCATTATCCGGGCAGGCACGCCTGCGACGATAACGCTGTCCGGCACGTCTTTGATCACTGCCGCGCCGGCACCGATCATGACTTGCGCCCCAATGTTCACAAGCTGCCGCACACTGGCACCAATACCTACCCAGCTCAGATCCTGCACCGATACGCCACCGGCAAGCCGGGCACCAGGGCTGATATGTACACAGTCGCCCAGGCGGCAATCATGATCGACGCTGCAACCTGTATTTAGAATGGCCCCCATGCCAACGATCGCATCAGCATTCACCACAGCCGCGGCAAACACAACCGACCCTTCACCGAGGCTGGCATACCGGCTGAAAGTACAGTTAGGGTGCAAAAGGCTTATCAGCCTGGCACCCATCGCCTTGAGCTGAGCGAGCTTGACCTGACGAATACGATTATTGCCGATCGCGACAATCACACCGTCATATAGATCCAGATTGGCCAGAAGCGCCGCGGTATCGCCCACAACATCCCAGGCACCATTGCGCCGCCGCTCGGGCCAGGTATCGTCAAAAAACTCGACAATCTTCCAGCCACAGCACTCAGCCGTATCCGCAACGACCTTGCCATGCCCGCTGGCTCCCAGCACTGCCAGCCGGTTCATCGCTTGGTCCCGGTAAACTTGGCGGCGGTGACTTCGCCTTCCGCGCTAATACCGTCACGGATAACGACCTTCTTGATCGTCAGGAAGATGACCTTCAGATCCAGCCATAACGACTGGTTATCCACATACCAGACATCCAGGTTGAATTTTTCTTCCCACTCCAACGCGTTCCGTCCATTGATCTGGGCCCAGCCCGTCACCCCCGGACGCACCTCATGACGACGATACTGTTCGCTATTATAGAGCGGCAGATACTCCATCAGCAGAGGTCGTGGCCCTACCAGGCTCATATCGCCCTTCAATACATTCCACAGTTCAGGCAACTCATCCAGGCTGCTCGAACGCAGGAAGCTACCGAACGGCGTCATGCGCTCCGAATCCGGCAGTGGATTGCCCATCGCGTCATGAGCATCGCGCATCGTACGGAACTTGACCATCTCGAAGGGCTTGCCGTCCTTGCCCGGCCGGACCTGGCGGAACAACACGGGCGAACCAAGTTTCTTGCGGATCTGCCAGGCGACTATCGCCATGACCGGTGCCAGCAACAACAGGCCCAGTATCGAAGCAAGCAGATCGAACCCACGCTTGATCATCGGGCCACACCCTCCAGCCAATCGACAAATCGATCCGCCAGCTTACGACGATCGAACTCTCTGACCGCCAGCTCACGACCTCTCAGGCCTTTGGCCTTGAGTTCTTCACGGGCATCGGCTGCCTGTATCAGGGCATCGGCGAACAGCGATGGATTTTCCGGCGGCACGACAAAACCGCAATCTTCCTTGGTGATCATTTCGGCCAGCCAGCCTGGATAGTTATTCAGAACAGGCAATGCCGAAGCGATGTAGTCGAAAAACTTGTTGGGGGAGGTGCCGTAATAGAAAGCAGGAACATTAGCGAGCAACTGCAAGCCAAGATCTGCGCTGGCCATCAGACCGGACAACTTCGCTTTGTTCACCGGATCGTGAAAGATCACATTATCCAGCCCTTCCCTGGCCGCTCGCTGCTGCAGCGCCAGCTTCAGCTTGCCCTGCCCGATCAGCACCAGGCAGATATCGTCACGCTGGCGAAGTTTCAGTTCCTTCGCCGCATCCAGTACCGAATCCAGCTTGTTGGCAACTCCGTGGGTACCGGCAAAGACCGCCATCAGTTGATCTTTTTCCACACCGGCAGGCCGCCATGGCTCGGCGGGCGCATTAAAAATGTCGAGGTCACAGCCGTTGGGGATCATGGTGATCCGATCGCGTGCAACACCGCGATGGGCGATACCGTCGACAATACCCGGGGAAAGCCCGATAACTCGGTGAGCGGAACGATAGCTTGCCCATTCAAGCAGCGACATGGCAGACAGAATCAGAGGGTTGCGAATGACACCCATTGCCTTGGGGAGTTCGGGCCAGAGATCGCGGACTTCGAATACAAACGGCTTGTTGCGCAACCAGCGGGCAAAGATACCGGGGATCCCCGCCGTCAATGGTGTTGTCGTGGCAAAAACCAGATCGTAACGCTCGGTCAGCGCCAAGCCGATACTGCGAAATGCAAATTTCAGGAAACTGAGTGTACGGGTGAACAGGCCATCACTGTTGGAGTACGCCAGATCGAACTCGATGATTTCGATTCCGTCGACGGTGCCCTTGCGTTTCCCTCCGACAAAAGGCCCTTCCAACCCTGTCTGCCCACCGCCGTAGCTACCGCATACCATGGAAACCTGATGCCCTCGAGCAATCAGGCGACGGGCCATTTCGTAGGAACGAATACCAGTCGCTCCTTTCGGAGTGGAAAAATGCTGATGAAAATAAAGAATTTTCATGTTTACCAGTGATACTCCGTAATCAAAACACCCGCCGAATCCACTTCTATTTCAAGCACCGGCACTTCAGTCTTCTGCAAGTAGTAACGAGACTCCCAGCCCTGAACCAGCTCCTGCCGGACAATCGACATGCTGCCCGTTACCGATATCCGGTGCGAACCGTTGCTCAATACGCCATCCGACATCTGCCAATCGCCAGGCTGCAAACGCCAGCGCAGAACCGCGCCGGCTTTGAACCCTTTGATCTCATCCCGAACCTGTAACCCGGTATCGCTCAGACGCACCTGGCGTGTATGAGAGGCGCCAGCATTGTCGCTATAGCTGGCACCGCAGGTAGTGGCCTCCGGTGTATCGCTCAGACCATCGACCTTGCGCGTACGCAACCAGTCGCCAAACAGGAAACGACTGAGTCGTGGCATCTGGTCACGCCCGTCGAATTGCACGGTGTTATGGCTGACGGTACCTGGGAAATAGCTCAGCCATTGAGCCGAGGTGTTGTAGCTATAGGTTCCTGCGTCGCGTAGCAGATTGACGCCCGAACGCCAGAGATCCACGTGCAAGGCATCGGCCTGGCTGGGTCGAAAACGAAAGCGCGGATAACGCAGCACGCCAAGGGTGTCTACGCGTCGCAACAGTGCATATCCACCCTGGTCGAACAGCTGGCTAGCCGGGCGCTCGACAACAGCCGACGGCGCGGACAGCTGCAGCCACCGCAAAGGTAAATCCCACGCCCCTGGAGCCGCATAGGCTCTTTTTCCGCAGAACAGCGCCATGGCCAACTGAACCGCCGGCCTGAAATCGCGGTAGTCAGTGTCCGTCAGCGGCAACAGCCGCGCGCCATCATTGGCCCCTATGTTCGGCGCATCCCCGGAACTCTCGTCAACCAGCGAAAATAGCCAATTCGTAGCCGAGCGCATTCTGGATTGAAAGGTTGCGGAGAAGGCTTCGAGTCCGGCCTTGATTCGCCAGACCTCGACCATGGAAAAGGTATCGAGCATGACCCGGTGATAATTGACCGAGTACTGGCTGAAACTACCGTCCAGCTCAATCAATCGAGCGGCACGGTTCTCCAGCCACCTACGTCCCAATCGCTGCCAACGCAGCCCTTCGGGATGATTGCACAGTGCCAGCCAGCTACCACCGACAAACAAGGCCGCAGCTTCAGAGGTGCCGTGATTGTTGTCCTGGGCCATCGCATAACTCAGCGTTGGCTCGATACGCTTGAGGTGCAGTCGGACAAGCTCCATCAACCCAGGCAACGGCGTCGACGACTGCTCAAGAATGATCGCCGTCATCGCCAGGTGCAAAACACGAATGGAAGCCTCCTGACCGCACTTCCAGTTCGGACCGCAATAAGGGGGGTTATTCTTGCACCAGTGCATCAACCATTGATTCAGTCGCTCCATCTGCGAGGCATCGTCTGAGCAGGCTCGCTGAGCGAATGCCAGCGTCCAGTCCAGACGCGACGCTTCCCAGATATTCTTGATGTCGCCAACAGCGGCATCAAAGTCAGGGATGCGCCACCACTCCCTTTCGGGATCCGGAACCCGAACCCCACTGAGCGGGTTCAGGTGCCAGTCAGGCGCATTGTCTGAAACAGGAATGGCCCAACACCCGTAATAGCAGGCCTGGGTATCCCATTGGGTATTGACGGGCAATGAGTTGGCGCGTCTGGCACTAGGCGCAAAAAAAGGCCCCTGAGGCATATCAGCGAAAAGACGTCTGACAGGGTTCAACCCGGTCTTGACCCCAAGCCGATACGTCAATGCGCGAACCAGATTGCCGCCCCCTAGCGCGGCGGCAGTTCTGGCTTTAGTAATAAAAAGACTCATTGCTCACGCAGGATCCGCGAAATCTCGATACTCACTCGCGCCACTTCGAAGATTTCATCGGAGGAGATCGGCGTCGCCTTACCAGACTCCACGGCAGCAAGGAATGCAGCCGCACACTCGCTTTGTCCCTTGTTCTGTTTCCACAGGTTGAGCTTGTTAAAGCCCGGCCAGCCGAAACCTTTCAATTTACGGAAGTTATCCAGTTGCAGGACACGGCCCGCGGCAAAGACTTCCACGCGCTCTTTTGGAAAGCTCGATGCGCCATTGGCCAGGTAATGAATGGTACCGAAAGAACCATCTTCAAAACCCAGAATGATCGCAGCTTTATCTTCGGTGATTTCCAAGGCGTCCGTATCGCCCATTCTACGGGCCTGGATCGAAACGATTTTGCTACCGGCCAGGAAACGCATCAGATCGATGAAGTGGCAGGCCTCGCCGATAATACGTCCGCCGCCAACCGCTGGGTCCTGTGTCCAGTGATTCGCGGGAATAGCGCCGGCATTCATCGTCATGACAAAGGATTTCGGCTCTTTTACCGCTGCGAGCAAAGCTTTCATCTTCTGCACTTGCGGCGAAAAACGTCGATTGAAACCCACCATCAGATGAGGTCTGAGGCCCTTCTCGACAGCACTCTGATAGGCCTGCTCAACCATCGCCAGCTCTTGGGTTTCGATGGCCAATGGTTTTTCGACAAATACGTGTTTGCCGGCCTCGAGCGCCTGAGCGACAAAACGAGCATGGCTATCGTGACGGGTGACAATCGCCACGGTATTGATCAGGTCGTTGCCCAGCATCGCCCCAATATCTGTCGATGCTTCCGCAAATCCGGCCTTGCTGCCGTGGATGACTCCGTTGATCCCACCTGCGGTCACGATCGTATGGAATTGCGCGCCTGCCACCTTGAAAGCAGGAATCAGCATTCTTGAGGCATAGTTTCCAGCACCAATGAAACCCACCACGGGTTTGACTGGGTCGAAACTCGCGACCGCTTCCGGTGCCAACACCACTTTCTTGATGTTGCGCTCAGCCGCACTTGAAGAATATTGCAGGATGATGCCCAGCGCGGAATTATCCGCCGTGAGCGTCTGATAAGCATCTGCCGCGTCTTCAAAGGCAAAACGATGGGAAATCAGCGAATCGACTTCCAGTTGGCCACTGGCAAGCATGTCCAGCACAGCCTCGAAGTTACGTTGCTCAGTCCAGCGAACGAAACCGATCGGGAAGTCATTGCCCTGATCTTCGTATGTAGGATCATAGCGCCCTGGACCGTAGGAGCATGAAACCTGGAATGTCAGTTCTTTTTCATAGAAATCGGCCCGATTCAGCTCCAGGCCGGTGACACCTACAAGCACAATGCGCCCGCGCTTGCGACACATATGCGCGGCTTGGGTGACCGGATCGGTCGACTTGGTGGAGGCGGTAATGATGACTCCGTCAACACCTCTGGAACGGCTGAACATCATACCGGCGGCAACAGCATCCTCGCCCTTGCCCGGATTGCAGGTTTCAGCACCGTAGCTACGCGCCAGGGCCAGTTTCTGGTCATCAAAATCGATGGCAAGCACACGGCAGCCCTGGGCACGCAAGAGCTGGACGGTCATCAGGCCGATCAGACCAACGCCGGTGACGACAAAGGCCTCTCCCAGCGTCGGCTGAGCCAGCCGGATGCCTTGCAGGCCGATGCTGGCCAGGACGGTAAACGACGCTGCTTCGTCACTGACCGAATCCGGAATGACGGCACAGAGGTTTTTCGGAACGATCACCACATCGGCATGAGGACCATTGGAAACGACTCTGTCACCTTGCTTGAAACCGGACACATGATTGCCTACTGCCGCGACAACACCGACGTTGCAATATCCCAGCGGCAAAGGTTGCGCCAGCTTCGAGCGAACGGCTTCTACAGTGGTTGCCAAACCATCAGTCTGGACCTTCTGCAGAACCATACGGACCTTATCGGGTTGCTGACGGGCCTTTTCCAGCCAATTAGCCCGGCCAAAGCCCACAAGCATGCGCTCCGTGCCAGCAGAAATCAGCGTATTGGTCGTGTTGATCTGTAAAGCGCCACTACGAACAGTCGGGGCAGGCGCATTAACCAATGACGTCTCACCGCTAGCCATATTCTGAACAACCTGCTTCATGCATTCGTACCAATAAAGTTAAAAATTTCACTCATCACTGAGAATCTTGTGTCTAGCCGCCTAGATTAACATCGGTTCATACAATCCGTATTTACACAGAACCCCTGATTCCCGCGCAACCTCGGTTGCGCGGGGCCTCGCTGCTGTCAGCGATCAAGGGCGAAGTTGCCATCAAGGTACTGTTTGCACCACAACTCCATACAAACGATGCCAAACAAGGTGTAGGCCGCATCAATGCGCCCTGAACGATCAGCCTCGATCAGGCGCGCGACCGCTTGCGGATCAAAAATTCCTCGCTGAAGCAACGAGGCTGGAGACAGCACTTCATCGACCAGCGGCTTCAATCGCCCCTGCAACCAGTTGCGCAACGGCACACCGAAGCCGGTTTTAGGCCGGTAAATGATGTCGTGCGGCAGATAAGGTTCCATCGCTTTTTTGAAGATCCATTTTCCTTCACGGCCTTTCTGCTTGATGTCGGAAGGCAACGAACCCGCCAAGCGCACCAGATCCAGGTCGAGCAATGGCACACGCACTTCAACGCCCGCGGCCATCCCCATCTTGTCGGTGTAATTGAGGTTGTGATCCGTGAGGAAGTGCTTGCACTCCAGGGTGAGCATCTTGTCCAGCGGAGTCACGTCGGAAGGCAAACGCGAAAGTGTCTCACGCATCGGCGCAAACAGATCGTCCGCCGCCAACTGGCGACGCAGATCCGGTGCCAACAGGCCGTAAGCCTGCTCGGGCTCCAACCAAAGGAAATAACTGATCAGGCGATCGTCGGTTGGAAGATCCGCATAACGAAAAGCCTTCCCGAGCCGCCGGGACAGTGGCGACGACGCAGGGAGCAGATTGGAGGCATTGGCAAGCACCGACCGAAGCGGTTTAGGCAACCCGCCCCACCACCGCTCCTGGGCCAAGGCGAAATGCCGACGATAACCGGTGAAGATATCGTCTCCGCCCGCACCGGACAGCAGCACCTTGATACCGTTCTGGCTCGCCAATTCAGAGATAAACAAGGCATTCAGGGCAGCCGGGTCCGGAGTTGGTTCATCCAGCAGATAAACCATCTCAGGCAGTCGGTCCATCATTTCATCGCCAACGCCGACCACATGCAGATCCACATCCAGGTGCTTGGCAACTTTCTGCGCATAAGGAAGATCGTCAGCAAACCCTTCATTTGACGTGGCGCCATTATCGATACGGATACTGAAACACTGCAGTCGTCCCTTGTTCTGCATCTCCTGTGCAGCAAAGGCGACTATCGCACTGGAGTCCAACCCTCCGGACAGAAAAGAACCCAGCGGGACGTCCGAAACCAGCTGTCGCTTGACTGCGGTCCTAACCGCGTCAGCCACCTCGATAGCAACATCATCGACTTTCTTCGCCAGTTTCTTTTCCGCAATAGGCAACTCGTAGTAAAACCAGCTCTTTTCAATACGTCCATTACGAACGCACAGTGCCTGCCCTGGAAGAACCTTCTTGATATCCCGGACGATTGTTTTCTCTCCCGGCGACCATAAGAAGCCGAGATGAGCCAGCACAGCCCGCGGATCGATTTCGGTGGTACCAAAACCACTGCGAATGAGCCCTTTCATTTCACTAGAAAAAGCAAAGCAGTCATCACCGGAATGGATATAAAGAGGTTTTACACCAAGTTGATCGCGCGCCACCCAGAGCGTATTCGTGTCCCGTTCCCAGAACACAACGGCAAAAATACCGTTCAGCCGATTCAAGCACTCAATGCCATAACGACAAAACAATGCAAGCAACACCTCGGAGTCGGACTGGCTGGAGAAAACATCTCCCGCCGCCTCTAGATGGGCTCTCAGTTCGCGGAAGTTATAGATTTCACCGTTGAAGACCATGACCACACGGCCGTCTGCCGAAACCATGGGTTGGTGTCCGGCAGACGTCGTATCGAGGATAGACAGGCGGACCTGTCCCAACCATACGCCCACATCAGTGTCAGCCCAGATCCCCTTGTCATCCGGACCACGACGTCGAATGAAAGAAAGTGCCGAAGAGAAATCAATGGACTCTCGCGTCCCGTTATGTATGTAGCCCAGAATTCCGCACATAAGAGTCTCTAGATCGAATTATTAACAGGTTCTTGGCGCTTTGAGCTTAATAATAAAAAGGGGATCAGAATAGAGGCAACGAGAAGAGCCACCGAAGCCAATTCCCCTCTGAACAAATGAAGCATGGAAGCAACGGTCAGCGCATATACACCCAATGCTCGGTCGCTTTGGGGGTTATAGATAACAGCCCCATAAAGCCGTCCCCACAGGAGCCCGAGGAACAAACCGCCGAGTGAAACACCGAGAATACCAAAGTTCATATAAAGCTCGCCGAATATACCAGGCGGCAAGGTTGTACCTTCCATCAACCACTTATCCGGCCAAAAAGCTCCTGTAAACACGCCGGCAGCGGTCAGCGGTTTATCGGGGAAAAGCCCAGATGGAATCAAAATCAAAACAATCATTAACAATGTCGTTCCATTTTGCCATTCAAGACCGTGCGGCATAGCATCGACCAGTACAGTCATGGTCTGAAGCTGCATCAGGTTTCCTGTAAACTGCGTCGCCAGAAAGTTAACAAAGGATAAAAACACTCCCTGTTCTTCATTGATGAAAAAGAATTTCCCCGTCGCCAGAAACTCCTGCTTAAGCAGGTGATAGATCATCAAGGAAACAAACATCACAAAACCCAGCACCGCCCCTTTTACTAGGCTGACGCGCTGGACCCGGTAATGCCTGACAATTATCAGCGACAACACAATAATAAAAATGGTCGATTTCTGCCCTTGCAGTGCGCAAATAAATAGCCCCGCAAAAAAATACAACCAAAAGCAGAATCGTTCAAAAAGCTTCCTTTTTTTTCCACGTGTGAGACGGATAAACCATGCCAACGACACCGAAAGGAACAGGTTCTGCAAAAGGAACAAACCATTCAAACCAGCAAATGCCCTGATTCGATCACTGGCCCCCTGAAGCAATCCCGAAACGCCGCCCAGCACGACCAAAATCATGGTAAACGCCAGCAGCGCTATCACAGTCAATACAAACGAACGCTGGGCGAAAATTCTGGCACTGGCGATATAACGGACCTTGGCCGGTGCAGCAAACTGGGTCTTGCGCCCCAGGTAACATCCCACCAAGACAAATAAAAGTGCTGCGGTATACAACAGAAGTGCGGCATCAATGGATCCGTTCTTATCAGCGAAGTCAAACTTCCAAAACTGACTAAACCCATCAAACCCCATGATAAACGGGTATAAGGGAACGATCACGCCAGCAAACCAGATCACCAGAAAGAAAAAACCCACACTAAAGCAGTCAAAACTTCTTTTTTTAGCTGATGACATAAACCAGCTTTTCTTCAACATGATCTCTTCTCTCCCGGCATTATAAATCAGCTAGGCGGATTCTCACCGCAGAGAACAACAGCACTACTGACAGCAGTGCACCAGCCGTATAAGCCGCAACCCCAGCCCATCCCTCCAGAACCGGAATACCTACATAGAGAAGAATAAGAACAAGCAGCCCCTCCAAAATATTGACCTTAAGACTCAACCCAAAGACCCGCAGCGCCACCAACATTGTTCCACAAGCAAGCGCAATTGCTTTTAACGGCAAAGTCAATGCCAATACAATTACGTACAAAGCTGTAGTTTTGTAAACACCGCCGACAAACAACCACCAGATTGACGATACAAAGATCAATAGCAAGGCAACAGCTGACGACACCTTCAGCATACTTTTTGAAACAGCAGAATATTTTTTTTGCAGTTCATCTGGATGCTGAAGTGCTTCAACCAGATCAGGCAAAGCTCTCTGGGCAATGATAGCCAAAGGTAAAAGCCCAAGAACAAGGCTCAGTATCGCTATACCAAAAAAACCGATTTCTTCGGTTCGGATATGAAATGCGGTCAACATCAGGACAGGTAAACTATCAACTAACAAACGAACAAAAAGGCTAGCATTGATAGTTACACCAGATTTGGCAGTAAGCATCAATTCCCTTTTGTCCACTGCCATGAAGTTCAGCGCCGGTAAAATATAGCTTCTAAGCTTCCACCATACAGCCATCAGACAGAAAAACTCTGCTAGATAGCGCGCTGCCATCCAACCTTTTACGCCATATAACTTTGTCAGTACGACATGCAGTACAACGCCCACTGCTGTCACCAGCATTAATAGAATATAAATCTCACCAATTGCTTTCGCCCCTTGGGCAAAGCCTGTGCTGACACGTAGCAAATTGGTGAGTACAACTAAACCGCACGTTGTAAAAACATAAGAGCTTATCGCTGAAGTCAGAACAAACTCATGGGCCACGAATATTCCAAAAATGACGACACTGGATGCTAGCGCGACAAGTAAAAAAACCTGTCGCAGTACCGCACTCTGATTAGAAGTATCGCGATGAGCCGCCGTATCCCGAATGGCGATACTTTGCATACCCAAACTACCTGCTAATACAACCAACGCAATGACGGTCTCCAAGGAACGCACAACCCCTACAATCGAGGGATCCACCCAGGGAGTAATCAAAAATTGACTGATGATAACGCCACCCTGGATGCAAGCGGTGATAACAAAAAGCTGCAATAGCCTCGAACTCTCGAAAAGGCTGATCAGACGAGCTAGCACGCAGTACCACCATTAAAATTATTTATCATACTCAATGAAAGCTACCCCTTCTTTTCTGGCGACAATGAATCCAGAACACTTTTCAGCGCAGCCCGGCGAGATGCGATCGAGTAGTTAGAGGAAATCCATTGATGCCTGGCCTGCGCTTCTCCCTCCGCAATAGGTGTAGCCACTACCATTTCCATCGCTGCGGCAATTTCTTTCTGGCTGTCCGGCTGGACCCAGTAAGCAAATTCCCCAGCGACCTCAGGTACCGCACCTCTTGGCGAGGTGATTACTCGCGCCCCACAGGCCAAAGCCTCGCCTATTGCATGGCCAAACCCCTCGTAAAGGGTAGGCTGAACATAAGCAAGACATTTACGGTAATGTTCAAGCTTCTCTTCGTCGGAAATCATCCCAACAAACTCGACCTTGTCTGCAACACCCAATCTATGCGCAAGTCTTTTCAGCTCATCCAGATAGTCACCATGTTTACCAGCTACTACCAACCGAAGCTTGTTCGCTTTTTTCGCAACTTCTGCAAATGCCTCAATAGTCGGAATGAGACCTTTACGAATAGCATTAGTCCGGCTTGTCCAAGTAACGGTAAAAAAGTAATCCGACTCAGCAGACGGAAATTCGCCCGGCGAGTAGAACTCTGTATCGATTGCCAATGTGGCATAGACTGGATTTTTTACCGGAAGGTTGGAAGTAACTTCTTCACACTCGGATTTCGAGATAAACAGGTTTCTATCGGCCAATAACAAAGAGCTACGGAGCACAAGCTTCTGCCACCATGGCCGATCCAGATAACAGAGCCCTGGAATTTCTTTTCGACAGGTGGAGTAGTCAAAAGCTCCAGTTACCACAACCGGTCGGCGGCGAAGTTTTCCCGCGAGCAAAGGAAAAGGTGAATGCCCCCACCACCAGCAAAAATAAAGATCGGCCTTCCAATCCAGAGTCCCTGGCGTCCCGGAAAGCACAACCTCATGCCCGAGCTCTTTAAGAATCCGAATATCGACTCTATAAAACTCAACTTTATCAAACAGCTCACGCCAATTGGCGTGAGCTGACATATTCGCAAAAAAACATATACGCACAGTTCACCAACCCGCTATAGCCATTAACCTTGGACGCTTATCTTTTGCTGATACATGGAGAGAAGTGTCTCATGCAAACTAGGCACCTCTAACACCCCCACGATATCGAAAAGTTTGGCCGAACTTCCATAAAGTTCTTTTACTTCATCGCTCCGGACGAAAGCCGGGTCCACTACTATATTAGGCCGATACCCAGCAATCTGTACCATTTCGTCAATCACGCTGAGCAAGGAAATACTGCGTCCCGAACAAATGTTGACAAACTCACTATACTTTTCGCATGTCAAAAGGCGTGCATAGGCCTCAACCACGTATCTCACATCGGAAAGATCGCGAGAAACGTCCAGATTTCCCAGCCTGATTTCCTTTTCACCTCTGGCAAAAGCACCGACGATCTTGGAAAACACAAAGGACTCCGATTGACCTGGCCCCGTGTAGTTAAAAGGCCGCGTCACCAATATAGGCAAGCGAACAAACCACTTACGGAGCAGCGCCTCCATGGCGAACTTGCTCAGAGCATAATGGTTCATCGGCTGTGGCTGGGCAGACTCCACGATAGGTGACGAAAGAGCGTTGCCGTAGATATTGGCGCTACTGGCAATTACCACCTTTTCGATGTCTATTTTCGACTCGATGATAGCGGTAAGCAGGCTTTCCGTACCCAGTACATTGACTCGGTAGTAGGACAGCGCATCACTGGCAGTCACATGTGCCAAGGCAGCCAAGTGGATGACATGAGTCGGTTGAACCTGCTTGATCCAATCGCACAACCGATCAGTCTCATTAAGGTCAGCTTCCAAGTGATCAAACTCACAAGGTAGTCGCTGCCCTCCCAGGCCGGCAACCTGCCAGCCAGCCTGGGTCAAAGTCTCGGCCAGGTGCCTCCCGGTAAAACCGGAGAGGCCCGTGATCAAGACCCTGCGGTCATTAGTGTGAGACGCCATTACGAGCCCTTCTCAAGTCCGCTTCTACCATCAATTGGCAAAGTTGCTCCAGCGTCGTTTCAGGCTTCCAGCCCAGGCGCTCCTTGGCGAAAGAGGGATCACCGATCAACAATTCCACTTCTGCAGGTCGGTAGAAACGCGGGTTAACTTTGACTCGAGTCACACCTGTCCTACGGTCGACACCAAACTCGCTCTCCCCACTTTCACGCCAGTCAATATCAACACCGACAGCCTTGAAACTCATGGAGACAAAGTCACGAACGGTTTCAGTGCGATTTGTAGCCAGTACAAAAGTTTCCGGAGTATCAATCTGCAACATGCGGTGCATGCCATCTACGTACTCTTTGGCAAAACCCCAATCACGCTTGGCATCCATATTGCCGAGTTCCAGAACTTGCTGAGTACCTATTTCAATATTAGCTACCGCGTCGGTAATTTTTCGAGTAACGAATTCTTTACCTCTCAGTGGGGATTCATGATTAAACAAAATACCGCTGGTAGCGAAGATACCATAAGACTCACGATAGTTTATCGTAGTCCAATGAGCGAACAACTTCGCCACTCCATAAGGGCTCCGAGGATAAAACGGGGTACTTTCGGATTGGGGAACAGCTTGAACCAATCCAAACATCTCAGAAGTCGATGCCTGATAATAACGTATCTTGGGGTTCACGATCCGAATTGCTTCAAGCAAATTAAGCGCACCAACACCAGTAATCTGAGCCGTAGTGATAGGCTGATCAAAAGAAACACCAACAAAACTTTGGGCTGCGAGGTTATACACCTCATCCGGCTTGCAGTTTTCAATCAAACGAATAGTCCCAGCCAGATCGGTCAAGTCAAACTCGACAAGATGCAGGCGATCATGGTTCAGGACACCTAACTCTTCCATTCGCCAGAAGTTTACAGAACTTGTACGCCGATATGCTCCGTATACCTCATAACCTTTTGATAATAGCAACTCAACAAGGTAAGCCCCATCCTGACCAGTAACCCCGGTGACCAGCGCATTCTTCCGCATTTGTACAGCCCCTATTTAAATCTTATACACGACCGTAAGTATCATCAAATCGAACAATATCATCCTCACCCAAGTAACTTCCGGACTGAACCTCGATGATTTCAAGAGGTATCGTGCCCGGATTGGAAAGACGATGAACATGCCCAACAGGAATATAAGTACTCTGGTTTTCGTTCAACTGAAAAACCCGATCCTCACAGGTAACTTCTGCTGTACCAGAAACCACAATCCAGTGCTCTGCGCGATGATAATGTTTCTGCAAGCTCAGCGTTGCCTTTGGCTTGACCAATATCCGCTTCACTTGAAAGCGCGAGCCGGAATCAATGCTGTCGTACCAACCCCAAGGCCGGTGAACGCGACGATGCAGTTTGGTCTCACTCCGCGAGCAGACATTCAATGCTTCGACAATCGCCTTCACGCCCTGACTGCGCTCCTTGTGGGCAACCAAAACAGCATCAGGCGTCTCGACGATCACGATATTGTCGAGACCAACAGCGGTCACCAGACGGTGAGAAGCGTAAACCAGCGTATTGGCGCTGGATTCGACAATCACGTCACCATGAGTTGCATTGTGGCGATCATCCTTCTCGCTTGAGCGCCAAACAGCATCCCATGCCCCAAGATCAGACCAGCCTGCATCCATCGCCAGCATCTTGAGTTGCAACTCAGGGTGTTTCGCACAATGCTCAATCACCGCGTAATCTATCGATTCCGACGGGACAAGAGAGAAGGCATCGGCCTGAGGCCGAATAAATCCATTATCCTGAGTTCTCTCGGCCCAGGCTTTCTCAGTAGCCAGGAAAATATCTTCCCTGAAAATTTCAAGCGCCTTCAACCATACGGATGCTCGCAGAACGAAAATACCACTGTTCCAGAAGTAACTACCTTCATCCAGATACTTCTGGGCAGTTTGCAGCCCTGGTTTTTCAACAAAGGCGTCGACTCGTTTAACTTCAGCGGCATCTGTCGAATGAATATAGCCATAGCCTGTTTCAGGGCGATCAGGCTTTATACCCAATATGACAATATCGCCGTCCGCTGCAACTTCAACAGCCTTGCTGATTGACTGAGTGAACATCTGCACATCGAGAATCATTTGATCAGCAGGCGCCACAACCAGAATTGGATCGACCTGTGACAGCTCATCCCGCGCATAGAGAGCAGCCAGTGTGAGTGCGGGTGCCGTATTACGCCCTATAGGCTCGAGAATGATGGAGCTCTTGCTCAGTTTCATCTCCCGAATCTGGTCCAGACACAGGAAACGGTGCTCATCATTGGCGACGATACAAGGTGGCAGCAAATCCGAACCTGGCGCAGCTATCCCTATCAACCTACCGATGGCTTGCTGAAACAAGGTTTCACGACCTGATATAGCTAGAAACTGCTTAGGGTAGAGCGTTCTGCTAAGGGGCCACAGGCGCGTCCCGGCGCCTCCGGACATGATTACCGGAAGAATCTTCATACAAACCAGATCCCGCGAGTATCAACTACCTGACGCCCCTCCAGCGCCGACGCTGGGACAGCCTTGAACTGTTTGTGATCTACCAGAAGCAAAAGAACATCCGCCCGACTGAAGGCCTCTTCTATCGCACACAGTTCCACACCAGGCAATGTCAGGGCTGCCGGCAAAGACTCGATATTGGGTTCGACTGCCAGGACTTTGCCAGAGTGAGAGCCCGCAATGTGCTTGGTAATTTCCAACGATGGACTCTCTCGCAAGTCATCGATATCAGGCTTGAATGCCAGACCAAAACAGGCAATAACAACATCTTTCTCGGACTTTTCAGGATTGTGCGAAAGATGCTCAGCCACCGCGGCATCAACTTTTTCAACAACCCAAGATGGTTTGGAATCATTGACCTCACGAGCAGTTTTGATCAGTTTCGCCTGCCCTTCGGCCTGACTGACGATGAACCAGGGGTCGACGGCAATACAATGCCCCCCCACGCCGGGACCTGGCTGCAGGATATTGACTCGAGGATGTCGGTTAGCCAGCTTGATGAGTTCCCACACATCTACACCGAACTTATCGCAGATCATAGAAAGCTCATTGGCAAACGCGATATTGACATCACGAAAGCTATTCTCGGTCAACTTGCACATTTCCGCTGTGCGCGCGTTGGTAAGAATGCACTCACCTTCTACAAACAGCTTGTAAAGACGGGTAGCGGCCTCAGAACACTTAGGTGTCATGCCACCAATAACCCGGTCATTTTGCACCAACTCACGCAGCACATGGCCAGGCAATACGCGTTCCGGGCAATGAGCAACTCGAATATCCGATGCCTCGCCATGAGTCTGAGGGAAGGTCAGGTCCGGACGCACCTCGGCCAACCACTGCGCCATCTGCTCGGTTGCCCCTACAGGCGAAGTGGATTCGAGAATAACCAGGTCACCCTTTTTCAGAACAGGCGCAATCGACTTGCTTGCAGACTCGATATAAGAAAGATCTGGAGCATGATCACCCTTGAAGGGAGTAGGTACCGCAATCAAAAAAGCATCTGCTGGTTCTGCACGAGTGCTGGCACGCAAATACCCTTCGGTTACGGCAGCATGAACTATGATATCAAGATCAGGCTCTACGATATGGATCTGCCCACAGTTGATGGTATCTACGGCTTTTTGGTTAACATCAACACCAATAACTTTTATCTTTCGCGAAGCAAACACTGCAGCAGTGGGTAAGCCGATATACCCTAGGCCAATCACGGAAATAGTGGAAAAGCTCATAACGAAACCTTACTTTTTAAAAGTGGCAAGAGTATTAATAATCCGGGCACAGGCATTACCATCACCATAAGGATTATGAGCAAAGCTCATTTCCTGATAAGCATCGCTATCAAGCAAAAGCTCGCGCAGATTGCTGGTAATCTTTTCCTTCTCAGTTCCGACCAACCTGACGGTACCGGCTTCGATGGCCTCCGGGCGCTCAGTAGTATCACGCATAACTAGCACTGGCTTACCCAGGGACGGAGCCTCCTCCTGCACACCGCCGGAGTCCGTCAGAATCAAGTAGGAACGGTTCATCAAATAGACGAAAGGAAGATAATCCAATGGTTCGATGAGATGAATATTATCGATACCAGACAGCAAACGATTAACAGGTTCGCGCACATTAGGATTCAAGTGCACAGGATAAACAATTTCAACATCATCAAATTCACGAGCAATAGAAGCCAGTGACATACAGATTCTTTCAAACCCATCACCAAAGCTTTCGCGGCGATGCCCCGTCACAAGAATCAAGCGGCGTTCTGTTGAAAGAAACTTGAACTGCTCCGAAAACTGCTGATTCAGCCTAGTGTTAGATCCGAGCTTTTCAACAACATTGAGCAAGGCATCAATAACAGTATTGCCAGTTACATAAACCGACTCCGGAGGCACCCCTTCCTGCAACAGATTCTGTTCGGATTTTTGGGTAGGCGCGAAGTGAAGGCGCGCCAAAGCCCCTGTCAACTTCCGATTAGCCTCTTCCGGCCACGGCGAATAAAGATTGCCTGTACGCAGCCCTGCCTCGATATGCGCTACAGGGATCTGATGATAATAAGCTGCGAGGGTTGTTGCGAAAGTAGTTGCTGTATCACCATGCACCAGAATGATATCCGGCTTATAAGTGGCAAATACACCCTTCATTCCCTGTAGAATACATGTGGTTACATCGGTAAGGTCTTGGCCTGGCTTCATGATATTTAGATCGAAGTCCGGCTCAAGCTCGAATAACTCCAGCACTTGATCGAGCATTTCGCGATGCTGACCCGTGACACAGATTTTTGCGTCAAAACGCTCATCCGCACGCAATGCCAAAGCCAGTGGTGCCATTTTTATGGCTTCCGGCCGCGTCCCGAAAACACTCAAGATCTTTAAAGTCATTAGATTACCAATGATTCCATATCATTATTTATTCAGCAGTTCAGCCTGAAGCTTTATTACCGCCACACCATTGCCTGACCTATCGAACCACATAAGATCGGACGATTCCGCACCAATCGCAGACATATCACAGGACATAATACATTATTCAGATACGCCCAGTGAACGATGCCTCACAAGCAGAGCTTTTCGCAGATACCAACAGAAAGCGCCCAGCAGCCACTATTTAGCCACTACAGATTACCTAATAGAGCCACAAATGCATTCAACACGAAATTTGAAGCGAGTAACCTTCAGCCCCGCCATCCTCCAGCATCATAATGACCATTATGCCTGAACTGACTGAGCAATTCTGGGCGCCAAGCCAAGTTTTTTATGGTGCTAGAAGCGCCAAAGTGAGGCCTCGAACCGGGAAAATCACTACCGACCTGCCCGTAAAAGAAGAAAAACACCTGAGCCGATAGCCACTGGAAGCCTTTTCGCAAGGCAGCATCGATGCATGAGCTGAGCTCACGCCAAAGAAATGTCAAGCCCGTCAAGCAAAAAACCTGAGGCAGCCTCAGTAGCTTCTGAACGCGGGCGTCACAGTCCAACCTGAAAACATAGCCAACTCAGTGCCCACACACGCCAAAGCTGAAACAATCTTTCTCAGGAGGACACAGCAGACCGACCTCTAGCTATCAAATAAACAACAAGCACCAGCCCACTACTCCCGACCAAGCCGATCAGCAACCCCAATGCAAGAATCATGGATTTCACCGGCTTTACCGGCGTGTCATATCGAGCAATACCGCCATCCATTCGATAGACAGACACATCACCAACTTTGACCTCAATCCCTTTATAAAAGTCATACTTACCTTGCAACTCACGCAAACGACCAATAAAGGGGTCATCGGATTTGCGCAACTCCATATTTTCAATCTCAGCCTTCAAAGCCTTGGCCCCGCGCATATAAGCAGGTTGGCCCGCTATATTGCCAGCAACCTCGATGGCCGAGTTTCCTGTTATGATCAACGGCTTTTCAAGCCCCAATGCTTCCGCAACTTGTAATGCCTCCTGAAGCCTAACAATAGAGTCCTCCCGCTCTTTCTGGCTAACATCACGCAATGCTGCAATCTGCTGCTCGACGTTTCGCGCCCCCACCTCAGCCTCACGCCTTACGTTGGCCAATAGCTCCTGCTTTGCCAGATCACTGGCACGAGCTACATATTGGTGAACCCACTCTACAGATTGAGCAGGACTGTCACTGCGCGCAGTAATGGAATAACGATCAGCAAAATCCTTGCCTGGCAGAGTGATGCTCAACCTTTTGGAAAAGCCTGAATACAATCCATCTTGCGCCCCTTGGCGCTCCTCCTCACTCAAAGAAGGCAGATAGACGTTGTTAAAAAAATCTTGCCGGAGCGACTCAGACTGAAAATAGGAAATAAATACACCATATACATCTTTAATAGTATAAGGGGTTAACTGAGAATCCTTAGTTCGACCATAGTTAAAATTTTCTATATCTTTCTGAGTTGGAGGCACCACATATCCTTTGGCTTCATACTCAGGTTTACTCAAAAAGGCAAAGGCTGCGGCAAATAGCACCGACAGTAACGTAAAAATCAGTATCCAAGCCTTTTTATCCCAAAGAACCCGAACAAGCTCCTGCAGATCCACCTCTTCATCTTTCTTGCTCACCATCAAGTCGCCCTGCATGCAAATCAACCTTTTAATTAAACACCCTGACTCAAAAATGCGCCAACAATCCCATACCAGACATCCAAGAAAATCTCCTCATGCTAGCCAGTCTTTGACACCATAGCCGCACTACAGGCAACCACTATTTTTTTTGCCCACCCTTGAGCACAGCCCTTAACAATGGACCAAAAATCATACCAATCAACAATGAAAATATAATGTAGATAGAAACAGGAAATGCAGAAATAGAGCGACCCAGAAAGCTCAATACAACAGCCTCCTGGTTCTCCAACACAAAAATGAGAATCGACAAGGCAAAAGCAAAAAAAACAATCGCGAGCAGCACACGCCTCAAAGTACGCATATGATCCCTCCCGCAAAAAACATCACACCTCCTCCTCTTCCTCATTCACACGATCCCGAAGCTCTTTGCCCGGCTTGAAATGTGGAACGAACTTGCCATCCAAACTGACAGACTGACCTGTCTTCGGATTGCGACCTACGCGCGGTGCACGATAGTGCAGAGAGAAGCTACCAAAGCCCCGAATCTCGATGCGATCTCCGGTTGCCAGGCATTGGGACATTTGCTCAAGCATGGTCTTGATGGCCAGCTCCACATCCTTGGATGAGAGCAGCCCTTGATGGGTGACAATTCGTTCGATCAACTCCGACTTCGTCATATTTTTCCCTTCTTTTTCAAGCAGCTAGATAAGCGCTTCAAAGGTTTTAGCACGGCCGGGAGATTTTGAACAGCCCAAGCATTGACTTATCTCCCCCCTTGCGAAAACACCATAAACGAAGGCATTCAACAGCGCCTAAAACAAAAACTCCGCAGCAATTTGACCTCCCACCACGCCATCCTACTAGCGGCATATGACAAGCATGGTCCGAGTGAGGTAACCCGCAGGATTCCAGCCAAAGGGATAGTCACCCTCCTCGTCCTTGGCATCACTGGACCTGGTGATGACCTTATAGCCATCCCCCTTGCATTCACGCTCGGCACGCTTGTAGCACTTGCCCCATCCACCCCCAAGACCGGAGCAGTCGATCTCGATGCCGCTGACACCACGGACCGCATGGACCTTGGCATTGGTCGTACAGCCCACCAAAACTAGAACCGCGAAAATCACGATGAGATTTTTCATCTACTTCCTTATACGGGCAATCGCCCACCATCACTCAGCTCAAATAAGCCTAGCCCTGAATAGGTTATTGATCCGCTTAAGAAAATAGACACTCGAATGACTCTATTGGTTTCCCTTCCTTGACAGATGCAAGCCAGAACCCAAATCACAGGCACAAAAAAGGGCGACCGAAGTCGCCCTTTTTCTATGGCCTGACAGAACTTAGTTCTGCTTTTCCATCTGTGCACGCAGCAGGTCGCCCAGAGTGGTAGGACCAGCAGCGATATCCGAAGCAGCTGGCTTGTCGCGCAGGCTCTGGATAGCTTCTTTCTCGTCTTCAACGTCTTTCGACTTGATCGAGAGCTGGATTACACGGCTCTTACGGTCAACGCTGATGATCTTGGCTTCTACTTCTTCGCCTTCTTTCAGGACGTTACGAGCATCTTCGATGCGGTCACGGCTGATTTCGGAGGCTTTCAGAGTCGCTTCGATATCGTTGGCCAGGGTGATGATGGCGCCTTTGGCGTCAACTTCTTTCACAACACCCTTAACGATTGCACCCTTGTCGTTCTCTTGAACGTACTCGGAGAACGGATCGCTTTCCAGTTGCTTGATACCCAGGGAGATGCGCTCACGCTCTGGGTCAACCGACAGGATAACGGTGTCCAGCTCGTCGCCCTTCTTGAAGCGGCGTACGGCTTCTTCGCCCACTTCGTTCCAGGAGATGTCGGACAGGTGAACCAGACCGTCGATGCCACCGTCCAGACCAATGAAGATACCGAAATCGGTGATCGACTTGATGGTGCCGGAGATTTTATCGCCCTTGTTGAACTGGCCAGAGAAATCTTCCCATGGGTTAGATTTGCACTGTTTGATACCCAGGGAGATACGACGACGCTCTTCGTCGATGTCCAGAACCATAACTTCCACTTCGTCGCCGACTTGTACGACTTTCGAAGGATGGATGTTCTTGTTGGTCCAGTCCATTTCCGAAACGTGTACCAGACCTTCAACACCTTCTTCCAGCTCAGCGAAGCAGCCGTAGTCGGTCAGGTTGGTTACACGAGCGGTAACGCGAGTGCTCTCTGGGTAACGGGCTTTGATAGCAACCCATGGATCTTCGCCCAGCTGCTTCAGGCCCAGGGAAACACGATTGCGCTCGCGATCGTACTTCAGAACCTTGACATCGATCTCGTCGCCAACGTTGACGATTTCGGAAGGATGCTTGATGCGCTTCCAAGCCATATCGGTAATGTGCAGCAGGCCATCGACGCCACCCAGATCGACGAATGCGCCGTAATCGGTGAGGTTTTTGACGATACCTTTGACTTGCTGACCTTCCTGCAGGGATTCCAGCAGAGCTTCACGCTCAGCGGAGTTCTCGGCTTCGAGGACGCTACGGCGGGAAACGACAACGTTGTTGCGCTTCTGGTCGAGTTTGATGACTTTAAACTCGAGCTCTTTGCCTTCCAGGTGCGTAGTGTCGCGCACTGGACGGACGTCAACCAGAGAACCTGGCAGGAACGCACGGATGCCGTTAACGTCGACAGTGAAGCCGCCTTTAACCTTACCGTTGATAACGCCCTTGACCACTTCTTCGGCTGCGAAGGCTGCTTCCAGAACGATCCAGCATTCAGCGCGCTTGGCTTTTTCACGGGACAGCTTGGTTTCGCCAAAGCCGTCTTCAACCGAATCCAGAGCAACGTGAACTTCATCACCAACATTGATGGACAGTTCGCCAGCATCGTTGTAGAACTGCTCAAGCGGGATCAGCGCTTCAGACTTCAGACCAGCGTGAACGGTTACCCAACGCGCTTGGTAGTCGATGTCGACGATAACACCGGTGATGATGGAGCCTGCCTGAAGGTTCAGGGTTTTTAGGCTTTCTTCAAAGAGTTCCGCAAAGCTTTCGCTCATTTTAATTCCTGTTGATAAGGGCGAAGAATACGCCCATCTGCCACATCCCAGACAATGTGGGTTACGTTCATATAAAAGAAGGACCGCAGGACTATGACTGGTCCCCTGCGCTCCTCCTTGGTCACCCGGTGATATCGCGAATGGCGATTTCGCTCAGGATGCGTTCCAGCACCTGCTCGATGGACAACTCCGTGGAATCCAGTTGTATCGCGTCAACCGCCGGTTTGAGCGGGGCGACTGCTCGCTGGGTGTCACGCTCATCGCGCGCACGAATCTCATCTAGCAGACTCGACAGACTAACACCATCGACTTTTCCCTTCAACTGCAAGTAGCGACGACGCGCGCGCTCCTCGGCACTTGCGGTGAGGAATATCTTCAGGGGCGCATCGGGAAATACCACTGTCCCCATGTCGCGCCCATCAGCCACCAGCCCCGGCGGCTCCTGAAAAGCCCGCTGACGCTGCAGCAGCGCATCGCGCACGGCCGGCAGCGCCGCAACCTGGGAGGCCCAGGCGCCGACCTGCTCGTTGCGCAAGTCGTCGGTGACGTCATCACCTTCCAGAATGATGCGTTGCGGATGACCTTCGGTCGCTCCGACGAATTGCACATCCAGATGAGCCGCCAGCAGTTTCAGCGACTCCTCATTGGTCAGGTCGACACCATGATTGCGCGCGGCAAAAGCCAGCAAGCGGTACAGGGCACCGGAATCCAGCAGGCACCAGCCCAGGCGCTTGGCCAGAATCCCGGCAATGGTGCCCTTGCCCGAGCCGCTTGGCCCATCGATGGTGATGACTGGCGCCTTGATGTTCACGACTGGGCCTCTTGCGCAACACGAATGCCGACTTGTGCACATAGCGCAAGGAAGTTCGGGAAGGACGTGGCAACGTTAGCGCAGTCATGGATGCGGATTGGCGCATTGGCACGCAATGAAGCCACGCTGAAAGCCATGGCGATACGGTGATCGCCATGCCCGTGCACTTCGCCGCCGCCAATCTGGCTGCCATCGATGATGATACCGTCCGGCGTCGGCTCGCACTTGACGCCCAGGGCCAGCAAACCATCGGCCATCACCTGGATGCGGTCGGACTCCTTGACCCGCAGCTCTTCGGCGCCACGCAGCACGGTACGCCCTTCGGCGCAGGCTGCGGCAACGAATAGCACCGGGAATTCGTCGATCGCCAGCGGGACCAGCTCCTCCGGAATCTCGATCCCCTTGAGCTTCGCCGCGCGAACCCGCAGGTCCGCCACAGGTTCGCCGCCGACCTCACGCTGGTTTTCCAGACTGATATCAGCCCCCATCAGGCGCAGGATATCGATTACCCCGGTGCGAGTCGGGTTGATACCAACATGCTCGAGCACCAGCTCGGAACCTTCGGCGATGGACGCAGCCACCAGGAAGAAGGCCGCCGAGGAGATATCCGCAGGCACTTCGATATGGGTCGCCTGCAGCTTGCCGCCGGACTCGACCGAAGCCGTGGCGCCGTCGACCGCCACCGGGTAACCGAAGCCGCGCAACATGCGCTCGGTGTGATCGCGGGTTGGCGCAGGCTCGGTCACAGTGGTCTTGCCTTCGGCGTACAGGCCAGCCAACAGCAGGCAGGACTTAACCTGGGCACTGGCCATTGGCATGGTGTAAGTCAAGCCCTTGAGCTTGTGGCCACCACGGATGGTCATCGGCGGACGCCCTTCCGCTGCGGTTTCAATGGCCGCCCCCATCTCGCGCAGCGGATTGGCTACGCGATTCATCGGACGCTTGGACAGCGACGCGTCGCCTGTCAGCACACTATCGAAACTCTGCGCGGCCAGCAGACCGGACAGCAGACGCATCGAGGTGCCGGAGTTGCCCAGGTAGATCGGGCCCGGAGCAGGCTTCAAGCCATGCAGGCCGACGCCATGGATGGTCACGCGACCATGGTGCGGACCTTCGATCACCACGCCCATGTCACGGAAAGCCTGCAGCGTCGCCAGGGCGTCCTCGCCCTCGAGGAAGCCTTCGACTTCGGTAGTACCTTCAGCCAGGGAGCCGAGCATGATCGAACGGTGAGAAATCGACTTGTCGCCTGGTACACGAATCCGCCCAGTCAGGCGGCCACTAGGATTTGCCAGGAAAATCAGGTTATTGGAGTTCATAGCGTCCACATAGGCCCGACGGGCCAGGATTTTACTGAAATGCTCGCGAGCAACCCGGGCGCGAGTGAATACGCCCAACAACTGGTGCCCATCCCCTGCATCAACCGCGTCGCGCAAGGCGTCGAGGTCATTGCGAAATGTATCGAGTGTGCGCAGGACAGCTTCGCGATTGGCGAGGAAGATGTCGTGCCACATGACCGGATCACTACCGGCGATTCTCGTGAAATCACGGAAACCGCCCGCAGCGTAGCGGAAGATGTCCAGATTTTCACTGCGCTGGGCCAACGAATCGACCAGACCAAACGCCAGCAAGTGCGGCAGATGACTGGTCGCGGCCAGCACCTCATCGTGGCGCTCGACCTGCATATGCTCGACATCCGCCCCCAGCTCTCGCCAGAGCTTGTCGACCACCGCCAGCGCTACCGGGTCGGTCTGCTCCAGCGGAGTCAGTATCACCTTATGGCGACGGAACAACTGGCCATTGGCGGCTTCCACCCCGCTCTGTTCGGAACCAGCGATCGGATGCCCCGGGACGAAGCGCGGCGGCATGCCACCAAAGGCCTCGGTCGCCGCCCGCACTACATTGCCCTTGGCGCTGCCGACATCGGTCAGGATCGCCTGCCCCAGATCCATGCCAGCCAGAATCGCCAGTAGCTTTTCCATGGCCAGAATCGGCACCGCCAGCTGGATCACGTCAGCGCCCTGGCACGCCAGCGCCAGGTCTTCTTCACAGCGATCCACCACACCCAACTCAACGGCCAGCTTGCGCGATTGTGGATCGAGATCGACACCGACCACTTCGCGACATACGCCACTTTCACGCAGCCCCTTGGCAAAGGAACCGCCGATCAGTCCCAGACCGACCACCACCAGGCGACCGATCATAGGCACCGCAGGTTGCACTGGAATGACATCAACCACGAGCCAGAACCTTGGCCAAAGCCTCGAGGAAACGGGTGTTTTCAGCCGGCAGGCCAATGGTCACGCGCAGGTGATTCGGCATGCCATAGTTGGCCACCGGACGCACGATTACCCCTTCACGCAACAAACCCTGGAACACCGGCGCGGCAACCCGCCCGACATCCACCGCAATGAAGTTGCCCCTGGAAGCGATCCAGCTCAGGCCCAGCTCCCGGAAGCCGGCTTCCAGCTGATGCATGCCCGCCTCGTTCAAGCGACGACTCTCGGCCAGGTAATCGGTGTCCTGCAACGCCGCACACGCCGCCGCCAGGGCCAGGCTGTTGACGTTGAAGGGCTGGCGAACGCGATTGAGCACATCGGCAACGGTCGGAGTCGACAAGCCATAACCCACGCGCAACGCAGCCAGGCCATAGGCCTTGGAGAAGGTTCGCGAAACCAGCAGGTTCGGATAGGCGGCCAGGAAATCCAGGCCATCCGGCAGGTCGCTGCCTTCGGCGTATTCGATGTAAGCCTCGTCCAGCACCACCAGCACATGCGCCGGTACGTCCTGGAGGAAATCGTCCAGCGCCTCGGCGCTGAACCAGGTGCCGGTCGGATTGTTCGGGTTGGCGATAAAGACCACTCGGGTATCGGCATCGATGGCCTGCAGCATGGCCGGCAAGTCATGGCCCCAGTCCTTGGCCGGAATCACTCGAGCTTCGGCGCCCACGGCCTGGGTAACGATCGGATAGACCGCAAAGGCGTGTTCGCTGAACACCGCATTCAGGCCAGGCGCCAGATAGGCGCGGGCGACCAACTCCAGGATGTCGTTGGAACCATTGCCCAGGGTGACCTGCGCCAGCTCGACGCCACAGCGCTCGGCCAGCAGGGTCTTAAGCGCAAAACCATTACCATCCGGATAGCGGGTCAGCTCGGCCAGCTCTTCGCGAATCGCCGCCAGCGCCTTGGGACTGGCGCCCAGCGGATTTTCGTTACTCGCCAGCTTGACGATTTTCGCCGGATCGATATACAGCTCGCGTGCCAGTTCGTCCACGGGCTTGCCCGGAACGTAAGGCGAAAGTTGTTGCACGCCTGGCTGAGCCAGAGCGAGGAAGTCGCCACTCATTGTTAAAGCCTCAGAGAACCGCTTTCGGGTAGGAACCCAGCACCTTGAGTGCCACTGCTTCCTGACTGATCTTTTCCAGCACACCCTTGATCAGTGGATCGCGATGGTGGCCGACGAAGTCGATGAAGAACACATAGGTCCACTTGCCGCTGCGCGAAGGCCGGGTTTCGATACGCGTCAGATCGATACCGTTGTCATGGAACGGCACCAGCAGCTCATGCAGAGCGCCGGGCTTGTTGCTCATGGAAACGATGATCGAGGTCTTGTCGTCACCGGTCGGCGGCACTTCCTGGTTGCCGATCATCAGGAAGCGCGTGGAGTTGTCCGGGCGATCCTCGATTTTCTCGGCCAGACGGGTCAAGCCATACAGGCTCGCTGCCATATCGCCGGCGATGGCCGCCGAGTTCCACTCGCCCTTGACCCGCTTGGCCGCCTCGGCGTTGCTGGAAACCGCCACCCGCTCGACATTCGGATAATGGGCATCCAGCCACTTGCGGCACTGCGCCAGGGACTGGGCATGGGAGTAGATGCGGCTGATGCTGTCGGTCTTGGTGTTTTCACCGACCAGCAGATGGTGGTGGATACGCAGCTCAACCTCGCCGCAGATCACCATGTCGTGCTCCAGGAAACTGTCGAGGGTGTGGTTGACCGCACCCTCGGTGGAGTTTTCCACAGGCACCACGCCAAAGTTCACCGCTCCCGCCGCCACCTCACGGAACACTTCGTCGATCGCCGCCATTGGCTTGCTGATCACCGCGTGACCGAAGTGCTTCATGGCCGCGGCCTGGGTGAAGGTACCTTCCGGACCGAGGTAAGCCACTTTCAGCGGCTGCTCGAGCGCCAGACAGGACGACATGATTTCACGGAACAGCCGCGCCATCTCTTCGTTGCCCAACGGCCCCTGATTGCGCTCCATCACCCGTTTGAGCACCTGAGCTTCACGCTCAGGACGATAGAACACCGGCACTTCGCCTTCGGCCAGCGAGGCCATCTTTACTCGCGCGACTTCCTGGGCGCAGCGCGCGCGCTCACTGATCAGCTCCAGGACTTTCTCGTCCAGAGCGTCGATGCGCAGGCGAAGTGCCTTGAGTTCTTGCTCAGACATTAGCCGTGTTCCTTCTCGAACTCTGCCATGTACGCCACCAGCGTATTGACCGCATTGATGTCGACGGCGTTGTAGATGGAGGCGCGCATGCCGCCTACCGAACGGTGCCCCTTGAGGTTCAGCAGACCACGCGCGTCGGCGCCGGCCAGGAACGGCTTGTCCAGACGGTCATCGGCCAGGCGGAACGGCACGTTCATCCACGAACGGTCCGACTTGTTGATCGGGTTGCTGTACAGGCCGCTGGCGTCGATGAAGTCGTACAGGGTGCGCTGTTTGACGTCATTGAGCTTAGCGATGGCTTCCACCCCACCTTGCTCCTTGAGCCACTCGAACACCAGGCCGGACAGGTACCAGGCCAGAGTCGGCGGAGTGTTGTACATCGAGCCGTTGTCCGCCGCGACCTTGTAATCGAGCATGGTCGGGCACAGTGCGCGCGCGCGACCCAGCAGGTCCTCGCGAACGATATTGACCAGGATGCCGCTCGGGCCGATGTTTTTCTGCGCGCCGGCATAGATCATGCCGAAACGGGAGATATCCACAGGGCGCGAGAGGATGTCGGAAGACATGTCGGCCACCAGCGGAACGTCGCCGGTTTCCGGGATCCACTGGAATTCCAGGCCACCGATGGTTTCGTTCGGCGCGTAGTGCACGTAGGCCGCGTCTTTCGACAGCTGCCATTCGTTCTGGCCAGGGATGGCGAAGTAATCGTAAGGCTTGGCGGTGGCAGCCACATTGACATGGCCGTAGCGCGAGGCTTCTTCAATGGCTTTCTGCGACCAGATACCGGTGTCGATATAGTCGGCCGTGCCATTTTCCGGCAACAGGTTCAGCGGGATCTGAGCAAATTGCTGGCTGGCGCCGCCTTGCAGAAACAGCACTTTATAGTTCGAGGGGATATTCAGCAGATCACGCAGATCCTGCTCGGCCTTGGTGGCGATGGAGACGAACTCATCGCTGCGATGGCTCATCTCCATGACCGACAGGCCCTTGCCATGCCAATCCAGCAATTCGGCCTGGGCACGCAACAGGACAGCTTCAGGTAGCGCAGCGGGACCTGCGCAGAAGTTATAGGCTCGTTTGCTCACATCCACTCTCGCTATGCATTCACGGTAGCGGACAGAGCAAACACTCTGCCCTGCTACGATTTATTTAGTCTTGCGACTCTTCTTCGCCTGCGGCGTCAGCCTGCTGGCCTTCGACGGCATCATCCGAGTCGGTCGCCGCATCCAGCACGGCGCCCTCGAGCACCTCGCCATCTTCGTCTTCCAATTCGTCGCCTTCGACTTCGGACGGTTCCTGAACCCGCTCCAGGCCTACCAGCGTTTCGTCGCTGGCCAGCTTGATCAAGGTCACGCCCTGGGTGTTACGGCCCAGGCTGGACACTTCATCGACCCGGGTGCGCACCAGGGTGCCCTGGTCGGAAATCAGCATGATTTCCTCGCCGTCGAGCACCTGGACCGCTCCGACCAAGCGACCATTGCGCTCGTTGCTGACCATGGCGATAACGCCTTGACCGCCACGCTTGTATTCAGGGAACTCGGTGATCGCCGTGCGCTTGCCATAACCCCGCGCCGAAGCGGTGAGGATCTGGCTGCCTTCTTCCGGGATCAGCATGGAGATCAGCTTCTGCCCTTCCGGCAGACGCATGCCGCGCACACCACGGGCAGTACGGCCCATGGCACGAACGTCGGACTCCTTGAAGCGAGTCACCTTGCCGCCATCGGAGAACAGCATGACTTCGCGCTCGCCATCGGTGATCGCGGCGGAAATCAGCACATCGCCCTCGTCCAGTTCCAGCGCGATCAGACCGACGCTGCGCTGACGGCTGAAGGATTCCAGCGGGGTCTTCTTCACGGTGCCGTTGGCGGTCGCCATGAAGATGTAGTGACCCTCGGTGTATTCCTCGACCGGCAGCATGGTGGTGATGTATTCACCGTCATCCAGCGGCAGCAGGTTGACCAGCGGACGACCGCGGGCGGCACGGGACGCCTCGGGGATTTCGTAGGTTTTCAGCCAGTAGACCTTGCCCTTGCTGGAGAACAGCAACAGCGTGGTGTGACTGTTGGCCACCAGCAGGTGAGCGATGTAGTCCTCATCCTTGACGCCGGTTGCCGACTTGCCTTTGCCGCCACGACGCTGGGCCTGGTAAGCAGCCAGCGGCTGGGTCTTGGCATAGCCGCCGTGGGAAATGGTCACGACACGTTCTTCTTCCGGGATCATGTCGCCCAGGGTCAGGTCGAGACGGGCATCGAGGATCTCGGTGCGACGCACATCGCCGTATTCGGCGCGAATCACTTCCAGCTCTTCGCGGATCACTTCCATCAGGCGCGTGGCGCTGTTGAGGATGCGGATCAGCTCGCCGATCTGGTTGAGGATCTCCTGGTACTCGGCCAGCAGCTTTTCATGCTCGAGGCCGGTCAGGCGGTGCAGACGCAATTCCAGGATGGCTTGCGCCTGCTCCGGCGACAGGAAGTACTTGCCGTCGCGCAGACCGTATTGTGGATCGAGGTTCTCCGGACGGCAGGAATCCGCGCCGGCACGCTCGACCATGGTCATCACCGCGCTGGATTCCCAAGGCGTGCTGATCAGCGCTTCCTTGGCTTCAGACGGGGTCGGCGATGCCTTGATCAGGGCGATGACCGGGTCGATGTTCGACAGGGCAACGGCCTGGCCTTCGAGAATATGGCCACGCTCACGAGCCTTGCGCAGTTCGAACACGGTACGACGGGTCACCACTTCACGGCGGTGACGCACGAAGGCTTCCAGCAAGTCCTTCAGGTTGAGGATCCGCGGACGACCGTCGATCAGCGCAACGATGTTGATACCGAACACGCTCTGCAGCTGGGTCTGGGCGTAGAGGTTGTTGAGGATCACCTCCGGCACTTCGCCACGGCGCAGCTCGATCACCACGCGCATACCGTCCTTGTCGGACTCGTCGCGCAGCTCGGTGATGCCTTCGAGCTTCTTCTCCTTGACCAGCTCGGCGATCTTCTCGATCAGGCGCGCCTTGTTCAGTTGGTAAGGCAGCTCGGTGATGACGATCTGCTGGCGGCCGCCGACCTTGTCGATGTCCTCGATGATCGAGCGGGCACGCATGTAAATGCGCCCGCGACCGGTACGGTAGGCTTCGATGATGCCTTCACGACCGTTGATGATCGCCGCGGTCGGGAAGTCCGGGCCCGGGATGTGCTGCATCAGCTCATCGACGGTCAGCTCCGGGTTGTCGATCAGGGCCAGGCAACCGTCGATGACTTCGCCGAGGTTGTGCGGCGGAATGTTGGTCGCCATGCCCACGGCAATACCGCTGGAACCGTTGACCAGCAGGTTGGGGATCTTGGTCGGCATGACCGCGGGGATCAGTTCGGTGCCGTCGTAGTTCGGCACCCAGTCCACGGTTTCCTTGTGCAGGTCGGCCAGCAGCTCGTGTGCCAGCTTGGTCATGCGCACTTCGGTGTATCGCATGGCCGCCGCGTTGTCGCCGTCGACCGAACCGAAGTTACCCTGGCCGTCTACCAGCAGGTAGCGCAGGGAGAATGGCTGGGCCATACGAACGATGGTGTCGTACACCGCGGTATCACCGTGCGGGTGATACTTACCGATCACGTCACCGACAACACGGGCAGATTTCTTGTACGGCTTGTTCCAGTCGTTACCGAGCTCGCTCATCGCGTACAGCACACGCCGGTGCACGGGCTTCAAGCCATCGCGCGCATCAGGCAGTGCCCGCCCGACGATTACGCTCATCGCGTAGTCGAGATAGGACTGTTTCAGCTCGTCTTCGATATTGACCGGGAGGATTTCTTTGGCCAGTTCGCCCATGAGAAGCCTGATTCCTTTTTCTGGTGAAACTTCGTCACATCCATATGGGACGAACGAAGCTCGCCGCTGCAGGCCTAGTGCCATGCACCGACTTACGACAAATCAACAAGTTATGCCATGGATTTGCGCAGTGAAGGCGGTCACTTCGGACCACCTTGGAAACCGCCGGATGTTATCACAATCGCCGCCACGCACCTATCCCCCTGATGCGCATGGAGCATAGTTAGTTGACCGGTGACAGGCTGATAAGAGACGAGAGAAGCTCAGAGGCTGAATTCGCGCGTAAATGCGGATTTTTTCCCGGACTGACGACCACCCCACGGCAGCCGTCAGCGAAACCTTTTGCAAAACGATCTCAGTGCAAGCGCTTGCGGCACATCAATTGGGCCATTTTCGCGGTGTCGGGACGCTCGACTATGCCTTTCTCGGTGACGATGGCGTCGATCAGGTCCGCCGGGGTGACGTCGAATACCGGGTTGTAGGCCTCCACATCCGCCCCTACCCGCTTGCCGCCGACCTCGAGCAGCTCCTTGCCATCACGCTCCTCGATCGGAATGTCTTCGCCACTGGCCAGGGCCATGTCGATGGTCGAACTCGGTGCGACCACCATGAAACGCACGCCGTGGTGCATTGCATTGACCGCCAGCTGATAGGTGCCGATCTTGTTCGCCACATCGCCATTGGCGGTAATGCGGTCGGCGCCAACGATCACCCAGGTCACGCCCTTGGTTTTCATGATGTGCGCGGCAGCGGAGTCGGCATTCAGGGTCACCGGGATGCCTTCGTTGGCCAGCTCCCAGGCAGTCAGCCGCGAGCCTTGCAGCCAGGGACGGGTTTCATTGGCATACACCCGCTCGACCATACCTTCGATAAAGGCCCCGCGAATCACCCCCAGGGCCGTTCCGAAGCCGCCAGTCGCCAGGGCGCCGGTGTTGCAGTGGGTCAGGATGGCCTGGGCATTGCCCTGATGCCGGCGAATCAGGTCGACACCCAGCTGGGCCATGGTCAGGTTGGCTTCGCGGTCGCTTTCATGAATGGCCAGGGCTTCCGCCTCCAGCACCGCCAGCGGGTCGACGTGGCCCTTGAGGCGCTCCAGGCGTTCACGCATGCGGTTCAGCGCCCAGAACAGATTGACCGCGGTCGGGCGCGAATCGGCGAGCAGAGCGAAGTCTTCTTCCATCGCCGCCTGCCAGTCACCGCCGGCGGCAAAACGCGCGCGCGCCGCCAGGACCACGCCATACGCGGCACTGATACCGATCGCCGGCGCGCCACGCACTACCATTTCGCGAATGGCCTGTGCGACGCCGGCTGCACTGGTGTAGGCGATCCAGTTTTCTTCGAAGGGCAAAATACGCTGATCGAGCAGATACAGGGCGTCATCCCGCCAATCGATGGCCTTCACCTTCTCCGCTGCCAACAGTCGATCGCGCATCCCTCACCCCGCACTCATGAACAAAAGCGGCCGATTATAGCGAGCCCCCGGCGAAGACGCTCGGGTATACTTCGCCATCCTCCACAAACGCCCTGGAACCGATCTTCGATGCCGAACCCTGTCGTTGCGCTCGACCTACTCCTGTTGCCGACCTGGCTGGTGCCTGTTGAACCGGCCGGCGTGGTGCTCAAGGAGCACGGCCTGGGTATCCGCGACGGCCGCATCGTGTTCATCGGCCCGCGCACCGCGGCCTTGAAGCTGCAGGCGGCCGAGGTCCGCGAGTTGCCGGGCATGCTGCTCAGCCCTGGCCTGATCAACGCCCACGGCCACGCGGCGATGACCCTGTTCCGCGGCCTGGCCGACGATCTGCCATTGATGACCTGGCTGGAGAACCACATCTGGCCCGCCGAAGCCAAATGGGTCGATGAAGCCTTCGTCCGCGACGGTACCGACCTGGCCATCGCCGAACAGCTCAAAGGCGGCATCAGCTGCTTTTCCGACATGTACTTCTTTCCGAAGGTTGCCAGCGAGCGCGTGCACAACAGCGGCATTCGGGCGCAGATCGCCATTCCGGTCCTCGACTTTCCGATTCCGGGCGCCCACAGCGCCGACGAGGCCATCCGCCAGGGCGTCGAGCTGTTCAGCGATCTCAAGCATCATCCGCGCATCAAGATCACCTTCGGCCCCCACGCGCCCTACACGGTCGGCGACGAAAACCTGGAGAAGATCCGGATCATTGCCGAAGAACTCGATGCCTCCATTCATATGCATGTCCATGAAACCGCCTTCGAGGTGGAACAGGCCGTCGCTCGGCACGGCGAGCGGCCCCTGGCCCGCCTGGCGCGACTGGGACTGCTCGGGCCGCGCTTCCAGGCCGTACACATGACCCAAATCAGCGATGACGACCTGGCTTTGCTGGTAGAAACCAATAGCAATGTCATTCATTGCCCGGAGTCGAACCTGAAACTGGCCAGCGGCTTCTGCCCGGTGGAACGGCTGTGGCAGGCTGGCGTCAATGTCGCGGTAGGCACCGACGGGGCCGCCAGCAACAACGACCTGGACCTGCTCGGCGAAATCCGCACCGCCGCACTGCTGGCCAAGGCCGTGGCAGGCTCGGCCACCGCCCTGAATGCCCACCAGGCGCTGCGCATGGCCACCCTCAACGGCGCGCGGGCCCTGGGCCTGGAGAGCGAGATCGGCTCGCTGGAACTCGGCAAGGCCGCGGACCTGGTGGCCTTCGACCTGTCCGGCCTGGCGCAGCAACCGATCTATGACCCGGTTTCGCAGCTTATATATGCCACCGGCCGCGATTGCGTGAAACACCTTTGGGTCGCCGGCAAGCAATTGCTCGACGACCGGCGCCTGACGCGCCTGGACGAACAACAGCTGCACGCCACGGCGACAGCCTGGGGCCGGCGTATCAGCGGCCATACCGAATAGCAGGAACCCTCGAGCCCTGGCTCGAGACCGACAGCCAGAATTTTCCAGATTCAGAGGATTACCCATGAGTAACGTCGACCACGCCGAAATCGCCAAATTCGAAGCCCTCGCCCATCGCTGGTGGGACCGCGAGAGCGAATTCAAACCGCTGCACGATATCAACCCGCTGCGGGTCAACTGGATTGACGAACGCGTCAACCTGGCCGGCAAGAAAGTCCTCGACGTCGGTTGCGGCGGCGGCATCCTCAGCGAAGCCATGGCCCAGCGCGGCGCCACGGTAACCGGCATCGACATGGGCGAGGCCCCGCTGGCAGTGGCACAGCTGCATCAACTGGAGTCAGGGGTGAACGTCGAATACCGGCAGATCACCGCCGAAGCCCTGGCCGAGGAAATGCCCGAGCAGTTCGACGTCGTCACCTGCCTGGAAATGCTCGAGCACGTACCAGACCCGTCCTCGGTGATCCGAGCGTGCTTTCGCATGGTCAAGCCCGGCGGCCAGGTGTTCTTCTCCACCATCAATCGCAATCCGAAGGCCTATCTGTTCGCCATCATCGGCGCCGAATACATCATGAAGCTGCTGCCGCGCGGCACCCATGACTTCAAGAAATTCATCCGGCCTTCCGAACTGGGCGCCTGGAGCCGTGACGCCGGCCTGACCGTCAAGGACATCATCGGCCTGACCTACAACCCGCTGACCAAGCACTACAAGCTGGCCGCCGACGTCGACGTCAACTACATGATCCAGACCCTGCGGGAGGAATAAGCCCATGCGTATCAGAGCAGTTCTCTTCGACATGGACGGCACCCTGCTCGACACTGCGCCGGACTTCATCGCCATCTGCCAGGCCATGCGCGCCGACCGAGGCCTGGCGCCAATCGCGGACAAACATATCCGTGACGAAATCTCCGGTGGCGCCCGGGCGATGGTGGCCGTGACCTTCTCGATGGACCCGGAATCTCCGGGTTTCGAGGAGCTGCGCCTGGAGTTTCTGGAGCGCTACCTCAAGCATTGCGCAGTGCACAGCAAGCTGTTCGAGGGTATGGCCGAGCTGCTGGCCGATATCGAGAAGGCCAATCTGCTCTGGGGCGTGGTCACCAACAAGCCGGTGCGCTTTGCCGAGCCAATCATGCAGCAGTTGGGCCTGGCGGAACGTTCCGCCCTGCTGATCTGCCCGGATCACGTGAAGAACAGCAAACCCGATCCGGAACCATTGATCCTGGCGTGCAAGATGCTCGACCTCGACCCGGCCAGCGTACTGTTCGTCGGCGACGACCTGCGCGACATCGAATCGGGCCGCGATGCAGGCACCAGGACCGCCGCCGTGACCTACGGTTACATCCATCCGGACGACAATCCCAAGCACTGGGGCGCCGACGTGGTGGTCGACCATCCGCTGGAACTGCGCCAGGTCCTGGACCAGGCGCTGTGCAGCTGCTGACCGGCCCAGGCTTTCGCTTCTGATTTCCCGAGGTTTTTATGTTTGATTATTCCGCCCGCCCCGAACTGCTCAAGGATCGGGTCATTCTGGTCACCGGCGCCGGCCGCGGCATCGGCGCCGCTGCCGCCAAGACCTTCGCCGCCCACGGCGCCACCGTATTGCTGCTGAGCAAGACCGAAGCCAACCTGACCCAGGTTTATGACGAGATCGAAGCCGCCGGCCATCCTCAGCCGGTGGTGATTCCGTTCAACCTGGAAACCGCCCTGCCGCACCAGTACGACGAGCTGGCCGCCATGGTCGAAGCCGAGTTCGGTCACCTCGATGGCCTGCTGCACAATGCCTCGATCATTGGTCCGCGCACGCCGCTGGAACAGCTGTCGGGCGAGAACTTCATGCGGGTGATGCAAGTCAACGTCAACGCCATGTTCATGCTGACCAGTACCCTGCTGCCGCTGCTCAAGCTGTCCCAGGACGCCTCGGTGGTGTTCACCTCCAGCAGCGTTGGCCGCAAGGGCCGTGCCTACTGGGGTGCCTATGGCGTTTCGAAGTTCGCCACCGAAGGCCTGATGCAAACCCTGGCCGACGAAGTCGACGGTGTCGCACCGGTGCGCGCCAACAGTGTCAATCCGGGCGCCACCCGCACCAGCATGCGCGCCCAGGCCTATCCAGGGGAAAACCCGAGCAACAACCCGGCCCCCGAGGAGATCATGCCGGTCTACCTGTACCTCATGGGGCCGGACAGTACCGGGATCAACGGCCAGGCATTCGACGCCCAGTAATCCGTTCTTTGGCCGCGGCGGAATACCGTCGTGGCACTCCTTTCCTGGCAGTCTTCCACCCTGTCATCGCCAGACAAATGCCACCCTGCGCCACACCAAGCCTTGGCACTGTCAGCCAACCCGCTGAATTCAAAAGCATTTTACTCGGATGAAGCGAATGGCATGACTTTCGCTCTCATCTCCCTCAAATAGGCAGTGTATTGGCGAAACTCAGCGACGATCGAGTCGGGGCTTATAACGGCCCGTAAAGCGGATTAGACTGTGATCGCTTGTCCTACGGGACTGATGGAACAGTATGACGTGCAGCCATGAGCCGCTCTCACCCAGCCAGCAAGACTGCATTACGTGCCCAGGGGCTCACGCCATATGAAAATACCGACCCAGACCAACGCAATTGACTTCGATAGCGCCAAATTGCAACGCCTGGGCTTTGGCCAGCAGTCACCACTCCTGCAACGCCCGGTCAGCCTTGTCCAGTTGCGCCAGCAACTGAGCCTGCAATTACAGACCAGCCTGGAACCGCAACGCATTCTCGGCCTGTTCTTCCGCGAAACCCAACGCCTTGTGCCCCTGGATGCCCTGGTTTACCAGCACAAGCCCAGCGACCTGCGCCTGGAGTTCGGCCAGCGCGGCCACCACTCCATCAGCTACAGCCTGAGCCATGAAGGCGAGACCATGGGCGAGCTGGTATTTCGGCGCAATCAGCGTTTCAGCGACCAGGAACAGGGCCATCTGGAATCCCTGCTGTCCACCCTGCTTTATCCGATGCGCAACGCCCTGCTCTATCGGGCCGCGACCCGTAGCGCCCTGCGCGACCCTTTGACCGATACCGGCAACCGGATCGCCATGGACCAGACGCTGCAACGGGAAATCGAAATGGCCCGCCGCCACCTGCACCCACTGTCGCTGCTGATGCTGGATATCGATCACTTCAAGAGAATCAACGACAACCACGGCCACAGCGCCGGCGATGAAGTGCTCAAGGCTGTTGCCGCGGCCATCAAGGCGCAGTTGCGCAACGTCGACATGGTGTTTCGTTTTGGCGGTGAGGAGTTCCTGATCCTGCTGTCCAATACCGGCCGCGATGCCGCCGCCATGGTGGGAGAACGGCTGCGCCAGGCGGCCCAGGCCAAGGACTACTGGGCGGATGGCAAGTTGATCGAGCTGACGGTCAGCCTGGGTTGCTCGACCCTGCTGCCGGGGGAATCAGCCGAGAGCCTGCTGCGCCGTGCGGACAGCGCGTTGTATGTGGCCAAGCGCGAAGGCCGCAACCGCCTGGCGATGGCCGGCTGAGAGAATGGCTGGGGCCGCCTCCATCGGAGGCCGCCATTCAACCTTCGACCAGCGCCATCCGCTCACGGGCCGCCGGGGTCTTTTCCTGTTGCATGCAACGCTCCAGGAACAGGTACATGTAGTCATAACTCTTGCAGATCGCCTGGCGCAGCTCGCCCTGCAAGGCTTTGCTCGGCTTCATGCCAGCCAGGGTACAGATGATTTCCAGCGCCTCCCAAGGATGCGCATCGTCGTACTGGGCATGCATTTTCAGCCACTTCATCGCCCGCTTGCGCTCTTCTTCGGGAAAGGCCGCCGCATACACGCCGGAGGAGCAGACCAGCGCCGACCACTCCCCCGTGGCCCCCTCGATTGCGTAGTTGGTCGCAGCGATCGCCACGATCAATGAGTCGGCGGAGCTGGTGTGCCAACACCAATGACTCAGGGCGTGCAGCTCCGGTGGGACTTGCTGCGCCTGCAGATCTTCCAGGCTCACGCCATGGGCGCGGCTCCAGTTCACCCAGTAATCGGCATGATTGAGCTCGACCCGGATATTGCGCATCAGCCAGCGCCGCGCCATGTCTTCCCCGGGGTGACGGGCGAAGCGGGTCTTGGTCAGGTTCTGCGCCATGTATAGGGCGAATTGCTCGACAACCGGCCAGCCGCCGATCAGGTACTGGCGCATGGTTTTGTTACTGAGCTTGTTGTCGCGCATGCGCTGGTACAGTTCGTGGTCGACCACGCGGCGCTTGCTCTCGCTGCAATTCTGGATCAGCTGCTGGGCCCAGGCCGGATAGCTTGCAGCGTCCATGAGCGGACCGGTTCTGTTGAATGCGTCGATCACTGTCGGGGCTCCTTTTGATGGTGATGGTACGGATCAGCGAGAGATTCAACGGAACGTGCCAGGAGCCTTGAATAACAGAGGCTGTGGTCGCGAAGGCCGGCACTGCAGACTGTCGCAGGTGAAGAGTTGCGGGCGCTCGATCAGGTAGCCCTGAGCGTAATCCACGCCAATCTCCAACAATGCCTGCTCAATCTGCGGTGTTTCGACAAACTCGGCAATCGTACACTTGCCCATCACATGACCGATATGGTTGATCACCTCGACCATCGCGCGATTGATCGGGTCGTCCAGCATATCCTTTACAAAACTTCCATCGATCTTGAGGAAGTCTACAGGCAAATGTTTGAGATAAGCGAATGACGACATTCCCGCACAAAAGTCATCCAACGAAAAGTGACAGCCCAAGCCCTTGAGCTCGTTGATAAATCGAATCGCACTACCGAGATTGGAGATAGCGCTGGTCTCGGTGATTTCAAAACAAATCAGGTCCGGTGGCACACCGTGGACGATGAACTGCTCGCGCAGGAAGTCCAGGAAAGCCTCGTCACCGATGGTCGCGCCCGACAGATTGATCGCACACATCGCCAGGGGCCCTTCGCGCTCCTCGCGGATGCATTCGGCGATGATCTTGAACACATTCTCCACCACCCAACGGTCCAGGGAGGTCATCAGACCGTAACGCTCGGCGGCCGGGATAAAGCTGTCGGGCAGGATCATCCGCCCGGCCTCGTCGTGCAGGCGCAGCAGAATCTCGATGTGCCCGCCGAGCCGGTCCACATGACCCAGGGCGGCTATTTCCTGGGCATAAAGACAGAAGCGGTTTTCCTCCAGGGCCATGTGCAGGCGCTGTACCCAGGCCATTTCACCGAACCGCAGGGACAGCTCCGAGTCGTCCGCGTGATAGACCTGGACCCGGTTGCGCCCTTTCTCCTTGGCCATGTAGCACGCCATGTCCGCTGCCCGCAGTGATGCTTCGAGGGTGGTCGGGGTTTGCGCCACATGCACCAGGCCAATGCTGACCGTGGTGACGAAGGGCCGGCCTTTCCAGACAAAATGCAGGTTCTGCACCGTCTGGCGCAGGCCTTCGGCGATCTTTTCCGCCGCTTCCGGCGAGCAGTTCTCCAGCAGGATGCCGAACTCATCGCCCCCCAGGCGCGCCAGGGTATCGCCCTCGCGCAGGCCCGACTGGAGCAAGGCGCAGATATGCCGAAGCAACTCGTCCCCTGCCGCATGGCCGCAGGTATCGTTGACCAGCTTGAACTGGTCCAGATCGAGGAACATCAGGGCGTGCCGCCCCGGTTGCCGGCTCAGGCTGTGCAATGCCTGCTCCAGGCGGTATTCGAACTCGCGACGGTTCGCCAGGCCGGTCAAGGCGTCGTGGGTCGCCTGCCAGGACAGATTGGCGATGTATTGGCGCTCCTGGGTCATGTCGTGCAGCACCAACACCGTACCGCTGACCTTGCCGGCATTCTGGATCGGCGCGCCGACCAGGGTCACCGACACCGTGCTGCCATCCAGGCGCTGGATCAGCTTCGAGTGCTCGCTGCCACCACTGAGCTGACCGCTGAGAATGTGCTCGATCAGGGTGAAGCCGTCGGCCTGGGCATTTTCGTCCAGCAGGTTGAACAAGGCCGCCAGCGGCAGTCCCACCGCCTGTTCAGCCTTCCAGTGGGTCATTTCCTCGGCGGCCGGGTTCATGTAGGCGATGGCGCCGTCCACGTCGGTGGTGATGACACCGTCGCCAATGGATTGCAGGGTGATCTGCGCCCGTTCCTTTTCCAACTGCAGGGCGCTGGCGAATTCATGACGCTGGGCCAGCAGCTTATGGGTGCGCAGCAAGGCCAGGACAATCAGCCCCAGCGCGGTGGCCAGGTTGGTGATCAGCAACAGCCGCAGGATGACCCGCGAGCCCTCGCCCAGCGCATCGCTGAAAGCCTTGGCCGCAGGCGTCACGCCATCGTTGATGGCGAAAATCTGGTTCTTCCAGCGCTGGATATCGGCTTCGGAGGCCTGGTTGCGCGTAATGCTGCGGTGCATTTCATGGGCCACGCTGTCGAGCTGCACCAGATAACTGTCGCCCACGGTCCACAGGTCGATGGCTTTTTCCAGGTAGCTGAAATGGCGGAAGTTCAGGTACAGCCAGATCACGCTGTCGCTGTCGTCTGGGTGGTTGCCGCCCTTGAGAATCCCCGCCCGCGCAGCATTCAGGTCGGGCGGTTGCTGATCCAGCGCGACCCGCAGCTCATGCCCGCCCTGAGGCACGGCAATGGCGTTCTGGTACTTCAGAAAGATAGATTCGTCGCGGCTGTCGGCGTAGAGATTGAGGTAGTAGATGGCGTCCTTCTGGCCCTTGGACCAAAGACTCTCCCCGGCAACGTAAACACGTACCGCCGAAAGGACATATAAGCTGAGGCCACCCAACAGCGCTTGAAACAACACCACCGCAATAAATGGCCAGACGATGCCCAATAACCGTGGCGTTCCGAGAGTCCGCTTTTGCTTCATGAGGTCCCTTGCATAAGCACTGCCAGATGAACACCCGAGAAAATACCGCTCCTGACAGCACAGACTAGGCTAATTTCCGCCGCCTCGAACGCACAGGCCATGACGTTCAAGCACGCTGCCAGTCGAGACGCGACAGGGCCGCGTCCCAGGAGGGTCATTTCCACCAGAGAATTCAAGCACTAAGCACAGAAAACCGGATAAAACTCAAGGTCGCTGGACTTGCTGCAAATGCCCGTAAAGCTTGGCGTAAAGGCCGCCGTCGGCAATTAGCTGCTGATGGTCGCCATCTTCGGCAATCTGCCCGCCATCGAACACCAGAACCCGATCCGCCTGTTTTACCGCGGACAGGCGGTGGGCAATGATCAGCGTGGTCCGGCCGTGGAGGAAACGCGTCAGCGCCTGGTGCAGGTTGTACTCGGTGGCGGCGTCCAGCGCGGACGTAGCTTCGTCGAGGATCACCACCTTGGGTTCGGCCAGGACCATCCGCGCGATTGCCAGGCGCTGGCGCTGGCCGCCAGACAGACGCACGCCGGAACGGCCAACCACACTGTCCAGGCCGTTGGCCAGGGCGCGGACCGTCGAGTCCAGCTGGGCAATTTCCAACGCCCGCCAACAGGCTTCGTCGCTGCGCTCGCGGCCCATGGTCAGGTTGGCGCGGATGCTGTCGTTGAACAGCGCCGGATGCTGCAACACCACCGCCACGTTTTCCCGCAGGGTTTCCAGGCCGATTTCCTGCTGGGTCTTGCCGCCAAAACGAATCACACCCGCCTGTGGTGTGTAGAGCCCCAGCAACAGCTGCACCAGGGTACTTTTGCCGCCGCCGCTGGCGCCGACGATCGCCACCTTCTCCCCCGGCTCGATCGACAGGTTCATTTGGTCTAGCACCAGTTCGTCGCCGTAGCCGAAACTCAGGCCGCTGACTTCGATACCCACGGTCTCGCGCCCCTGGAACGGGTCGACACCGCCGGCATACTGCGGCTCGTCGGCCCGCGACAGCAGCTCGTTGATACGCGACAACGCGCCACCGGCGGCATAGTAGGCGTACTGCAGGTTCAGCAGTTGTTCCACCGGGCCGATCATGAACCACAGGTAGCTGAATACGGCCAGCATCTGGCCGATGGACAGATCGGAAAACAGCACGGTGAGCATGGCCGCCGCACGGAAGATATCGATACCGAACTGGAACAGCAGCCCGCTGGCGCGATTGGAGGCATCGCTCTTCCATTGCGAAGCCACCGCGTAGTCCCGCACATCCTGGGCACGCCGGCCAAGACGGCCGAGAAAAAAGCCCTGGCGGTTGCCCGCGCGGACTTCCTGGATCGCATCCAGGGTTTCGGTCAGGGCCTGGGTGAAACGCGAGGTGCTGTCGTTCTCGAGCTTTTTCAGGTGCTTGACCCGCTTGCCCAACTGCACCGTGGCGTAGATCACCAGGGGATTGAACAACAGGATCAGCAGCGCCAGTTGCCAATGCATCCACATCAGGATGCCCGCAGTGCCCACCAGCGTGAGCATGGCCACCAGAAAACGGCTGAGGGTTTCGCCGACAAACTTGTCGAGGGTGTCGAGGTCGGTGACCAGGTGAGTCGTCACCGTACCGCTGCCCAGGCTTTCGTACTCGCCCAGGGAAATGCGCTTGAGGCGCTCGATCAGCCGCAGACGGATGCGATAGACAATGTCCTTGGCCAACCCGGCAAACAACCGGGCCTGCAGCACGTTGAACAGCAGCGCCGAGCAACGCAGCATCAGGGTGATCAGCAACATGAGGCCGATGTAGCCGGCGGCGCTCTGCCAGCCCGCGGGCAAGGCGTGGTTCATCACCTTCAGCGCGGCATCGCCATGCCCCAGCAGCACTTCGTCCACCAACAGCGGCAGCAGCAACGGGATAGGCACGCTGCACAGCGTCGCCAGGACGGCCACGCCATTGGCGATCCACAGGGCTTTTTTATGCTGCAGTGCCAGCCGGCGGACTTGCGCCCAGCTCAGGCGATCGACGGGTTCCGGCGCTTGTGGATCACGCACAGGCGGCACGCTCCAGCCAGCGGCCGAGCAGTGGAGACAGCTCACTCAGGGGCTGGTAGCCATTGGTCAACAAGGCCAGCTGGCCATTGCGCTCGGCCAGCATCGTCGGGAAGCCCGCGATCCCCAGGTCCTGGACCCAGGTGAAATCGGCGGCGGTCGCGGCATGCTGCTCGGCGCGATCGAACGCCTCGGCGAACTCGATGCGCGGTACGCCCGCTTCCTCGGCCAGTTCCACCAGAACGCTGGCGCGAGTGACATCCCGGCCTTCGACGTAAAAAGCCCGCTGGATCAGCCGCAAAAGTTTCCAGGCGCAATCCGGCGCCAGGCTGCGCGCCGTGACGATGGCGCGGCACGCAGGCTCGGTGTCATAGACAAAACCGTCGGGCAAGGCGCCCTCGAACTTGAACGGCTGGCCGGTGGCCTCGGTGACCGCCTGCCAGTGTTCGAGGATATAGCGGCGGGTGGTCGGCTCCAGTGCCGAGCCACTGCCGGTCCGCAGGCCGCCCACCACCAGATGCAACTCGACGCCCGCGGCCCGCGCCTGCTCGACCAGGGCCTCGGCCACTGGAGCGAAGCCCCAGCACCACGAACACATCGGGTCCATCACATAGAGCAGGCGGGCAGACATGGCTCAGGCCTCGGAAGAAGATTGCTTGTAGTTGTAACCGATCGGATGCGGCATGTTGCGAGCCTTGGCCAGTTCAATCTGCTTCTGCCGGTCGATGGCGCTGCGGCGGGTTTTCTCGCTCAGCGTGTCCCAGCAGTGCGGGCAACTGATACCCGGCACATAGTGCTCGCTGGCGCGATCCTCGACGCTTACCGGCGTGCGGCAGGCATGACATTGATCGTAGTCGCCTTCGCTGAGGTCGTGACGCACGGTCACCCGATTATCGAAGACGAAGCAGTCGCCCTGCCATTTACTCTCTTGCTGCGGCACCTCTTCGAGGTACTTGAGGATACCGCCCTTGAGGTGGAAGACCTCGCCGAAGCCTTCGCTGAGCATGTAGCTCGAAGCTTTCTCGCAACGAATGCCGCCGGTGCAGAACATCGCGACTTTCTTGTGCTTGCTCGGGTCGAAGTTGGCTTTGATGTAGTCGGGGAATTCGCGAAAACTGGTGGTCTTCGGGTCGATGGCGCCTTCGAAGGTGCCGATCGAAACCTCGTAGTCGTTACGGGTGTCGATCAGCAGCACTTCCGGGTCGCTGATCAACGCGTTCCAGTCCTGCGGTTCGACATAGGTGCCGACCTTCTTGTTCGGGTCGACGCCGGGCACGCCCAGGGTCACGATCTCTTTCTTGAGCTTGACCTTGGTGCGGTAGAACGGCTGCTCGTCGCAGTACGATTCCTTGTGATCGATGTCGACCATGCGCGGGTCGTTCTTGAGCCAGGCCAGCAGCCCGTCGATGCCTTCGCGGCTGCCGGAAACGGTGCCGTTGATGCCTTCTTCGGCGATCAGCAGGGTGCCCTTGATGCCGTTGTCGAGCATCGCGTTGAGCAGCGGTTCGCGCAGGGAAACATAATCTTCGAGGGTGACGAACTTATACAGTGCCGCCACGACAATAGGTTGTGTCATGGGTAATTCTCCAGGTGGCTACCCTCGTAAAGGGTGAACCGGATGCAAAAAAAACGCGCCGACTGAGCGGCGCGTTGCGGATTCTAGCAAAAAACCTGTGGTTAATGCTTGCTGCCGCCAGCGCAGGTCGGCGAGGCCGGGGCCACGCCAATCTTCGCCCATTCTTGCGGCGTGTAGGTATGCAGCGCCAACGCATGGAACTGGCCCATCAGCTCGCCCAGGGTCGCGTAGACCTTCTGGTGACGCTTGACGCTGTTGAGCCCGGCAAACTGCTCGCTGACCAGCACGGCCTTGAAGTGGGTCTCCAGGCCGCGGCTGTGCATGTGGCTTTCATCCAGCACCTGCAAATGCTCAGGCTGCAATGCGCCCAGTGCCGATTCGATACGTTGTTGCATGGTCATTCCTGGCTCCGCTTACTTCTTCTTCGCCGGTGCCGCCTTAGGCTCGAGTTCGGCGGTCATGTCGGCCAGCAGCTTGTTGACTACCGGTACCGCGCTTTCCAGCTTGGCCTGGGTCATCTGGGCCGATTGCTGGGTCAGCTGCGGCATTTTTTCCAGGACTTTCTTGCCCAGCGGCGACTGGTAGAACGCCACCAGGTCCTTGAGCTCGGATTCGCTGAAGTTGCTGGTGTAGAGCTTGACCATGTCCGGCTTCAGCTTGTTCCAGCCGATGGCCTGGTCCAGGGCGGCGTTGGCCTTGGCCTGGTAGGTTTCCAGCACGGCTTTTTTCGACTCTGGGGCTTTGGTCTGTTCAAAACGCTGAGCGAACATTTGCTGCACTTGCATGTACACCGGAGTGCCCAGCTTGTCAGCGTGCGCCAGGGTCAGGAAAGCTTCGGCACTGGCGTTGTGGCTGGCGGTATCGGCAAGCACCTGGCCGCTGGCGCAAACCAGAGCAACCGCGGTACAGATGGCACGAAGACGAGTCATCGAGTTTCCTTTTCTAGCAGGCGAGGTATAACCCCAAGGGCGACCATTCTGCGCCTAAAAAACTCTGTCGCTCAACCCCAACCCTTGTGGTGCCTGCATTTGCTCGACCAAATGACACAAAAGGCGCTTTATGGAACCCAGGCGGTGGATCACGGCCTAAACTGCGCAATCAGACCTACAGGAGTGAGCACGATGAGTCGAATCGAAACCGACAGCCTTGGCCAGGTTGAAGTCCCGGACGAAGCCTATTGGGGCGCCCAGACCCAGCGTTCGCTGATCAACTTCGCCATCGGCAACGAGCGCATGCCGCTGTCGGTCCTGCATGCCCTGGCGTTGATCAAGAAGGCCGCGGCCCGGGTCAACGACCGCAACGGCGACCTGCCGGCCGACATTGCTCGCCTGATCGAACAGGCCGCCGACGAGGTGCTGGACGGCCAGCATGACGACCAGTTCCCACTGGTGGTCTGGCAGACCGGCAGCGGCACCCAGAGCAACATGAACGTCAACGAGGTGATCGCCGGTCGCGCCAACGAACTGGCCGGCAACCCGCGCGGCGGCAAGAGCCCGGTGCACCCCAACGACCATGTGAATCGCTCGCAAAGCTCCAACGACTGCTTCCCCACGGCGATGCACATCGCCGCGGCCCAGGCGGTGCAGCAGCATCTGTTGCCCTCGATCGCCGAACTGTCCGGCGGCCTGGCCGAACTCTCCGCGCGGCACATGAAGCTGGTGAAAACCGGGCGCACCCATATGATGGATGCCACGCCCATCACCTTCGGCCAGGAGCTGTCGGCCTTCATCGCGCAACTGGACTACGCCGAGCGCGCCATTCGCGCGGCCCTGCCGGCGGTCTGTGAGCTGGCCCAGGGCGGCACCGCCGTCGGTACCGGGCTGAACTCGCCCCATGGTTTCGGCGAGGCGATCGCCGCCGAGCTGGCGGCCTTGTCCGGCCTGCCGTTTGTCACCGCGCCGAACAAGTTCGCCGCCCTCGCCGGCCACGAACCCCTGACCACTCTATCCGGCGCGCTGAAGACCCTGGCGGTGTGCCTGATGAAAATCGCCAACGACCTGCGCCTGCTGGGCTCCGGACCACGGGCCGGACTGGCCGAGGTCAGGCTGCCGGCCAACGAACCGGGCAGCTCGATCATGCCGGGCAAGGTCAACCCGACCCAGTGCGAAGCCCTGTCGATGCTGGCCTGCCAGGTGATGGGCAACGACGTGGCCATCGGCTTCGCCGCCAGCCAGGGCCACCTGCAACTGAACGTATTCAAGCCGGTGATCATCCACAACCTGCTGCAATCGGTGCGCCTGCTCGCCGACGGCTGCAGCAACTTCCAGCAGCACTGCATCGCCGGCCTGGAGCCCGACCCGGTGCAGATGGCCGACCATCTGGAACGCGGGCTGATGCTGGTCACCGCGCTCAACACCCATATCGGCTACGACAAGTCCGCCGAGATCGCCAAGAAAGCCTATGCCGAGAACCGCACCTTGCGTGAAGCGGCCCTGGAGCTGGGTTACCTGACGGACGAAGAGTTCGATGCCTGGGTGCGTCCGGAAAACATGCTGGAGGCTGGCAAGCAGGGCTGATCGCCAGCTGCAAATCAGCCTCGCTCCTGCTTCCGTAGGAGCGAGGCTTGCCCGCGATCGACGATAACGCGCCCTAACTCTGCGGCATTTCCATACGTCCCCGCCGCGCCTTGAGCCCGGCCATCAGCGAAGGCCCCAGGGCCGTCAAGGCCGACCCCAGCACCACCAGCACCGCCCCGCCATACCCCAGGCCGTTGATCTGTTCGGCATGCACATATTCGGGCCACAACCAGGCCGCCACCGCCACTGCGGCGAAGGTCACCAAGGGCGTGATCGCCAGCGTGGCGCTGACCCGCGACGCTTCCCAATGGGCCAGCGCTTCGGCGAACGCACCGTAGGCGATCAGGGTATTCAGGCAGCAGGCCAGCAACAGCCAGCCTTGCAGCGGGCTCAATTCAAGCGCTTCGAGGGGATGGGCCCACGGGGTGAGCAACAGCGCACAGAACAGGTAGATCACCATCATCACCTGCAAGGAATTCCACACCGTCAGCAACTGCTTCTGGCCCAGGGCGTAGAAGGTCCAGACCGCCGAGGCGGCGAGCACCGTCAGCACCCCGGCGGTGTAGTTGCTCAAGGACGTCAGCAGCTCGGTCAGGCGCTGATTGAAAAACAGCCCGAAACCGATCAGCAGCACCGCCAGGCCAATCCCCTGCCCCAGGCTGAAACGCTCCTTGAACACAAACAGGCTGGCGATCAGCAGCAGGATCGGCCCCATCTGCACCACCAGTTGCGCGGTGCCGGGGCTCAGCAGGTTCAGCCCCATCAGGTACAGCACGTAGTTGCCCACCAACCCGCAGACCGCCATCAGCACCAGCCAGCCGCCGCGCGGCCCGAGTACCCGCCAGCTGGGCAAACGCTTGACCGCCGCCAGGTAGACCAGCAGGAAACCACCGGACACCAACAGGCGAAACCAGGTCACGGTCACCGGGTCCATCACCAGCAACACTTGCTTGAGCTTGATCGGCAGGATGCCCCACAGCAGCGCCGTCAGCAGTGCGAGGAACAAGCCGTAGACCCAGCGACCGGACGAGATGTGCATGCAACCCCCAAAAGCCTGATGGAGAGAGCCCGCATTCTAGGCCCGGGGCGGTGACTTACACAGAGACAGTTGGAGGGGCAACGTAAACAGGATTGTGCAGGTCGCAAAAAGCATCGCGGGCAAGCCTCGCTCCTACAGAAACACCACCGTCCTGTAGGCGCGAGGCTTGCCCGCGATAGGTTCGTAAGGCAGACAGATTCGCCCCCGCCTGACGGGCTTAGCGCACCGCTTCGAACAACCCGGTCGCGCCCATGCCGCCGCCGACGCACATGGTGACGATGCCGTAGCGCAGGTTGCGCCGTTGCAGTTCCCGCACCAGATGGCCGACCTGGCGCGAACCGGTCATGCCGAACGGGTGGCCGATGGAGATCGAGCCGCCGTTGACGTTGTACCTGGCGTTGTCGATCTGCAGCCGGTTGCGGCTATACAGGCATTGCGACGCGAAGGCCTCGTTCAACTCCCAGAGGTCGATGTCGTCCACTTGCAGGCCCTTGGCCTTGAGCAGCTTGGGCACCGAGAACACCGGGCCGATGCCCATTTCGTCCGGCTCGCAACCGGCCACGGTGAAGCCGCGGAAGAACGCCTTGGGCTTGAGCCCCAGCGCCAGGGCCCGCTCCAGGCTCATGACCAGGGTCATGGACGCGCCATCGGACAATTGCGAGGAGTTGCCGGCGGTCACCGAGCCGTCTTCGGCGAACACCGGTTTCAAACCGGCCAGGCTTTCCAGGGTGGTGTCCGGGCGATTGCAATCGTCACGATCAACCACGCCGTCGAGAATCTGCACCTGGCCGCTGTTCTTGTCCTCGACCCGGTACTTCACCGCCATCGCCACGATCTCGTCGTCGAACAGCCCGGCCGCCTGGGCCGCCGCGGTGCGCTGCTGGCTTTGCAGGGCGTACAGGTCCTGCTCCTCGCGGCTCACGTTGTAACGCCGGGCAACCACCTCGGCGGTCTGGCCCATGGGGAAATAGATGCCCGGCACCTGTTCCTTGAGCAGCGGGTTGATCAGGTTGTCGGTGTTGACGCTTTTCATCGTCAGGCTGATGGACTCGACCCCGCCGGCGACAATGACGTCGCTGCAACCGGAAGCGATCTGGTTGGCGGCGATGGCGATCGCCTGCAGGCCGGACGAACAGAAACGGTTGAGGGTCATGCCCGCGGTACCGGTGCCCAGGCGCGACAGCACCGCGACGTTACGCCCGATGTTGTAGCCCTGGGCCCCTTCGTTGGAACCGGCGCCGACGATGCAGTCCTCGACGCTGGCCGGGTCGATACCGTTGCGGCTCAGCAGCGCATTGACGCAATGAGCGGCCATGTCATCCGGACGGGTCTGGTTGAACTTGCCGCGAAAGGACTTGGCCAGGCCGGTCCGCACGCTATCGACGATCACCACTTCACGCATGGCATACCTCATTGTTGTTGTCGGTTGTGAGTGGCTCGAGCATAGATCCAGCCCTTGCCCGGCCGCGACGATCATTCATCCGGCGTATGCAAAACCATCGCGGTGCCGGGTTTATCCAGTGACCCGCTCACAACCCGCGGCGGTTACTTCTTGCCCTTCTTGCCTTTCCTGTCCTTTTTCTCGGACTTGTCGAATGCCTCTTCCAGTGCGCGGTTGAGGGTGCGCAGCACCTTGACCCGGGCCCAGCGCTTGTCGTTGGCCTCTACCAGGGTCCAGGCCGCGACCTCGGTGCTGGTGCGGTCGACCATGTCGCCGACGGCGGCGCGGTAGGCGTCCCATTTGTCGCGGTTGCGCCAGTCGTCCTCGGTGATCTTGAAACGCTTGAACGGAATCTCTTCGCGGGCCTGGAAACGCTCCAGCTGGGTCTGCTTGTCGATCGCCAGCCAGAACTTGACCACTATCACTCCGGCGTCCTCGAGCTGCTCTTCGAAGTCGTTGATCTCGCCATAGGCGCGCAACCAGTCCGCCGGGCTGCAAAAGCCCTCGACCCGTTCCACCAGCACCCGGCCGTACCAGGAACGGTCGAACACGGTGAACTTGCCCCGCGCCGGAATGTGCCGCCAGAAGCGCCACAGATACGGCTGGGCCCGCTCGTCCTCGGTCGGCGCGGCAATCGGCACGATGCTGTACTGGCGCGGGTCCAGCGCCGCCGCTACCCGGCGAATCGCCCCGCCCTTGCCGGCCGCGTCGTTGCCCTCGAAAACCGCCACCAACGCGTGCTTGCGCATGCGCTTGTCGCGCAGCAGGCCGGCCAGGCGCGCCTGCTCGGTAATCAGTTGCTCCTCGTAGTCGTCCTTGTCCAGGCGCTGGCTCATGTCCAGGCTGTCGAGCAGGGTCAGCTTGTCGACCGCCTCGCCCAGCGGCGCCACATGGGACTCGACTTCGAGCGTCGGCCGGTTGAGCGCACTCTGCAGGCCCTCGAGGAGAATCTTGCCCACCGCCAGGCTGCGGTAATGCGGATCCACGCCTTCGATCACATGCCAGGGCGCGTAGTCGCGGCTGGTGCGGCGCAACACGCGCTCGCCATATTTGACGAACTTGTCGTAGGTCTCCGACTGCTGCCAGTCCAGCGGGCTGATGCGCCAGCTGTGCAGCGGGTCGTCCTGCAAGGACTTGAGGCGGGCCTTCATCTGTTTCTTGGACAGGTGGAACCAGAACTTGAAGATCAGCGCGCCTTCGTCGCAGAGCATCTTTTCCAGGCGCTCGGCGCCGGCGATGGCCTGGTCGAAACGGCCGTCCTTGAACAGCTCGTGCACCCGCCCCTGCAACATCTGGCTGTACCAGTTGCCGAAAAACACCCCCATGCGGCCCTTGGCCGGGAGCATCCGCCAGTAGCGCCAGGCCGGCGGTCGCGCCAGCTCTTCGTCGGTCTGCTGGTCGAAGGTGCGGACCTCGATCAGGCGTGGGTCCATCCACTCGTTGAGCAGTTTCACCGTCTCGCCCTTGCCGGCGCCTTCGATGCCGTTGATCAATACGATCACCGGAAAACGGGCTTTCTGCTTCAGCTCGAACTGGGCCTCCAGCAGGGCTTCGCGCAGGGCAGGGACTTCGGCATCAAAGGTTTTTTTGTCGATGGCGTGACCGATTTCGGCAGATTCGAACATGAGCGACTCCCTGGCAAGATGGAGCAAGACTAGCGGATCGACCTAGGCTTTGTCGGCCCCGAACATGCTGCTTATTGCCGTGGATCATTACCCGGTGTGTCGATCGGCTAGAATGGCCGCCTTGCCGCTACCGAGCCGAACATGAGCGCCGAATTGCCCCCTCCCCAGCCCCACGCCCAGCTCGACTGGGACGACCAGGGTCGCCCGCGTTCGCGGGTCTTCGACGATGTGTATTTCTCCACCGAGTCGGGCCTGGATGAAACCCGCCATGTGTTTCTCGAACAGAACCGCCTGCGCGAACGTTTTGCCGCGTTGCCGCCCAGTGGCCGCTTCGTCATTGGCGAGACCGGCTTCGGCACCGGCCTGAATTTCCTCTGCGCCTGGCAATTGTTCGAGCAACAGGCCGACCCCAGCGCACGCCTGCATTTCGTCAGCGTGGAAAAGTACCCGCTGACGCCAGCCGACCTGCAGCGCGCCCTGGCCCTGTGGCCGGAACTGGGGCCGCTGGCCGAGCGCCTGTTGCACGCCTATGTCGCGGTGCACCAGGGCTTTCAGCGCCTGGTGCTGGACGAGGGCCGGGTCACCCTGACCCTGCTGGTCGGCGATGCCCTGGAGCAATTGCCGCAACTCGACGGGCAGATCGACGCCTGGTTCCTCGACGGTTTCGCCCCGGCGAAAAACCCCGAGATGTGGACCGCCGAGCTGTTCGCCGAACTGGCGCGCCTGGCCGCGCCGGGTTCGAGCATCAGCACCTTCACCAGCACCGGCTGGGTGCGCCGCCTGCTGAATGCCGCGGGCTTCAAGATGAAGCGCACCCCGGGCATCGGCCACAAGTGGGAAGTGCTGCGCGGCGAGTTTCTCGGCTGGCCCGAAGACACGCCGCTGCCTGCCGCCAGCAAGCCCTGGTTCGCCCGCCCCACGCAACAGATCCAGGACAAACACGCCCTGGTGATCGGCGCCGGCCTGGCCGGTTGCGCCAGCGCCGCCAGCCTCGCCGCGCGGGGCTGGCGGGTCAGCCTGCTGGAGCGCCACGGGCAACTGGCCCAGGAGGCCTCGGGCAATCCCCAGGGCGTGCTGTACCTGAAACTCTCGGCCCACGGCACCGCCCTGTCGCAGATGATCCTCAGCGGTTTTGGCTACACCCGGCGCCTGCTCGAACAGCTGCAACGGGGCGTCGACTGGGACAGCTGCGGCGTGCTGCAACTGGCCTTCAACGCCAAGGAAGCCGAGCGCCAGGCGCAGTTGGCGGCGGCCTTCCCGGCGGACCTGTTGCATCAGCTGGACCAGCCCCAGGCCCAGGCCCTGGCCGGCGTCGGCCTGGCCCACGGCGGGCTGTTCTACCCGGAAGGTGGCTGGGTGCATCCGCCGGCCCTGTGCCAGTGGCAAGCCGCGCACCCGCGGATTCGCCTGCTGCCCCACCACGATGTAGTGGAATTGCACAGGGTCGATGGCCAGTGGCAGGCCTGGGACGGCGAGCGGCTGCTGGCCAGTGCCGAGGTGGTGATCCTCGCCGGCGCCGCCGAGATCAAGCGCTTTGCCGCCAGCGCCGAGCTGCCGCTCAAACGCATCCGCGGGCAGATCACCCGCCTGCCGCAGACTGCGCGCAGCCAGAGCCTGGCCACCGTGGTGTGCGCCGAAGGTTATGTCGCCCCCGCGCGCCTGGGCGAACACACCCTGGGTGCCAGTTTCGATTTCAAGAGCGAAGACCTGACACTCACCGCCACCGAGCATGCGGGCAACCTGCAGATGCTCGAAGAGATCTCCCAGGACTTGGTGGAACGCCTGGAAGCCGACCGGCTGCAAGCGCAAACCCTCGAAGGACGGGCCGCCTTCCGTTGCACCAGCCCGGACTATCTGCCGATCGTCGGTCCCCTGGCGGACCAGGCGGCATTCGCCGAGGTCTACGCGGTGCTGGGCAAGGACGCGCGCCAGGTTCCGGACCTGCCCTGCCCCTGGCTGGACGGCCTGTATATCAACAGCGGCCACGGCTCGCGCGGCTTGATCACCGCGCCGCTGTCGGGCGAGTTGCTGGCCGCCTGGCTGGACAACGAACCGCTGCCCCTGCCGCGCAGCGTGGCCGAAGCCTGTCACCCCAATCGCTTTGCCTTGCGTCGGTTGATTCGCGGCAAGCCATGAAATAAAGCCGCGATGCCAGCCGCCCTGGCATCGCTTGGCCATCTCCCGCAAACGCCCACGGGCCCTGCCCGCACGACAAAACTCCAGGCAGATCAAGGCCTTTGCCCCAGCCGGCAACGCACTTGCACCCCGCCGCTTATAACCCATCGGTCTAAAACTCCAGGGGATCACCTGGGTCAGTTTCCGGGTACCTGCCGTTTCTGGCTGGTCACGATTCACCCCTCCCCAACGGAAAAACCGGTAAGGACTTATGTGCGGATTAGCTGGAGAACTACGTTTTGATCATCAACCCGCCGACCTGGCAGCGGTTGAACGAATTACCCACCACCTAGCCCCTCGCGGCCCCGACGCCTGGGGTTTCCATAGCCAGGGCCCGATAGCCCTGGGCCATCGACGCCTGAAAATCATGGACCTGTCGGACGGCTCGGCCCAGCCGATGATCGACAACCAGTTGGGCCTGTCCCTGGCTTTCAACGGCGCGATCTACAACTTCCCCGAACTGCGCGCCGAGCTGGAAAGCCTGGGCTACGCCTTTTATTCCGGCGGCGACACCGAGGTGCTGCTCAAGGGCTATCACGCCTGGGGCGCCGAGCTGCTGCCGCGGCTCAACGGCATGTTCGCCTTCGCCATCTGGGAGCGGGACGCCAAGCGCCTGTTCATCGCCCGCGACCGCCTGGGCGTCAAGCCGCTGTACCTGTCGCGCACCGGCCAGCGCCTGCGTTTCGCCTCGGCCTTGCCGGCGCTGCTCAAGGGCGGCGACATCAACCCGCTGCTCGACCCGGTGGCGCTCAACCATTACCTGAACTTCCATGCCGTGGTGCCGGCGCCGCGCACCCTGCTGGCGGGCATCGAGAAACTGCCGCCGGCCACCTGGATGCGCATCGAAGCCGACGGCCGCACCGAGCAGCGAACCTGGTGGACCCTGCCCTACGGCCCGCGCGCCGATGAAACCGGGCTGACCCTGGAAGACTGGCGCGACCGGGTACTCGACAGCACTCGCGAAGCCGTGGCGATCCGCCAACGGGCGGCGGTGGATGTCGGCGTGCTGCTGTCCGGCGGCGTCGATTCGAGCCTGCTGGTCGGCCTGCTGCGGGAAGTCGGTGTGGATAACCTGTCGACCTTCTCCATCGGCTTCCAGGATGCCGGCGGCGAACGCGGCGACGAGTTCCAGTATTCGGACCTGATCGCCCAGCACTACGGCACCGATCACCATCAGTTGCGCATCGACGAGCGCGAGATCATCGAACAGCTGCCGGCGGCGTTCCGCGCCATGAGCGAACCCATGGTCAGCCACGACTGCATCGCCTTCTACCTGCTGTCGCGGGAAGTCGCCAAGCACTGCAAGGTGGTGCAGAGCGGCCAGGGCGCCGACGAGCTGTTCGCCGGTTATCACTGGTACCCGCAGGTGGATGGCGCCAGCGACCCTTACGTGGCCTACCGCGAGGCGTTCTTCGACCGCAGCTACGACGACTACGCGGCCACCGTGCAGCCGCAGTGGCTGACCGCCAACGACGCCGCCGGTGATTTCGTGCGCGAGCATTTCGCCCAGCCCGGCGCCGCCGAGCCTGTGGATAAAGCCCTGCGCCTGGACAGCACGGTGATGCTGGTCGACGACCCGGTCAAGCGTGTGGATAACATGACCATGGCCTGGGGCCTGGAGGCGCGCACGCCGTTCCTCGACTACCGGCTGGTGGAGCTGTCGGCGCGGGTGCCGGCCCGGTTCAAGCTGCCCGATGGCGGCAAGCAGGTGCTCAAGGAAGCCGCGCGCCTGGTGATCCCCAGCGCGGTGATCGACCGCAAGAAAGGCTACTTCCCGGTGCCCGGCCTCAAGCACCTGCAGGGCGCCACCCTGGACTGGGTACGTGAACTGCTGCTCGACCCGAGCCAGGACCGCGGCCTGTTCAACCCGGCGATGCTCGACTGCCTGCTGACCGATCCACAAGGCCAGCTGACGCCGTTGCGCGGCTCCAAGCTGTGGCAACTGGCGGCGCTGAACCTGTGGCTCAGCGAACAAGGAATCTGACCATGAAACCCCATGCCACGGCTTACAGCCAACGCTTGCTGCGCGGTCAGGCGCCCTCCTACGAGCGTCTGCAGGCGCGTTTCGCCGAAGACCGCAGCGCCCTCGGCACCGACCCGATTGCCGTGCATTGCGGCTGGGGCCGACTGCTGATCGGCCATACCTTTCCCGACCCGACGAGCCTGGCCGAAGAGCTGCTCAACGAACACCCCGGCGAACGCGACATCGCCCTGTATGTCGCCGCACCCCAGCAGATCCTCGGTCTGGAACCGACCCAGTTGTTCCTCGACCCGTCGGACACCCTGCGCCTGTGGTTCAGCGACTACCGCCAGGCCACCCGGGTGTTTCGCGGCTTCCGCATCCGTCGGGCGCAAAGCGCGGCGGACTGGCAGGCCATCAACCAGCTGTACCTGGCCCGCAACATGCTGCCGGTCGACCCGAGCCTGCTGACCCCGCGCCATGCCGGCGGGCCGGTGTACTGGCTGGCCGAAGACGAAGACAGCGGCGCGGTGATCGGCAGCGTCATGGGCCTGGACCACCAGAAGGCCTTCCACGATCCGGAGCACGGCAGCAGCCTGTGGTGCCTGGCGGTGGACCCGCATTGCACCCGCCCGGGGGTCGGCGAAGTGCTGGTCCGGCACCTGATCGAACACTTCATGAGCCGTGGCCTGAGCTACCTCGACCTGTCGGTGCTGCACGACAATCGCCAGGCCAAGTGCCTGTACGCCAAGCTGGGTTTCCGCACCCTGTCGACCTTCGCCATCAAGCGCAAGAACGGCATCAACCAGCCGCTGTTCCTCGGCCCCGGGCCCGAGGCGCAGTTCAACCCTTACGCGCGGATCATCGTCGAGGAAGCCCATCGCCGCGGCATCGACGTGCAGGTCGACGACGCCGAAGCCGGGATGTTCACCCTCAGCCATGGCGGCCGCCGGGTGCGTTGCCGCGAATCCCTCAGCGACCTGACCAGCGCCATCAGCATGAGCCTGTGCCAGGACAAGAGCCTGACTCACAAGGTATTGAAACAGGCCGGGCTGAACCTGCCGGCGCAACAACTCGCGGGCAACGCCGACGACAACCTGGCGTTTCTCGACGAGCATGAACGGGTGGTGGTCAAGCCGCTCGACGGGGAACAAGGCCAAGGTGTGGCCGTGGATCTGCGCACCATCGAAGAAGTGCAACAGGCGATCGACAACGCCCGGCGGTTCGACAGCCGGGTGTTGCTCGAGAGCTTCCACGAGGGCCTGGACCTGCGCGTCCTGGTGATCGGCTTCGAGGTGGTCGCCGCGGCCATTCGCCGGCCGGCCGAGGTGATCGGCGACGGCCAGCACTCCATCGGCGAGCTGATCGAAGCGCAAAGCCGGCGTCGCCAGGCCGCCACCAGCGGCGAAAGCAAGATCCCCCTGGACCCCGAAACCCAGCGCACCCTGCAGGCCGCCGGGCACGGCTACGACAGCATCCTGGCGGCCGGCGAACGGCTGTTCGTGCGGCGCACCGCCAATCTGCATACCGGCGGCACCCTGGAGGATGTCACCGCGATTCTGCATCCAGAATTGGTGGACGCCGCGATCCGCGCGGCGCGGGCGCTGGATATCCCGATGGTCGGCCTCGACCTGATGGTGCCGGCGGCGGACCAGCCGCAGTACGTGTTCATCGAGGCCAACGAGCGCGCCGGCCTGGCCAACCATGAACCGCAGCCGACGGCCGAGCGCTTTGTCGACCTGTTGTTTCCCCACAGCCAGCCGGCGGTCTGACCGTCATGGGCCGACAGTACCGGCCTTATCGCGGGCAAGCCTCGCTCCTACAGAAACGCACTGTGGGAGCGAGCGCCCGACGCCTTGTTCATCGAAACCATCGATGGCCTTTTCATCATCAGGAGTTTCCATGACCCGATCGATTCCCGAACCGGACCTCAACTACCTGCAGAAAGTCCTCCTGGAAATGCTCGCCATTCCCAGCCCCACCGGCTTCACCGACACCATCGTGCGTTACGTGGCCGAGCGCCTGGAAGAACTGGGCATTCCCTTCGAACTGACTCGCCGCGGCACCATCCGCGCCACCCTCAAGGGCCAGAAGAACAGCCCGGACCGCGCGGTTTCGGCGCACCTGGATACCATCGGCGCCAGCGTGCGTGCGGTGAAAGACAACGGCCGCCTGACCCTGGCCCCGGTCGGCTGCTGGTCCAGCCGTTTCGCCGAGGGCAGCCGGGTCAGCCTGTTCACCGACAACGGCGTATTGCGTGGCAGTGTGTTGCCGCTGATGGCCTCCGGGCACGCCTTCAACACCGCGGTGGACGAGATGCCCATTAGTTGGGACCACATCGAATTGCGCCTGGATGCCTACTGCACCACCCGTGCTGACTGCGAGTCGCTGGGCATCGGCGTCGGCGATTTCGTCGCGTTCGATCCATTGCCGGAGTTCACCGAAAGCGGCCATATCAGCGCCCGCCACCTCGACGACAAGGCCGGGGTCGCCGCGCTGCTGGCCGCGCTCAAGGCCATAGTCGACAGCGGCGAGCCGCTGATGATTGACTGCCATCCGTTGTTCACCATCACCGAAGAAACCGGCAGCGGCGCGGCGGCGGCCCTGCCCTGGGACGTCAGCGAGTTCGTCGGCATCGACATCGCCCCGGTCGCCCCCGGCCAGCACTCCAGCGAGCACGCGGTGAGCGTGGCCATGCAGGACTCCGGCGGGCCTTACGACTATCACCTGTCGCGCCACCTGCTGCGCCTGGCCACGGAACACGAACTGCCGGTGCGCCGCGACCTGTTCCGCTACTACTTCAGCGATGCCCATTCGGCGGTCACCGCCGGCCACGATATCCGTACCGCCCTGCTGGCCTTCGGTTGCGACGCCACCCACGGCTACGAGCGCACCCATATCGACAGCCTGGCGGCCCTCAGCCGCCTGCTGGGCGCCTACATCCTCAGCCCGCCGGTGTTCGCCAGCGACGCACAACCGGCCCAGGGTTCCCTGGACCGCTTCAGCCATCAGCTGGAGCACGACACACAAATGGAAAGCGACACCCGGGTGCCGTCGGTGGACAGCCTGGTGGGGCAAAAGTCGTGAGGTGAAAAGCCCGGGGCCAGGCGCAACGCTCCTACAGATGATCGGCATTACGGCCCCGCGCGAGGTTTGCCTAGCCGCGCGGGGCCCGGCGCAGTAGGATCCGGGATTGTTTGCCGGAGGCCCGTATGCTGATTCCCCATGACCAACTAGAAGTCGACACCCTGACCCGCCTGATCGAAGACTTCGTCACCCGCGACGGCACCGACAATGGCGACGACACCCCGCTGGAAACCCGCGTCCTGCGCGTGCGCCAGGCGCTGACCAAGGGCCAGGCAGTGATCGTGTTCGACCCGGACAGCGAGCAGTGCCAGTTGATGCTCAAGCACGACGTGCCCAAGGAATTGTTCGACTGATTCCGGGCCGGGACCGGGCGCCATCGCGGCGCCCGCAACCCGGCCAGTTTCTCAACCGTTGGTAAAGCGCGGTCCGAACAGGATGATGCTCGCGCCGATCACGCACAGCGCCACCCCCAGCCAGTCCGAACTCAGCGGCCGCACCCGCTCCACCATACCCAGCCAGCCGATCGAGGCGATGATGTAGATCCCGCCGTACGCCGCATAGGCGCGGCCGGCGTAGCTCGCTTCGATCTTGGTCAGCAACAGGGCGAAGAGCATCAGGCTCGCCAGCGCCGGGACCATCCACCAGGCGCTTTTGCCCTGGCGCAGCCACATCCAGAAGGCGTAGCAGCCGGCGATCTCGAACAGCGCGGCGAGGAAGAACCACAGGTAATTGAGCATGCAAGGTCTCGTCAGGGGTGCCAGATGCTGGCAACCCTAACGACGCATCGGGGCAGGAGCAAGCTCAGCTGGCGTTTTGCTTGGCCTTGGCGCGCATCTTGTCGGCCATGAGGGTCATTTCGTCGTACAGCAACTGCGGGTTCTTCTGCTTCAGGGCCCAGGCCATGCGCCCCTGTTCGTGGGGCAGGATCATGAATTCGCCGGCGGCGACCCGGGTGTAGATGTAGTCGGCGATGTCCGCCGCGCTGATCGGCGAGCTTTCCAGCAGCTTGCCGACCTGGGCCTTCATCGCCGGGGTCGGGCCGCGGAACGAATCCAGCAGGTTGGTCTGGAAGAACGACGGGCATACCACATGCACGCCGATTTCCTGGTGGGCCAGTTCGATCAGCAGGCTTTCGGACAGGGCCACCACGCCGGCCTTGGCCACGTTGTAGTTGCTCATGGCCGGGCCCTGCATCAAGGCCGCCATTGAGGCGATGTTGATGATCCGGCCCTTGCTCTTTTCCAGCAGCGGCAGGAACGCCTTGCAGCCCTTGACCACGCCCATCAGGTTGATCGCGATCTGCCAGTCCCAGTCTTCCAGGGACAACTCGCTGAAGAAGCCGCCGGAGGCCACGCCGGCGTTATTGACGATCACATCGATGCCGCCGAGCTTGACCTCGCAGGCCTGGGCGAAGGCCGTCAACTGGCTATAGTCGCGCACGTCGCAACGTTGCACGAAGCCGTCGCCGCCGGCTTCGCGCACCAGCCTGAGGGTTTCCTGCAGGCCGGGTTCGCTGACATCCGACAACGCCAACTGCCAGCCTTCGCGCGCCCAGCGCAGAGCGATTTCGCGACCCAGGCCGGATCCGGCGCCAGTGATCATCATGCGATTTTGCATAGGAGTTGCCTTGTTGTTCCGGGAAAGATGAGGCGAGTGTAGCGAAGGATTTTGTACCACCCACGCACCATCAGATTGCTGAATGCCCCAGGCAAACCGGGGCCTCGGTGCGATTTCCCGCAGTGTTGCACGTTCAACTCGATGGCCACCGGCAGCAGGTACGAAAAGAAATAGGCCTGCGTGCAAAAAGCATTAAAAAAACTTGGAATCATCCTTCAAGGCACAGAGTCCGAATGATTAAGCGGTACGGATTCATTGCCTTCGAGTCCAGCCGCGCCTTCGATCATCCAATAAGGACAACGACATGGGCACAATCCTGATCATTATTCTGATTCTTCTGCTGCTCGGTGGTCTTCCAGTATTCCCGTACTCCAGAAGCTGGGGTTATGGCCCGTCCGGCATCATCGGTGTGGTGCTGGTGGTGTTGCTGGTTCTCCTGTTACTGGGTCGGATATAGGTTTCGCCAGTTCATGTCCGGCACTTTAATAACCGTCAAAAAAAAGAGGCCCGAGGGCCTCTTTTTCATTAGCGCAATGAATCAGTCCGGCGTGCCGTGCACCACGCCCGCGGTATTATCCAACAGGCTCTTGGTAGCGGTTTGCAGGAAAGCTTCCAGCTTGTGCTTCAACTCGGCGGTACGTGGTGCGTCCGGCACCACTTCGGCATGCGGGTTGGCGCCCAGTTCGTACTGGTAGATCTTCGGCGCCATTTCCTTCTCTTTCGGCAGTACCAGGATCTGGTCGGCGGTGACGATGGCCGTGGTCTGCTCGCTGCCCGACGGCTTGATCACGCCAAAGCCGGTGTCGCCTTCCGGCAGGTTGAGCAGGTCGCGGCCCCAGCACTGGTGACGCACTTCGCCACCGAGGCGGCCCATGATGGTCGGCACGATATCGACCTGGGTGCCCACGGTGTGGTTGCGCTGACCGAATTTTTCCTGGATGCCCGGAGCAATCATCAGCATCGGCACGTTGAAGCGGCCCAGGTCCATTTCGGTGATCTGGCGCTCGTTGCCGAAACCATGGTCACCCACGATCACGAACAACGTCTCCTTGAAGTACGGCTCCTTGCGCGCCTTCTCGAAGAACTGGCCCAGGGCCCAGTCGGAATAACGCATGGCGGTCAGGTGTTCGTTCAAGCTGCCACGGTCGGTCACCTTCGCCACTGGCAATGGTGTCGGCAAGGCGTACGGGGTGTGGTTGGACAGGGTCTGCAGCAGGGCATAGAACGGCTTGCCGTTTTCCCGCGCCTTCAACTCTTCCAGGCCACGGTTGAACATGTCCTGGTCGGACACGCCCCAGGTCGGATCGGAAAACACCGGATTGACGAAGTCGTTGCGACCGACGAAGTTGGTCATGCCCTGGTTGCTGAAGAAGCCCGACTGGTTGTCCCAGGCGAAATCGCCGTTGTAGACATACACGTCGTCATACTTGCGGGCGCTCAGCACCTGCGGCAGGCCGGACAGCTTGTGGCTGCCTTCCGGGGTCTGCATCAGGTATTCGAAACCCGGCAGGTTGGGGAAGCAGGCCATGGTGGCGAACATGCCCTGGTGGGTATGGGTGCCGTTGGAGAAGAAGCGGTCGAACAGCAGGCCTTCCTTGGACAGTTGGTCCAGGTACGGGGTGATATTGCCTGGAGCGCCCAGGGCACCCACCGAGTGACCGGCCATGCTTTCCATCAGGATCACGACCACGTTCTTGATCGGCAGGGTCTTGTCGGCCGGTGGCGTGTAGTCACGGCGCACGGCGGCGATATCGGCATCCACCAGCTTGTCGTCCGGCATCACCAGCAGGTCGCGCACCACTTGCTGCGCCTCGGGCTGCGGCAGGGTGGCTTTCCAGATATTGCTGCGGTCCTCGCCCATCCGGCTCTTGGCCGCCTCGACCAGCGACAGCGTGCCGTTGAGGCCCAACTGGTTGGCGAAGTTCGATTCGGTGGTGTAGACGTCACCCCAGCGCAGTGGCGGGCCCTGGCGCAGGGTGCCGCGGGCGGCGACCACGCAGACCAGCAGGCAGACCACGAAGACGCCGATACGGGCGTACCACGGGGCGACCTGGCGGGTGCCGATGCTGCCGCCGCTGAACGGGCCACGCGGCCGGGTCGCGCGGTCGGCGCCCTTGAACGCCAGGCTCAGCAGCCAGGTGCCGAGCGCCCAGGCCAGCAGGTAGCGCACCACTGGGAAGCCGTACCAGAGCATGCTCATCACGGTTTTCGGGTCTTCCTTCACATACTGGAAGACCAGGCCGTTGAGGCGCTGGTGGAACTCGCGGTAGAAGTCCATCTCCATCAGGCCGAGGAACAGCGCGATGCTCGAAACAATGGTCAGCCAGAAGCGGAAGAAACCGCGAGCCGCCATGGCCCGGGCACTGAACAGCGCCAGCAGCAGCGGGATGCTGAGGTAGACCACCAGGCGCACATCGAAGCGCAGGCCATTGGCGAAGGCTTCAAGGAAGGTCGAGGCCGGTGTATCGAGGATCATCTCGCGGTTGTAGACCAGCAGCGCCACGCGCAGCAAAGACAGCATGACCATCATGGCCAGCGCGCAGAGCAGCGTATAAGCCAGATGCGATTTGACGGTCGGTTGCAGCAGGCGACTCGAGGCTCGCTGCTGACTCAGGACGTCCGGGTTTGCCATATCGTTTTAGGACCCAATGGAAGTTGAAGTTGCGAAAAGAATGCAGCTGCGCTTTGCCCTCTTGTAGCCATTCAGGGCTGGGGGGATGGCGCGGTGCGCAAATGTTGCACGATCAGCAGCGGCATTGCCATTGATTACTGGCAGGCGCCCTCCCCTGGCCGGCAATGGTCCAGAGCCAGGGATCGCAATCGGAGATCGCATGGGAGCAGCGGAAAAACAGCGCTGGCGAATTGTCATGGAGACTTTGTGAAAATTTCGTGCAGCGCATATTTGGTCACATAAAAAAGGGCCTGGCGGCCCCTTTTGAACCCCACGCCAGCCTTCAGAGCCGTACGTTGCCGCGCGGCCCGGCAATCGCCCAGATGATCAGGCCCAGCACCGGCAACAGGATGATCAGCAACACCCAGAGGATTTTCATCCCGGTTTCGGCACTGCTTTTAAGCACATTGATGATCGCCCAGATGTCCAGCGCGAGGATGATCAGTCCAACCAGCGTATTAAAAGTGGAACCCATGGTGTCGCTCCTAAATGAGGGCTTGCCTACTTAGGATAGTCGGCCGGCAGCGGGGTTCCTTTTTATTGCCTGCGCGGTCGGCCTGTGGCCCGCGGCTCAGACGTGAACCGCGACCTTGAGCGCTTCCAGGGACGGCGCGGCGGCAATGCCGGCTTCGGCGCACAGCTCCAGCACCCGCGGCACGTCGTTGCCGTAGACCAGCACCACTTGCAGCTCGTCGTCCAGCAACTGGCTGAAGTTCATCAGCACGTAACCGCCGTTTTCCGGGTTCATGCTGCCCATCTGGATCTGGATGCGGTTGAGCGCGGTCAGGGCCTCGGTCTTGGCCAGTTGCTTGGGCTTGATATTGAACGCCACGCCCGGGCCGAAAGACGCGACGATCTGCGCGAACAGGTCCATGTAGGTGTCGGCCTGGAACAGCACGGTGTCCGGCAGGCTGCCGACCACCACCCATTCGCCCAGCGGGATTGGGAAGCTGTCGTCGTAGTTGATGTCCGGATTGGCGGCCAGGAAGGCCTGGGGATCGGCGTAAGCCTGGGCGGCCTCGTCGGCGATCCGCAGGATTTCTTCTTCGCCCATGCAGCCTGAGCTGATTTTAGTGATGAGTTCGGCGAGGACGGTTTTCATGGGCGAATCCTGTTACGGGTCAATGGCGGGCGCGCAGGATAGCCTAAACCCGCCCCGCGAACCTACCGCCGCGACCCTGGCATGGCCTTGGCCCGGCGGCTGCGCCATTCAGCTCAGCCCAGCAACTTCTGCAACTGCGCGGTGGTGTCGACAGCGCCCATGGTCTTCGCCGCGTCCAGTGCACTCACGCCGTTGGCGTCGGTGGCCCGCGGATTGGCGCCCTTGCTGATCAGGTAGTCGACGATTTCCGTACGGTTGAACATCGCCGCCATCATCAGCGCGGTACGCCCGTCGAAGGACGAGCCTTCCACCTCGGCACCGCCTTCCACCAGCGCCTTGACCACCGCCAGGTCGCCCTTGAAGGCCGCGCCGGCGATCGGGCTCTGGCCGTTGTCGTTACGGATCTCGGGGTCGGCCTTGTGCTTGAGCAGCACCTGCACCGCGTCCACATGCCCGTAGTAGCTGGCCAGCATCAGCAGGGTGTCGCCCTTGTGATTGCGCAGGTTGACCGGCAGACCGCTGCTCGCCAGCTTGTCGAGCATCTGGGCGTCGCCTTGACGTGCGACGTTGAAGACCTGCTCGGTGAACTCGGCGGCTTCTTCTGCGGTCATCTGGCGGCTTTTGTCTGACATCGGGAACTCCACTTTCGGCCAATCGGAAAGCCGCTAGTGTCCCCAAGCGGTTCCCGCCCTGTCATCCCTTTTTTCTCAAGAGCGGCCATAGCCAGAATCAATAACGGTGCCGACCGGCACAAATATCCGCCAGGACCGCCTCCGTCACCCGGACATAGGTCGCCGACCCCGGCAACCAGGCGTACACCGGATCGCCGCCGGTTTTCGACGGGTCGAAGGCTTCTTCCTTGAGCCGGGCCTTCTGGTACTTGAAGGTGCCGGTGGTCTCCATCTTCACCTTGACCCGCAGGAACAACGGCACCGCGTAGCCCGGCAGATGCTCGCGGGCGAACTGCAACAGCTCGGTGAAATCCAGGGTCGCCAGGGATTCGGCCGGGGTGATCGCCGCCATCCCGGCACGACCGTTGGTGTTGTGCACCTCCACGCCATAGGCCACCGCCTCGGCGACCTGCGGATGGCGCAGGAGGATATTCTCCACCTCGGTGGTGGAGACGTTTTCGCCCTTCCAGCGATAGGTATCGCCCAGGCGATCGATGAACTGCGCATGGCCAAAACCGATATCGCGCAGCAGGTCGCCGGTATTGAAGTAACGGTCGCCCTTCTCGAACACGTCGGTGAGGATCACCTTCAGGTTCTTTTCCGGCTCGGTATAGCCGTCCAGCGGCGCCTTGTCGTCGATCTTCGCCAGCAGCAGGCCCTGCCCACCCTTGGCGACCTTCTGCATGAAGCCGGAACCGTTGCGGATCGGCGCGCAGGTGTCGTGGGCATACTCCACCAGCGCCCAGGGCGCCAGGGAAAAACCCACGGTATTGTCGAAGTTGAGCACGTTGGTAAAGCCGATATTGCCGTCGCTGGCGGCATACAGCTCACAGATGTGCTCGACGCCGAAGCGCTGCTTGAACGGCCCCCACACGCCGGGGCGCAGGCCGTTGCCGACCATCTTCACCACGCGGTTGTCCCGGTCGTGCTCGCTGGCAGGCTGGTCAACCAGGTAACGGCACAGCTCACCCACGTAACCAATGGTGGTGGCCTTGAACCGGCGGGCGTCTTCCCAGAAACGGCTGGCGCTGAACTTGCGGCGAATGGCGAAGCCCGAGGCGCCGCTGATGGCCGAGCCCCAGCACACGCACAACCCGGTGGCGTGATACAGCGGCAAGGTGCAGTACAGGATGTCGGCCGGCTGCATGTCGAGGGCGATCATGCCGAAGCTGGCCGAGCTGCGCATCCAGCGGCCGTGCTTGAAAATGCCGGCCTTGGGCAGCCCGGTGGTGCCGGAGGTGTAGATATAGAAGCACGGATCGTCGAGGTAGATCCGCGCGGTGCTCGGGGGGTTGGACGATTCGCTGGCGGCGCTGGCGGTCATCAGGTCGATGCAACCGGCAGGCGTTGGCCCGGGCGCCACCTCCGGATCGGCGACGAACCAGGTGCGCGCCTCGTCAATGGCGACCTGATCGCGAATCGCCGAGTAGGCATCCAGCAGTTCGCCGCCGACGATCATCGCCACCGGCTTCACCAGGTTCACGCTGTGCACCAGCACACTGCCGGTCTGCGCGGTATTGAGCATGGCGCAGATGCCGCCGAGCTTGGCCACCGCCAGCACGCTCACCAGCAACTCGGGACGGTTCTCGACGAAGATCGCCACCACGTCGCCCTTGCCGATGCCCTGGCTCGCCAGGTAATGGGCGATCCGGTTGGCCCACTGGTTGGCCTGTGCATAACTCAACACCCGGTCGCCGTACAGCAGCGCCGGGCCGTCGGGGTTGCGTTGGGTGGCCTGCTCGAAGGTCCAGCCCAGCCCGCAGGGTTGATCGGCGCGCTTGACGTTGGCTATCCGCATGCCCTTGATGACCCGCGGCAACGCCCGGGCGATGGAGGGCAACTTCCGTAGCATCATGCCCCAGGTGATCATGTCGTGCTGATGAGTGCTCATGACGGCTCCTGTTCGACGCAAAAGGATCCTGCGCGGGGCCAGGCCGGGCAGGCGGACAAGGGTCGATGGGGCTATTCAGCTGGGGGCCGAGGGCGGGGCGCCACGGCAAACAGGGGAGAAACAGCGGGCGTGCTATTGGCAGTAACGCAGAGCGTGGCGTTCATGATGACGTCCTATTTTCTTATTATCAGGCGCCCATGATCCAAGGGATCACGGCGCATGACTGTCCATGTCGGTGAAACGTCTGATTGACCTGTACAGCCCGGAACATCAGGGCTTGGGCTTGTGCAAAAAGTCTGCGCCAAGCCTGTCGCTGGCAAAAAAATACGTCAGCGCTTCTTGGCCTGTACATGGAGTTTTTGCAAAGTTTTGTATCTCCTCCGCGCCGCCAGGTGCCTCGCGCTTGAGGGCCGAGCTTGCCGGTTGAATCTTTTGCGTGAACCGGCAGTCACAACGTTACGCCGCAGCCCTTGCCCAGGCCCGCGATCTCGCAAAATGCAGGATGCACGATGGCCATTCATGCAAATTGCACGGGCACGCAAACGGCGTATTTTTATAACAGTATGATTTATAAAGATTTTTATAAAAAATTGAGGCTGGCACAATCGCTGCACCTATCACTCCAGGTTTGCCATTCAAGAACCAATGGAGCTGATAGACATGAGCCTGATCCAAGAAAAATTCGCTTCCCTGTTCTCCAACTACGAAGTGACCACTCAGCCACGGCCCGATGGCGGCATCCTGCTGACGCTGCGTAACAGTGAAGGTAAACAGCTCAAGCGCTCGATCTCCTATGCACAGTTGCATGCGGGCGATCAGTTGTCGTGGGTGATCAGCGCGTTGCGTCGCGACCTGGCTGAACAGGCCAGCGAATTGCCACAGATTTCCCTGCTGCAAAGCCAGAACCGTTTTGCCCTGCCGTCGTATCACTCGCTTTAAATCCGCACCGCTGCGGATTCGTGGTGATCACCGGCAGCTGGATAACAGATAACCCCTATCAGGCCGTGCCAGCCTTGCGCTGACACGGCCTGATTGCTTTTCAGAAACCCTGCGGATCGATATCGGCGAAGCTCGCTACATTCGCATGCCCCGCCAATACCCCGCCTTCGCGCACCAGGCCGCAGGTGGCCAGGCCGGCGGACCGGGCCGCATCCAGCTCCTGGACGATATCGGACAGAAAGAGAATCTGCGCGGGCGCACAGCCGATGGCCTGGGTAATGCGCTGGTAAGACTGCACTTCCCGTTTCGGCCCCGAGGTGGTGTCGAAAAAATCGCTGAACAGCGGCGTCAGGTCCCCGGCAGTTGAGCAACCGAAAATCAGCTTTTGCGCCTGGATCGAGCCCGACGAATAGACATACAACCGATAACCGGCCTGGTGCCAGCGCTGCAACGCCGCCACCGCATCCGGGTAGACATGGCCCTTGAGCTGCCCGGCCCTATACCCCTGCTCCCAGACCATGCCTTGCAGCGCCTTGAGTGGCGTGGACTTGCGATCTTCCGCGATCCAGCCCAGCAGAATCCCGATCACCCGCTCGACGTCCGCCGCCGGCTCGCCGCTGGCCTCGCGCACCGCCTGCAACTGCTCGGCGACATCGGCCTGGCTGGCGTGCTTGCGCACGAAGTCCGGCAGGTGCCGCACCGCGTAGGGGAACAGCACCTCGAAGACAAAGCTCACCGCGCTGGTGGTGCCTTCGATGTCGGTGAGAATGGCCTTGATCGGCATCCGCTCAATCCTCCAGAAGCGGGAACTGGCTGGCGATATCGGAACCGGTGAAGTTGGCGATCCAGCCTTGCGGGTTGTTGAACATGCGGATCGCCACCAGGTATGGGTTCTCGCCCATGTCGAACCAGTGCGCGGTACCGGCCGGCACCGAGATCAGGTCGTTCTTCTCGCACAGCACGGCATACACGTAGTCGCCGATGTGCAGATTGAACAGACCGCGACCGGCAACGAAAAAGCGCACCTCGTCCTCGGCATGCCGATGTTCGTCGAGGAACTTGGCGCGCAGCTCGGCCTTCTGCGGGTGATCGCCATTGAGGCTGATCACATCGACGGTGATGTAGCCGCGCTCGGTCATCAGGCGGTCGATCTGTTCCTGGTAGGCGCCTATCACTTCCTCCTGGCTGGCGCCCGGCTGGATCCTGGTGGCGGCTTGCCAGCGATCGAAACGCACGCCCTGCTCGGCCAGGGTCGCGGCGATATCGTCGAAATGGGTCAGCACCTTGTTCGGCAGGTCCGGGCTGGATACGTGGTAAACGGACAGGCTGCTCATCTTGGCAATTCCTCGTTATCGGCAGTGCCTTGCGGCTTTTTCCAGGCCGGTCAGGCAGTGCATATCATCAGGCGCTGGCTACTTCAGTCGAAGCAAGCCTTAACGGTTTAACAGGGCGCGAGTCTGCAACTCGCACTCGAACAGAAACTCGAAGGCCTCGATCTGGCGCTGCGCGTCACTCATGCGCGCGCCCCAGGTGTAGAGGCCATGACCGCGAATCAGGTAGCCGACGCAATCGGCATGGGCGTCGAGCCAGGGCTGGATCCTGGTCGCCAGCCGGGCGATGTCCTGGTCGTTGTCGAAAATCGGCACGCGCACCCGCGACTCGTGGCTGGCAATGCCGGTAAAAGCCTTTTGCAGCTCGTAACCCTCGAACTCGATGAAGTCCTCGGCGGTCAGGCGTGACAGCACCGTGGCATTCACCGAGTGGGTATGCAACACGGCGCCGATCTGCGGGTTCCAGCGGTACAGCTGGGTGTGCAGCAGGGTTTCGGCCGAGGGCTTTTTGCCCGGTTCCAGGCTGTTGCCCGACAAGTCGGTGGCCAGCACGTCATCCAGGCCCAACTGGCCTTTGTGCTTGCCCGAAACCGTGAGCAATAGCGCGCTCGGCGACAGGCGCGTGGAATAGTTGCTGCTGGTGGCCGGGGACCAGCCGCGGGCATACAGAAAGCGTCCGACCTCGATGATGTCCTGTGCCAGCTGTTCGCGGGTAAGGCTCATGGCCTCTCCTCTTGCATACGTGTGGCAATGATAACGGCTGCCGCCAGCGCTGCGAGGCTTGCAATACTAAAGGTCAATGTCGCGCCCAGGGCGTTCCAGCTGTAGCCGGAATACAGCGCGCCCAATGCGCCGCCGGTGCCGGCCAGGGCCGCGTACAGGGCCTGGCCCTGGCCTTGCTGGCGGTCGCCGAAGCTGCGTTGCACGAAATGAATGGCCGCGGCATGAAAGCTGCCGAAGGTCGCGGCATGCAGCACCTGGGCAAACAACAACACCCACAGGTGTTCGGCAAAGGCGCCTAGCAGCAACCAGCGCAGGGCCGCCAGCAGGAAACTCGCCAGCAGCACCCGGCGTACCGAAAACCGCGAGAGAATCCAGCTCATCGCCAGGAACATCAAGACTTCGGCGACTACCCCCAGCGCCCACAACAGGCCAATCAAGCCGCGGCTGTAGCCCAGGTGCTCCAGGTGCAGGGTCAGGAAGGTGTAGTAAGGACCGTGGCTCATTTGCATCAGCGCCACGCAGGCATAGAAGGCCAGGACGCCGGGGCTGCGCAGTTGGCCAAGAAAGTCCTCGGCGGCCAAGCGGCTGCCCTGGGCCGCTGGCTGGGCGTTGGGCACCCAGACGCTGCTGAGCACGATGCCGGCCATGATCAGCACCAGCGCCGCCGGGTAGATGTCCAGGCTCAACCACTCGAATAGCCGCCCCAGCGCCACCACCGTGAGGATGAAACCGATCGAGCCCCACAGGCGGATCTGGCTGTAGCGAGCGGTCTGGCCTTGCAGGTGCGCCAGGGTGATCACTTCGAATTGCGGCAATACGGCGTGCCAGAAGAACGCATGCAGGGCCATGACCATCGCCAGCCAGGCGTAGCTCTTGCTGACGAAAATCAGCGAAAAACTCAGCAGCGTGCAGATCGCGCCAAAACGCACGATGGCCAGGCGCCGGCCGGTGTAGTCGCCCAGCCAGCCCCAGAGGTTCGGCGCCACGCAGCGCATCAGCATGGGAATCGCCACCAGCTCGCCAATACGCGCGCTGGAAAACCCCAGGTGATCGAAATACAGCGCCAGAAACGGCGCGGTCGACCCCAGCAAGGCGAAATAGAACAGGTAGAAACTGGAGAGCCGCCAGTACGGGAGCGCCGCCACAGCCGTCAGACCATGGCGACTGGCAGAGACGCCATTACAACTGGCCCAGCACCGGCGTGCTGACGCGCACGTCGGCATTCTGGCCACGATGACGCAGCAGGTGATCCATCAGCACGATGGCCATCATGGCTTCGGCGATCGGCGTGGCGCGGATGCCCACGCACGGGTCGTGACGGCCCTTGGTGATGACGTCCACCGGGTTGCCATCGATGTCGATCGAGCGGCCCGGGGTGGTGATGCTGGAGGTCGGCTTGAGCGCCAGGTGCGCGACGATCGGCTGGCCGGAGGAAATCCCGCCCAGGATGCCGCCGGCGTTGTTGCTGAGGAAACCTTGCGGGGTCAGCTCGTCGCGATGCTCGGTGCCACGCTGGGCAACGCTGGCGAAACCGGCGCCGATTTCCACGCCCTTGACCGCGTTGATGCTCATCAACGCATGGGCCAGCTCGGCGTCCAGGCGGTCGAAGATCGGCTCGCCCAGGCCCGGCATCACGCCCTCGGCGATCACGGTGATCTTGGCGCCCACCGAGTCCTGATCGCGACGCAACTGGTCCATGTAGGCTTCCAGCTCCGGCACCTTGTCCGGGTCGGGGCTGAAGAAGGCGTTGTCTTCCACCGAGTCCCAGGTCTTGAACGGGATTTCGATCGGGCCCAGCTGGCTCATGTAGCCACGCACCACGATGCCCTGGCTGGCCAGGTACTTCTTGGCGATCGCCCCCGCCGCCACGCGCATGGCGGTTTCCCGCGCCGAGCTGCGACCGCCGCCGCGGTAGTCGCGGATGCCGTATTTGTGGTGGTAGGTGTAATCGGCGTGGGCCGGGCGGAACAGATCCTTGATCGCCGAGTAGTCCTTGGACTTCTGGTCGGTGTTGCGGATCAGCAGGCCGATGGAGCAGCCGGTGGTCTTGCCCTCGAACACGCCGGAGAGGATTTCGACTTCATCGGCTTCCTGGCGCTGGGTCGTGTGGCGGCTGGTGCCGGGCTTGCGCCGGTCCAGGTCGCGCTGCAGATCGTCCAGCGACAGCTCAAGACCCGGTGGGCAGCCGTCGACAATGGCGACCAACGCCGGACCATGGCTTTCGCCCGCGGTGGTGACAGTGAACAGCTTGCCGTAGGTATTGCCGGACATGCAGGACGCTCCATGAAATCAGCCGAAATAACTCAATCTGGATTACTGAGCCGGGAAGTATACGCAGGCTCCCCAACTAGTTCATCCTCGAACCTTATCCGTGTCCGGAAGTCCAACCGGCACCTTCTCCATGATGGCGTGATGATGCTGCGAGTTCTTCTCTTGAGCCTTACCCTGTTCACCGGCCTGGTCCAGGCGGCCGTACTGCAACGTCCCATCAGCCTCGACACCGGCACTGGCGAGTTATACGGCTCGCTGCTGCTGCCCAAGTCCGACGCCCCGGTGCCGGTGGTCCTGATCGTCTCCGGCTCCGGCCCCACCGACCGCAACGGCAACAACCCCGACGGCGGGCGCAACGACAGCCTCAAGCGCCTGGCCTGGGTGCTGGCCAAGCACAACATCGCCAGCGTGCGCTACGACAAACGCGGGGTGGCCGCCAGCCTCGCCGCCACCCCGGACGAGCGCAACCTGACCCTCGACGCCTACGTCGCCGACGCCGTGGCCTGGGGCAAGAAGCTCAAGAGCGACCCGCGCCTGGGCCCGTTGATCATGCTCGGCCACAGCGAAGGCGCGCTGATCGCCACCCTGGCCGCGCCCCAGGTCGATGCGGCGGCGGTGATCTCCATCTCCGGCACCGCCCGCCCGGTGGACCAGGTGCTGCGCCAGCAACTGAGCTACCGCCTGCCAGCGCCGCTGATGCTGCGCAGCAACGAACTGCTCGACAGCCTCAAGGCCGGCCGGGTCGACACTGACGTGCCGCCGCAACTGGAAGTGATCTTCCGCCCCAGCGTGCAGCCGTACCTGATCACCCTGTTCAGGCAAGACCCGGCCGCCGCGTTCGCCCGCCTGAAAATGCCGGCGCTGATCGTCCAGGGCAGTAATGACATCCAGGTCGGTGTCGGCGATGCGCAGATGCTCAAGGCCGCCAAGCCGGACGCCCAACTGGCGCTGATCGAAGGCATGAACCATGTCCTGCGTATCGTGCCCAACGACGTCAAGCGGCAACTGGCCTCCTACAAGGATCCGCAACTGCCCCTGGCCTCGGAACTCGGCACCCGCATCATCAGCTTTATTGACGGACTTCACGCCCGTTGACGCGTTTTCCCCTCCAGTCCTGAAAAAAACGGCCGATAAGCCTTTGCCGGCCGTTCACTTGCCGTCGGCAAGTAGCGCTTGGACAGGATCTCGCCGTTATGACCGATACCCAGAACCCTCCCGAAACCGAGGTTGAAAACCCCGCTCCCGAAGCCGTGGCGTTGCCGTGGGCGGACGTCCATGCCGAGCATCACAGGATGCTTCGCCTGGCCCCGCTGCAAACCGATCGCGCCACGGGCGGACGGCCCCTGCGCTTTATCGAGTTCGGTTATGCCGAGCGCAGCAACAAGGAACACAGCCTGTTGCGCATGACTCTTCAACTGCCGGGCCAACGGGTGCGCAAGGAACAGAATCACCTGGATGTCTGGGTCGACCACACGACTCGACGGGTGCGCTTCGAACCGGAAAACCTGCAGATCGAACCGGCGAACCGCGGCATCGGCCGCTTTCTGCTGGCGCAGGGGGCAAGCTGGGCCCAGAAGAAATGGCCGCACTACCGCGTGGACGGTTTCGAACTGGCGAACAAGGATGCACTGAACGAGGCCACGCGCCTGCGGCGCGATCATTTCCTGCGGGTCCAGGGTTTCGATGTGGTTTACGCCGATGCCCAGCATCTCAAGGGCAGCGTCAAGCCTGTGCAGGTCGGTGAACTACTGCCTAACTGGAACACCGAAAAGCTGCAATTCGTCGAGATCCTCGAAGCCGCGCAAATGCTGCAGCAGGCCGAGCAGAACCTCGAAGAACAGGAAGTGAAGCTGCGCAAGCACGAAGAAAAGGTCGCCAAGTACAAGCGCGAAGACACCGGGCTGCGCTTTACCATCACCTGCCTGGTGGCGTTTGCGGTGTTCCAGGCCGGGTTGCTGATCTGGATCGCGACCCACCGCTGACAACAAAAAGCCCGCCGATTGGCGGGCTTTTTTGTGGTGCTTCGCTGGTTGCTCAGACCCGGGAGCTGAACAGTGCCTGGTGCTGTCGGCACTGCTCGGCGGTGAGCATGAACACGCCATGACCGCCGCGCTCGAAGTCCAGCCAGGCGAAATCGACTTCCGGGTACAGGGCTTCGACATGGACCTGGCTGTTGCCGACCTCGACGATCAACAGACCCTTCTCGGTCAAATGATCCGCCGCCTCGGCCAGCATGCGCCGCACCAGGTTCAAGCCATCGTCGCCACAGGCCAGGCCCAGCTCCGGTTCATGCTGGTACTCCTCGGGCATGTCGGCGAAATCCTCGGCATCCACATATGGCGGGTTCGACACGATCAGGTCGAAACGCTGGCCCGGCAAGCCGTCGAAACCGTCGCCCTGCACCGTGAACACCCGCTCATCGACACCATGGCGCTCGATGTTCTGGTTCGCCACCTCAAGGGCTTCGAACGACAGGTCGGCCAGCACCACTTCGGCATTGCGGAACTCGTAGGCGCAGGCAATGCCGATGCAGCCGGAACCGGTGCACAGGTCGAGAATGCGCGCGGGCTCGGCGCCCAGCCAAGGCTCGAAACGTTTTTCGATCAGCTCGCCGATCGGCGAACGCGGGATCAGCACCCGCTCATCGACAATGAACGACAGGCCGCAGAACCAGGCCTCGCCCAGCAGGTAGGCGGTCGGTACGCGCTCTTCGATGCGACGCTTGAGCAGGCGCTGCAGGTTGACCAGTTCGTCGTCTTCCAGTGCGCAGTCCAGATAGCTGTCGGCGATTTCCCACGGCAGGTGCAAGGCACCCAGTACCAATTGGCGGGCTTCGTCCCAGGCGTTGTCGGTCCCATGGCCGAAAAACAGATCCTCCCCATGAAAGCGGCTGACAGCCCAACGGATGTGGTCGCGCAGGGTGCGCAGGCGGGAAGTGATCACGGGACAGACTCCTGAAAAAACGACTGGCGATTCTAACAGCCAAAACGTCTGAGGACGACGCATGAAAAATCTGAGTCTGCGGGGCGTTCGGGTGCTTTTCCCCGCATTCGACCCGATTCTCCATAGCCCTTGACACGGCTGTAGGCCAGCAACCACGCACCTTACGTTAGTAGCGATTCACAGAAGCGCTCCGCCAGAGGACAATGTCGCAAAAGCCCCACTCACAGGAGCCCCAGAATGTCCGTTCCAAAGACGATGTTTCAACTCAGCGGTCGTGGTTATGCAGCGGCTAATTTGAGCCACGCGACCCTTGTGATCATCGACGCCCAGAAAGAGTACCTCAGCGGTCCCCTGGCCCTGTCCGGCATGGACGCTGCGGTCGCCAACATCAAGCAACTGGTCGCTGCCGCCCGCTCCGCCGGCCGCCCGGTTGTGCACGTGCGCCACCTCGGCACCGTCGGCGGCCTGTTCGACCCCCAGGGCGAGCGCGGTGAGTTCATCCCCGGCCTCGAACCCCAGGGCGACGAGACCATCATCGGCAAGCTGCTGCCGAGCGCCTTCCATGGCACCGAACTGGAAAAGCGCCTGCAGGACCTGGGCTCCCTGGACCTGATCGTCTGCGGTTTCATGAGCCATTCCAGCGTCAGCACCACCGTGCGCGCGGCGAAGAACCTGGGCTTTCGTTGCACCCTGGTGGAAGACGCCTGCGCCACTCGCGACCTGCCCTACAAGGGCGGCATCCTCAGCGCCGAGCACGTGCAGCAGACCGAAATGGCCATCATGGCGGACAACTTCGCCACCCTCGCCGCCACCAAAGATCTGATCTGATCGACCTGCAATGAGCGGCGCGCCTTCAGGGGCAAGGCCGCTCATCCGTAAAAGCCTCTCATTTGCCGTAATTGCCTTAGCCTCAGGAACCACCCGGTCATCTTTCGGTCGAAGGGCCGATACCCATTGAGGAAGGTCGGAATGAAGATATCCGATGGTTTTGACGCACGTCGTCTGCGGCCCAAAGGCCCGCGGAACTGGCGTTTGCGCCTGGGCGCGGGATTCTCCGCGTTGCTGGCGACCTTCGGTGTGCTGCTGGCGATGGCCGGGGCCGCCAGCCTGTTGGGGCGCCCTCCGGCGCTGGGCGAATTGAATGCAAGTCCGGCGGGTTCCGCGGTGATTCTAGCGGTCGGTCTGTTACTGCTGTATGTCGGCGTCTGGCTGTGGCGTCGCTGCCGGCGGCGCATGCGCCAGCCGCAGACCCTGAACATGGCTCCCCACCTGATGAAGAAACATGACTGAATCGACGGCAACACGTTTTGTCCCGCCCCTCTCCCGTCGAGTTGGGTAAACTGCTCGGTCTTCGCGGAGGCTGACATGCAAGACGACGATTTTTCCCTGTTCAAAAGCGCGATCCAAGGCGTCAAGCCGATCAAGCACGATCGCGCCGAAACCGGCAAACCCAAGGCTGACCGGGCGCAGATCGCCAAGCTGCGCCAGGCTGCCAGTGTGCGCACCGAAACCACGACCGTCGACGGGCTGTCCGATCAGTTCGTGATCGACGTCGGCCCGGAAGACGATCTGATGTGGGCCCGCGACGGGGTTCAGGAAAGCCAGATGCGCAAGCTCAAGGTCGGCCAGATCCCTTTCGAGGGCAGCCTCGACCTGCACGGCATGAACGTGGAAAAGGCCCGGGAAACCCTCTGGGCATTCCTCGCCGAAGCCACCAAGTTCGAAATCCGCTGCGTGCGCGTCACCCACGGCAAGGCCGTGCGCCTGGACGGCAAGCGGCCGATGATCAAGAGCCACGTCAACACCTGGCTGCGCCAGCATCCCCAGGTGCTCGGCTTCACCTCGTGCCAGGCCAAACATGGCGGTGCCGGGGCGGTCTACGTGATGCTCAAACGCACCATGATGGAAGGCCGCGACGAGTAAAGCCGCTTCGTCGCGCTTGCAGCGCCCGGTCCGCCACCGTACCCTTGCCCTTTGCGTAAAATCCCACAGGTAGTTTCATGTCCCTGGAACAGAATTACACGGCGATCCTCGGCCAATTGGGCGAAGACGTCTCCCGCGAGGGCCTGCTCGACACGCCAAAACGTGCCGCCAAAGCCATGCAGTACCTCTGCCGCGGTTATGAACAAACGCTGGAAGAAGTCACCAACGGTGCCTTGTTCAGCTCCGATAACAGCGAAATGGTGCTGGTCAAGGACATCGAGCTCTACTCGCTGTGCGAGCACCATCTACTGCCGTTCATCGGCAAGGCTCACGTCGCCTACATTCCGAGTGGCAAGGTGCTGGGCCTGTCGAAAGTCGCGCGCATCGTCGACATGTACGCGCGCCGCCTGCAGATCCAGGAAAACCTCAGCCGCCAGATCGCCGACGCGGTCCAGCAAGTGACCGGCGCCCTGGGCGTCGCGGTGGTGATCGAGGCCAAGCACATGTGCATGATGATGCGCGGTGTGGAGAAGCAGAACTCGTCGATGATCACTTCGGTGATGCTGGGCGAGTTCCGCGAAAACGCGGCAACCCGCAGCGAGTTTCTCAGCCTGATCAAGTAAACGGCTGCCCGAAAGAACCGGCGTTCATCGCCGGTTTTTTTTCGCCTGGCAAAAATCAGGTAAGCTGCCGCCCCTTCTTTCATGGGCAAGAGGCAATATCGTGATCGTCAAAGCGCTTCGAGTCGGCCTGGGCCAGCTCATCATCTTCATCGACTTCATCACCCGCCCACGCAAGCAGCAGCGCCCCGCCGCCGCTCAAGCCCAGGTCGAACAGGCCGCCAAGGGCCTGACCCTGTACCAGTTCCACGCCTGCCCGTTCTGCGTGAAAACCCGCCGCACCCTGCACCGCCTGAACGTTCCGGTGGCCCTGCGTGATGCGAAAAACAACGAACAGGATCGCCAGACCTTGCTGGAGCAAGGTGGCAAGATCAAGGTGCCGTGCCTGCGTATCGAAGAAAACGGCCAGACCACCTGGATGTACGAGTCCAAGGTGATCATCGATTATCTGGACAAGCGTTTCGCGGCGGCCTGAAGCGCGCAATCGCCGGCTGGCCCACAAGCGCCAGACCATAAAAAACCGACCCAAGGGTCGGTTTTTTGTTTCCCGCAACAGCTCAGTCGAGCATCCCGACATGCAGCGGATGGCTTTCCACCCGCTGCATCCACGCCTGGATGCCCGGGTAGCGCTCCAGGTCGAAGCCACCTTCATGGGCGACATGGGTGTAGGCATAGAGCGCGATATCGGCAATCGAATACTGCTCGCCCACCAGATACGGCGTTCGCGCCAACTGATGTTCCATCACATCCAGGGCCTTGTAACCGCGCTTTTGCAGCTTCTCGTATTCGTGCTGGCGTTCTTGCGGCAGCCCCAGATAGAGCTGGATGAAACGTGCCACGGCAATGTACGGCTCATGGCTGTATTGCTCGAAAAACTGCCATTGCAGCACCTGCGTGCGTAAACGCGGCTCGCTCGGCAGGAATTCGCTGCCGTCGGCGAGAAAGTTGAGAATCGCGTTCGACTCCCACAGGCAGGTGCCGTCTTCCAGCTCCAGCACTGGGATCTTGCCGTTGGGGTTCTTTGCCAGAAACGCCTCGGTCTGCGTGTCCCCGTTCAAGATGTCCACCGCGCGCCACTCGTAAGGCTGACCGAGCAGATTGAGCATCAGCTTGACCTTGTAGCAGTTGCCGGACCGGTAATCCCCATAAACCTTGTACATGGCCCTCTCCCCTTAGGCTGCCTGTGCAGCCTGTGCTTGACGTACCACGGTGGCCAGCCGCTTGAGACCTTCGTCCAGACGCGCCGGATCGATATGACTGAAATTCAACCGCAGGTGACCTGGATTGCGGTCCGGCTCGGAGAAGAAGGGTTCGCCCGGCATGAATGCCACGTCCTGCTCCAGCGCCGCTTTCAGCAAAGTGCGGGTGTCCAGCGGCTGTTTCAAGGTCAACCAGAAAAACAGCCCGCCCTGGGGCACCTGCCAATCGGCCAGATCGCCGAAATGACGGTGCAGGGCGGCCTGAAAACCATCGCGGCGCACCCGGTAGAAATCGCGCAACTCACTCAGGTGCTGCTGATACTGCTCGGTACCTATCCATTGCAGCGCCTGCCATTGGCCGATGCGGTTGGTGTGCAGGTCCGCCGATTGCTTCAACCGCAGCAGATGGGGAAACAGGTCCGGGCTGGCGATCAGGTAACCGACCCGCAACCCTGGCAGCAGGGTCTTCGACACCGTACCGGTATAGATCCAGCTGGCCTTGCGCAGGCGCCCGACAATAGGCGTGGCGTTGCCGCCATCGAACGTTAGCTCGCGGTAAGGTTCGTCTTCGATCAGGGTCACTCCGAACTCGTCGAGCAGCGCCGCCACGGCATCGCGCTTGGCCTCGCTGTAGCGCACCGCCGAAGGATTCTGGAAGGTCGGGATCAGGTAGATGAACGCGGGACGATGCTGCTCCAGGCGGGCGCGCAATTGCGCCAGATCCGGCCCATCGGCCTGAAGCGGCACGGTCAGGCAATCGGCGCCGAACAGCTGGAAGATCTGCAGTGCCGCGAGATAAGTCGGCGCTTCCAGCATGATCTCGGTGCCCTTGTCGATGTACAGCTTGGCCGCCAGATCGAGGGTCTGCTGGGAGCCGCTGACCACCAGCACCTGGCTAGCCTCGCACGGCACGCCCAGCGCCCGGGCCTGCGCCGCCAGGGCCTCGCGCAGCTGTGGCTCGCCTTCACTCATGCCGTATTGCCCCATGGACACCGGCATCGCCTGCCAATCGGTCTTCGGCAGCATCGCTTCGGCGGGCAGGCCTCCGGCGAACGACATCACTTCCGGACGCTGCGCGGCGGCAAGGATTTCACGGATCAGTGAGCTTTTAAGACGCGAAACACGTTCGGAGAAGGCCATGAGGTCACCCGTAGCAAAGGCGGAGGAAAATACGTCAAACTGCTTGACCGAAATTACGCCGACTTTCACAGATACGTCAATATGCTTGACCTTAAAAACCAGACCACCCAACAAGCCGCCATGGAAGCCTTCTTCTTTGGTTACCAGGCGTTCACCGCCAAGGCCGACGAAATGCTCGAGCGTCGCGGCCTGAGTCGCGTGCACCAGCGCATCGTGTTTTTCATCGCCCGCTATCCGGGGCTGAGCGTGAAAGAACTGCTCACGGCACTGGGCGTGAGCAAGCAGGCGCTGAATATCCCGCTGCGCCAATTGATGGAGATGCACCTGGTCAACAGCGTTGCCTCGCAGAGTGACAAGCGCAAACGCCTGCTGGAGCTGACGGAAGACGGCGCGCGCTTTGAGCAATCGCTGCGGCGCGAGCAGGTCAAGCTGCTGCAACGGGTATTCGCCGAGGCCGGCGAGGCGGCAGTGGATGGCTGGCTGGCGGTAAACAAGGCTCTGGGCGAAAACCGCTGACACCCCAGCCCGCGAGCACGCAGCGGTCGTCAACCTGCATACCCGATGATTCTGCAGGACCGCGTCAGCCCCATTACGACCGCTGCGCGCTCGATCGCAGGCTGCGCCAGCGGCTACAGGCCATATAGCCTTTCTGGCGAACTTTTCGCACACAACCTAAAAAACATTATTTGCTTTCCTTGTATACAAAAGCATAATTCGCCACGTGCGAGTTCCTGACCTAAAGGTCAATAAAAGCCCGCAAGCCTTACATGCCTCAAAGAGCCGCTGCCCACCCTCACGTGCCCGGCTCTGGAAAAAATAATAAAACTCTTGAGGAGTACTCGCTGTGGAAAGCCGCAAATCCGAAGCCCCTACGCTGGAACTCTCGCCGCCGCTGAACAGTGGCTGGCTGGAGCGCATCTTCAAACTCAGCTTGCATGGCACCACGGTGAAGACCGAGTTGATCGCCGGTCTGACGACCTTCATCACCATGGCCTACATCATCTTCGTCAACCCCAACATCATGGCCGACGCCGGCATCGACCACGGCGCGGCCTTCGTCGCCACCTGCATCGCCGCGGCCCTGGGTTGCCTGTTGATGGGGCTGTACGCCAACTGGCCGGTAGGCCTGGCGCCCGGCATGGGGCTGAACGCCTTTTTCACCTACACCGTGGTCGGAACCATGGGTTACAACTGGGAAACCGCCCTCGGTGCGGTGTTCGTCTCCGGCGTGCTGTTCATGTTCCTGACCTTCTCGCGGATCCGCGAATGGCTGCTCAACAGCATTCCGGCCAGCCTGCGCTTCGCCATGGGCGCCGGCGTGGGTTTGTTCCTGGGGCTGATCGGCTTGAAGACCGCGGGCATCGTGGTCGATAGCCCGGCGACCCTGATCAAGCTCGGCTCCCTGCGCGAACCCGGCCCGCTGCTGGCGGCGATCTGCTTCCTGATGATTGCCGTGCTCAGTTATCACCGGGTATTCGGCGCGATCCTCATCAGCATCATCACCGTGACCCTGGCTGGCTGGGGCCTGGGCCTGGTGCACTACGAGGGCATCATGTCGGCCCCGCCGAGCCTGGCACCGACCTGGATGGCCATGGATGTGGCCGGGGTGTTCAACGTCAGCATGATCAGCGTGGTGCTGGCGTTCCTCTTCGTGCACATGTTCGATACCGCCGGCACCCTGATGGGCGTGGCCCAGCGCGCCGGCCTGGTCAACCCCGACGGCAAGATCGAGAACCTCTCCCGCGCCCTGAAGGCGGACAGCGCCTCCAGCGTATTCGGTGCGGTGGTCGGCGTTCCGCCCGTGACCAGCTATGTGGAAAGTGCCGCGGGCGTCGCCGCAGGTGGTCGGACTGGTCTTACCGCAGTGACCGTAGGTGTGCTATTTATCGCAGCCATGTTTTTCGCACCGCTGGCTGGCATGATCCCCGCTTATGCCACCGCCGGCGCGCTGATTTATGTGGCGATGCTGATGATGGGCGGCATGGCCCACATCGATTGGGAAGAGGCCACCGACAGCATCCCGGCGATCGTGACCGCCATCATGATGCCGCTGACCTTCTCGGTCGCCGACGGTATCGCCCTGGGCTTCATCACCTACGTGGCCTTGAAGGCCGGGACGGGCAAGTACAAGGAAATCTCCATCAGCCTGTGGGTGCTGTGCGCGATCTTTATCGCCAAGTTCATTTTCTTGTAGGTACATCGGTTTCAAACGGCCTCACCCCGTCGGGTGAGGCTTTTGCGCATAAGGAGAAAGGCAATGAGCGTGGAAACCTGGCTGCTGTTCAGCGGCGCCGCACTGGTGGTGATCCTGATTCCGGGCCCGCTGTCTCTGCTGATGATCAGCAACAGTCTGAATTACGGTTTGCGCCGTTCCTACCCGGCGTTTCTCGGCGGCGTGTTTGCCTCGATCTGCCTGCTGAGCGCCTCGGCCCTGGGCCTGGGCGCCCTGCTGCTGGCCTCGGAACAGCTGTTCAGCGCCCTGAAAATCGTCGGCGCGCTGTACCTGTTCTATCTCGCCTGGCAAAGCTGGCAGCAATCGCGGCAGCCGTCTCATGGCGCCGAAGTGCCCGAGGCCGCACCAAAACCACGCTTTCGCGCACTGTTCGGGCGCGCTTTTGTGCTGGGTGCCAGCAACCCGAAAGACATTCTGTTCTTCGCCGCGTTTCTGCCGCAGTTTCTCAGTGCCGAGCAGCCCTTCCTGCCCCAGTTGCTGATCATGATCGCCACCTGGACCGTGCTCGACCTGCTGTGCAAGCTGGCTTATGGCCTGGGCGCTCACGGCGCGGCGCGCTACCTGCGCAGCGGCAAGGGCCAGAGCTGGTTCAACCGGGTCAGCGCCGGGCTGTTCAGTGGTGCCGGTGCCGCGTCGCTGTTGAGCCGCTGAAAGCATCGCGGGCAAGCCTCGCTCCTACAGAGAGCTGCTGCAAACCTGTAGGAGATTCTATGTCTACCCCACCGTATCGACCGTAGGTCGATACGGCTGTTGGGTCTTCATCAGAGCGAAGGCAATACGGGCTAATTTACGCGCAAGGATGATCAGCGCTTCTGTTCGCTTCAGACCGCGCTGCAGGTATTGCTGATAGCGGGATTGCCAAGCCTTGGTCCTGCTTGCCGCCATGGCGGCGTTGTAAAGCAAGCGTCGGGTTTCCGAGTCGCCTTGCTTGCTCAGCTTGCGTCGACCGTTGTAACGCCCCGACTCCTTGACCCGTACATCCAGGCC
>NZ_OBDX01000017.1:0-169803 GCF_900215185.1 Pseudomonas sp. LAMO17WK12:I10 | reverse complement strand
CTTGGGTTTTCGGTTTCGCTGAATGAAACTGGACGATCTATGCTACGAGTTGTTGGGAAATTCATCTGTGCATTTGTTACGACGATGCTCTCAAATATTGAATTCGGTCTGTTTTTATATTCTTGGGCTGTATAACTGGGCATTTTGTTTAGAACCCAGCTCTTGAACTCGTCGGAGTGGGGAAAGGTCGCGGTTGTTTCGGTCACCCTCCGCCCCATGGCTCTTATATAGGTACGCGATTGGTTGCCTATATGGAAAAAACCGGGCTCATCCACGCTGAAGAGCACACCGCCCGCTTCGCCGGAGGGGATCAGGAATACACCGTTCAGCTTGGTCCCCCTAAAGGACATCTCCTTGGCCTGAATACTTCCAGTTAGAAAACTCTTCACCGCTTGGGCATACGCAGGGATCTTGTTTGGACTGTCCAAGTATGCCAGACAACGTAGCTTTATCATGTTTTCATAATGCGACGTCAACCTGGAGCGGTTCGTGGGGTTATTGCGGTACGTCGACAGGGCCTGGTCCATCACCGTTTGTAGGTTCTCCCGTGTCAACGCATTGATCAGCCCCTCTGGCTCGAAAGTGGTACGGGGATACGAATATGGACGACCCAGTGAATCCCGCGCTTGTTTGAAGTTATATAGATAATGTCCCGTCACGACATCCCTGAGCGGAACGCTTACGGTGGTACTGCTCGGCGCTCGTTTGTAGGGTGGCACCATCGTGGGGTCGTAGGGGCCGGGGTGGTAAGTCACATTAACCTGGCTGTTTGGTAGCTTTTCAGTGGCCATGCCGCTTTGTTGCTCGTAGCGATGTATTCCTTTTTTGAGGTAATCATCAATAAACGCGGAGGGATCCAAAATAGGATGGTGCAGCTCTTCGAGCTGTTGCAAAGTGCGTTCAGCAGAGCGCTTTATTCTGTCCGTCAGCTGCTGATCCGTTAGCGGCCCAATCGTTGTAGAGGTTGCCTCTGGCTCCAATGGTGGTTGCGACGTGCTGCCAATCAAAAAGGCCTGCTTGAATTGGCTCACCTTGGATTGGCCGTAAGCATCGGACAATCCGTTCGCAATCCGCCACAGCCCATCCAGCAGCAGACGGAACGGTGGGGCATAGTCCAAGTTTACTCTCCCCCCGAGGGGCATCATGACTTCAATGAATTTGAGTAGCCGTATTACATTCCTTTCTGCCAAGGGCTTTCTATATGAATTAATTACTTCGGCTGAATTATCAACACGCCTGAGTATCATGGCTAGCAGCGGGTTACGTCTGAGGCCTGCTTCGTTAATGAGATCTGTAATGTGTTGCGGGATGGACTCACTATTGACTGGTGTGCTTCTCCTGACCCTGTTTGCTTTTTGTTCGGCCAGGGTTTCTACCTCTGCGGTGGTGGTTGTTTCGGGCTCCAGGGGGGCCTCGACCAGCTCATCATAAAAAAGAAAGCTCAGATCGGGGACCTCAAGTTCGTTGATGATCTTCAACTCTTTTTGATACTCGCTGTCGCTCATTAACGATGCACCGTCGACACCACTGCTCGCCCAGCGGTACAAGAACGCTCCACCCGCCGCCATCGCCGTCACCCCCAACAGCAAAGGTAGTTTCTGATCCATCAAGGAAGACTTATCGGCTCGGAGGGCGGCAACCGAGACACCACCCTCAGGCGCCTGGAAGGGGCTACTCTCCTCCATCAGCCGAGCCGGCGTTGACCCCATCAGAATGTCCCTCATTTCGATATCTTGGGTAGACCCTGTCTTGCTGGCTTGGCGCCACAAGGCATAACCGATGGCTGCTAGGCCAATGGCCTCCAGGCTGATGCCGGCCCCCAGTTGCCAGTTGGCGCGGTCGGACGGTGCGGCGATGGATGGGGTACTGGCCGTTGTCCCGGTGGTGAGTGCACGATTGACGGTGTCCGACGTTGGCGCGGCCGCCGCTCCCGGCAACAGCCCCCACGGCTGTTGAACCACAGCATTACAGGCCGACATCACGGCATCCGCCAGCCAGTTTTCGACCTTTCTGGATAATTGCTCACGCAGTTCCAGCATACTTTTACTGTTGCTGTTGGCCAGCGTATCCAGCCATTGATTGCACCAGCCCAGCCAAGTGTTGGCGGGCGGCTGTGTGTCTATAGCGTGTCGCGCCTCGCGTAACGCCGGCAGCAGCGGAATCAGATCGATCAGCTTTTCCAGCTGTGGGTAGCTTCTCACCACCTGATAGTCTTTCAACTGGCGTGCCAACTGACGCAAGGTGTCTTCGGTTTCCTCCGGGCTCTTGCTGTTGAAGGCTTGATAGAGCTGCCATACCAGCATGGCATTCAGATATTGGCTGTAAGCGAACTGCAGCGTCTTGTCCTGGCTCGGGTCGTTGGCGACGAACCAACGGAGCGTCTCGTCAAAGCTGGTGTGCTCCTTAATCGCTTCGGCATAGCGCACAGTGGCGGCGGACAACGGGTCTCCCATCAACGCGCCGACCACATAAGGCTTGGCAATGGCCACCATGCTGCCGGCCAGCCGCTTACACATGTCGGTCCAGCTCTCGGTTTTGGTGCTTTCCTGGTAGAACCTCTCCAACTGCTGCGCCACTTCCAGCGGCAACAGGTGGTCGGCAGCGTTTCTGGCCGCCAACAGGCCGACGGAGGGTGCAACCTCTTTGGCCAAGTCGCGCATCAACCCGGTCCAGGACTGCGAGCTCTGATTCAGGCTCAGCAGCCGGTTCAATAGCATGAGCGTGGCCGGGTCGGCGCCCAGCGCCGACTGGAAGTGCCTGACCCATTCCAGCGCCGGGGTATCGCCACTACTTTGGCTCAACAGGGTCAGCAGCCAGAGTGCCTGCCCACCCAGCGAGCTGTCTGCTGGAAAGAAGCGCAATTGACCAACAAGCTGGAAGATGGCAAACAGTTGATCCGCCTGCGGCTTACCGCCCAGTACCATTTCCAGATGCGGCTGCAAGCGTTCGCGCAGTTGCGGGTTGGCCAAGATATTGGCCAGCCATGCCGTCCTCGTGGCCAGCGAGCCATCGCTGGGATAGCCTTCTCTCACGTGCGCCAGCACCGTCGCCAGTCTGAGTGTGGATTCGTCCAGCACTTTCTGAACCAGCGGATTGTCTGAGAGGATTTTTAGATAGCCGGTCAGGCCGACATCGCCAGGCAGCGCCTGCCACAACTGGACCTGGCCCAACGTCTGTCGCATCGCGCTCAGTCCCTGGCCGATGCTGTCCAGACGGTCTTTGTCGATGATGGCTTTCAACTGCGGGTCGGACAGCAAGGTATCGGTCATCGCCAGCAGGTTAACCACCTTGCCAAGCGCAGACTGATTATCCTGGAGTTCATGAATACTGTGCTCCAGCGTCAACCACTGATCGCTCACACTCTTCAACCAGGGGGTCACCGTCTCCAGATAACCTTTCAGCGGCTGGTACTCCTGGGAGTGCGTACTCCTGGAGGCTGTGAGTTTTTCGCCCAGACGCTCCAGCGTATTGCTCAAGGCTTCCAGTTTGCCCTGCGGGGTATAGTTGCCCAGATAGATACTGCGCAGCTCCTCATAACATGCCTTGAAAGTCTTGAGCTCAGGGAGCGGAATTGCCTCGATGACAAGTTTTTCTGTCACCTTGTTAAGCACGCTCCAGGCCATCTTGGAGAGCATCCTGGCTGCTGCCGAGCAACTGTCTTGCGCTAGTGGTGGTGCAATTAGCTTGCCGATCGATTTACAGGACAGCAGGGCTTGATAATGATCCGGATCGCGCTCAAGCTCTGCCGCTACCTTCAGGAAAAACTCCTGAAAATATGGCGGCGCGCCTCGGTAATTGCCGCGCCCATCGAAGGACTCCAGGTCGGCGAGCAACCGGTCGTTATCACACTGCGGAGACAGCACCTCCTGATGCGAATGCAACTTCCCGGCGACCATTTTGAGCAAGGCGGTGGTGTCGTCATCCCAGCTGGATAAATATTTAAGATTTTCGACTTGCTGCTTGAGTTCCGGGTAGTAGGCCAACGAAGAGTGGTCGGAGGACGATACAGCGGAAACATCAGTGGGCGTATTTTGCAGATGTGATCGTGGACCACTGGAGTTAAAAAAACCAACTTTACCAACCATCTATTTTCAATCTCGGGCGAATATCAAACGATGAGTATGTTGATGGGTAGTTACTTTAGGCTATAAAATTTCGATCATGAGGAGTGGCTTTGTTAATGACTTGGACGCCCCCTTCCTCACCGTCAACGCTCGCGAATCCCTAAGTCCACACCTTGGACGATGGCTTCGATAACATCAGTTGGAACACAAAAGAAAAAACCGAATATCTACATGTTTAGTTATGCCAAAATAGCAGAAATCGCCTCCGCCAGATTCGTCACGCTAAAGCCCAATGATTCGGGGCTTTTACGTTTTTGATGCCTAGCCGCGTCCTCTCCTGCGCGCCCTTCTCCGACGTACTACCAACCAGTCCGAGGGTTCACCGACACTCCCTGCCCGGACACCATTGTGACTGGCTCCAAATGCAAAAAGCCCGGCACTCTGGCCGGGCTCTGGTTATTTCCTGCATCCAATCATCTTGTCGGCGAGAGTTTTGGCTCTTTCGATCAACAGGTTCTGCCTGTCTTCATGAGTGGCCTCTCCTACGACCGGTGCCGTCAGATTGCTTTCGGCAATCAACGCAGCGCAGAAATATTGATCCCAGACTCTTTGCTCCGACGCCTGTTTGCTTACTTGGTCGGTGATCATATGGGGGCTCCTTTTGACGAGGTAGCACCGCCATTTTACGCCTCAATCGCCAACAGCCCCCGCGCTAGCGGATAGCCGGCAAACGGTGTGGAGCCAATTGGACTGCACAGGTTTCCGGCGTCGCCTGGCAGCTATTTCACGCCGATATCCTGCGCAAAACGAAGCAGATAGCCATCGGGGTCCAGGACCGGGAAACTCCTCTGCCCGAATTGTCGATCTCAGTTCCGGTACCAGGGCGTTCAACTGGAACATATTCTTGCATCCATTCAGTTCCTTGGCCGGTCAATTTGCCCTGGTTCTCAGTCATTGCCGGCTTATTTAGCACTCGGCATTACCGGTCATTGAACCTTCTGCCCGTTGCCAATTTTCTTGGCCCTGTCGATCCCCCACTCAAACGCATCCTCCATGTCCAGGCCATCCGGGGCCAGGTCATTGTCTTCGACGATAACGCTGCCATCCGGCGTGTAGATGCCGATGAACATCTTGAGCGAGCCATCTCTGAGGATCTCTGATCGCACCTTGATCTTGCATCCATTCGAAAGCGTTTCACTGTGATTCAAATGACGCTCAGTCATGGCCGCATCCCTCAGTAAATGAAGTTCGAGTAAGGCACAGCCCATTGATTCACGCCAGTCGGTGGCCACTCCCCATCAAGGGCTGGAGACGACAGGTCCGATTTTGCGAAGGCAATAAAAAGCCCCGCACAGTGGCGAGGCCGTTTTCGTATCTTTCAGCGCTTCAGCCGGCAGGTTTCAGTGGCGCCGGGGCAGCCATGACATAACGGGACATCAGGTAAGCCACCAGCCCGCCCAACCCCGCGCCCGCCGCATCGGCCAGAAACAGCGCCAGTTGAGAGGCCGAATGCTGGTAGACCCTGCACATCGCCACCCAGGCGTTTTCCATGAAGCCAGAAGCCCAGTCCCAACCGCAGGGGTAGACCATCAAGAAGGCCAGCCCGGCGAGGGTGATCCATCCGGACAACCTGGACGGAGTCTGCGAGAAGACGAACCGGGCCAACTGGCAGATACCGACAAAGAGCCAGGCCGCCAGCATGCTTCTCATGAATTGGTCGAATAACTCGAAAAAGGCCATGGCGCCCTACGCTGAAAAATCACCGAGCGATAATAGCCATTCGTGTCGCCATAAAAAACCCGGCGCAGCGGCCGGGTTTTCATCAAGCGCGTAACGGTGCCCGTAGGCGGCCCCAGCGCCAGCCTTCCTTAACGTCCAGCGGCCTGGCAAGCTCCTGCACCCTCTTCCCCTGCCCCACCTGCGACCTGCACCAGGGCTTCCAGCAAGGCCTCGGTGTGGTTGATCGATTCCCGGATCTCATCGAAGGCATCCTCCAGATCGCGCACCTTCGCCGTCGCCGAAGCGCCGCACAGGGCTTCCTGGATCTGGAACTCATCCTGCTTGAATTGCAGGACATTGGCCCGCAGGCCTTCGATACGAAGGGACAGCTGCGAGATGTGATGACGGCGACGCTGAACCATTTCCGATTCTCCTTCATGGCCCTCTTACTTATTCAGATCGTCGCGCGCCGACAGATGTTCAGCGGTTCCTGACCAAAGGCACAGCGTGCCATGCCAGTGGCCAAGCCCTCAAAGCTTGCTGTCCAGCGCCACCAGCAAGGCCGCGTCCCGTCCGTAGATGTCCGGGGCATAGGACAGCTGGCCATGGCTGTCGGCTTGCGCCGTCCAGTACGTGAGCAGGATCGGTACCGGCGTCGATAGCCTGAACTCATGAGTGAGCCCGGTGCTCAGCAATTCGTCGGTGCGCACCCGTTCCGCCGGGCTCACCAGCAGATCGCGCAGCTGCAACGCATGCTCGACCCGCACGCAGCCCGAACTGAAGGCCCTTGGCCCCTTGTTGAACAGCGCCTGGCTGGGTGTGTCGTGCAGGTACACCGAGAACGGGTTGGGGAAGCGGATCGCCATCTGCCCCAGGGGGTTTCTCGGTCCGGCGTCCTGGCGCAGGAGGATATTGCCGGGGTTGTCCCAGTCGATATCCTCCACCGCCAGCGGATGCCCTTCGCTGTCGAGCACCTGCAGGTTCTGCCGATTGAGGAAGGACTGGTCGCGGCGAATTTCCGGCAGCTTGTCTTCGCGAAAAATGGTCGGTGGCACCGTCCAGGTCGGGTTCAGGGTCAGGCGCGTGACCTGGGATTTCAGCAACGGCGTCTGGCGCTCGGCACGCCCCACCTGGGTCCGGGTCTGCCAGACCGGCACGCCGCCCTGATAGACGATCAACTGCGCCGCGGCCAGGTTGACCAGCAGGCTGTCGGGCTCCATGTCCTGCGCCAGCCAGCGAAAGCGTTCGAGGTTGATGCGCAGCTGTTCGCGGCGCATCTGCGGGCTGATGTTCAGTTCATTCAAGGTCCCCGCGCCGATCACCCCGTCGGCTTGCAGCGAATGGCTGAGCTGGAAGCTTTTCACCGCACTCACCAGCTCGTCGCTGTAAAGAGTGTCGCCCTCGTTGGCGGGGGCGCTCAGGTACCCCTCCTTGAACAGCCGTTGCGCCAGTTCCGGCACTCGCGCGTCCTGCATCTGCGGACGCAGCAGCGGCCCGCTGGGAAGGGGCTGCCAATGGGGCAACGCCAGCTGGCGCTGCTGGGCATACAGCTGGCGCAGGTTCTGATATTGCTCGAGGCTCGGCCGCGCCAGCGCGAAGGCCGCCGGGATGTCCTGCAGGCCGGGCCCGGCGATGGCGAGCACCTGCGCCTGGCGATCCAACTGCAAGGGATGGGCGTGCCACATCGGCTCGAAACGGGCCTGCGACAGACGGCCGTAATGCAGGTCGTGCAGGGCCTGCAGGTAATGCTGGCTGAAGCTCAAATCGGTGCACAGCGCGTCGCCCGCGAGCGCACTGGCCGGCGAACGGTAGTCGGCCGGGTCCAGGCCATCGTCGGCCAGTTGCTGCAACTGGGCCTGCAACGTCTCCAAACGTGCGCTGGACGACCAGAGCGGCTGGTCACCCTGCTGTTGGTAAAAAGCCTGTAACAGGCTCTGGGCGGGAATGTCCAGGTGCACCGCCAACCCCGGACAGGCATCGGACAGTCGAGTGAAGACCTGTTGCACAGGGTTCTCATGATCGACCGGTACATCCTGAGCAGTCGCGACCAACGGCGCAGCGAGCAGGAAAAGGCTCAAGTAACATGCGTGTTTTTTGAACAACTGCTTTACTCCAATCATGACCATCATTGTGATGGTCAACCTCGGCAGTGGCTGCGAAAAATCATCCAACCACCTGTAACCAGAACTGCCAGGAGAGCGACAGGACGTCAGGAGCCAAAGTGACTGTGGGGACACTCTAGAATGCTGACCTTCTTACGCCGGCTCTGCCTGGCAATGACCACCCTAGGCGCGATCTGCAGCCCCGCGCTCGCCGCCAACAACACGACCCCGCTGCTTTACAACAGCCTCGCCCACGCCGCTCCAGAACTCAATCCCCAAGTGCTGAAAAGTGCCTTGAGCGCCATGCAATGCGCAGTCAACAGCGGCGCCAGGCAGGCCCGGCACCTGGCGGTCATCGACTATTCGCAACCTTCCACCGCCCGCCGCCTGTGGATCTTCGACTTGAATAAAAGAACCCTGGTGCTGCGCGACCTGGTCGCCCACGGGCAGAAATCCGGGGAGAACTTCGCCACCCAGTTTTCCAATCGCATGGGCAGCTTCCAGTCCAGCCTGGGCCTGTTCCGCACCCAGGAAAGTTATGAAGGCAGCCACGGTTATTCGCTGCGCATGGATGGCCTGGAGCCAGGTTTCAATGACCTCGCCCGCGATCGGGATATCGTGATTCACGCGGCCGACTATGTGAGCCCCCTGTGGAGCCGGCGCCAAGGGCGCATCGGTCGCAGCCTGGGTTGCCCGGCCGTGCGTCCGCAGGTGGCGCGCCAGGTGATCGACCGCCTCAAGGACGGTCAGTTCATGTTTTCCTGGTACCCCGACCAGCGTTGGCTGAAATCCTCGCCCTACCTCAACTGCCAGCCACGCCAGGTGGCCAGCATTGTCGCCGCCAGCGGCGGTTAACCCGTTCGATTCTCAACCGGCGGCCGAGGCCGCCGTTTCCGGCTCTTCGGGTATTTTGACGAAGATGCTGTATTTCGCCCCCTCCATCGCCTCGAAGGCGATGAGCTTGTCCACCAGCGGGCCGCTCAGAACCTTGCCGGCATTGAGCAACAGCATGCCATTGTCGGCATTCAGGTTGCGCGCCAGGGTCATGCCCGCGGCCAGGTCGCGCGTCGTCAGGACCCTGACCGTCGGATCGGCCAGGGTGACATCGCTCTGATAAGCCGCGCAGACGCCGACGAAGTCCTCCACCAGGTCGGGGTCGTAGAGTTTGCCGGCGTATTTGCGAATGAACAGCAGCGCCTCATCGCTGTTCATCTGCCGTTCGAGTATCAGCCCGCGTTGCAGCTCGATGAAGTCCACGGCCAGCTTGAGCCAGCGCGAGCCCAGCGGAATGGCCTCGCCCTTGAGATGATCGGGAAAACCGCTGCCATCCCAGCGTTCCTGGTGATGCAGGATAATGCGCGCCGCGTCCTTCATCGGCTCCAGGGTCATCAGCAGCGACTCGCTCTGCTTCGGGTAGGCCCGGTACAGGTCGCGCTCGTTGTGGTACAGCAAGTCCGCGGGCGCGGTCATCATGCTGTCGGTCCAGCTCAGCTTGCCGATGTTGTACAGCGCGGCGGCCATGGTCATGTTGCGGCTGTCGGCTTCGTCCAGGCCATGGGTGATGCAATAGACGCGAATCAGCTCAATGATCTGCCGGTTGGTCTGCTTGGCCTTGGGCAAGCGCAGGTTGGCCAGCAGCGAAAACACCTCGGTACCGGTCACGTAGCTGCGCTTGAGCTCTTCATACGCCAGATCGAGCATGTCGGCGGTCTGTTGCAGCTCGGCGGTGCGCGCCGCCACATGCTTTTCCAGGGTCGAGTTGAGGGTTTTCAATTGCTCGTTCTGTTGCCGGGTCAGGGCTTCCAGACGCTGGCGCTCGCTTTCGGAATTGTGATGGGCCAGGGCCTGACGCAGCGTCACCAGCATGTCCTCGTCGTTCCAGGGCTTGCTGATATACCGATGGATCTGCCCTTCATTGATGGCCTTGGCGATCAAGGTCATGTCGGCATAACCAGTGAGCAGGATGCGCAGCGTCGATGGATAACGCTGATGGATATGGGCCAGCAAGGTCGCACCGTCCATGCTCGGCATGCGGGCGTCACTCATGACCACGTCGACCGGCCGTTGTTCGAGGATCTCCAGGGCCTTGGCACCGCTGTCGGCCAACAGGATGTCGTAAGGCTGGCTGCGTAACAGCCGACGAAGGCTATTGAGAATCGATTCCTCATCGTCGACCAACAGTACCGTCGGTCTGTCCTGGGCTGCGCCCGCTGTATGTTCTTCCATGGTTCCCCCTGCCCTTTGACTTCGATCAGACCTGCCTTCTGGGACAGGCTAGATGACTTGTAGTGTTTCGGCATGAATTTGACGCCGGCCGATTAGCGCATACCGGGGAGCCTGACTATGCTCAAGGCCAAAATGGATTGCATGTTCAGGAAGCAGGAAGGGAAGCCCGATGAGCTTATATACAAGGTGCCCGCACCGAGTTGGATCACGCCGATGATGGTGTCGGCAGACCGGACCAACCGGCGAATTCTGATCGTCGACGACACAGCGTCGATCCACGAGGATTTTCGCAAGATCCTCGCCTGCACGGATGCCCCCGGGGACAGCCTCAGCGACGCTGAAGCCGCCCTGTTCGGTACGCCCGTCAGTGCCTCGCTGGAGCATTTTTTCCTCGACTCGGCGTTTCAGGGCCGGGAGGCGCTGGACAAAGTGCAGGCAGCGCTGGATCACGATGCACCTTATGCCATGGCGTTCATCGACATGCGCATGCCGCCCGGCTGGGACGGCCTGGAAACCATCGAGCGGCTGTGGCAGGTCGACCCCAAGCTGCAAATCGCCCTGTGCACCGCCTACTCCGACTATTCCTGGGAAGACATCGCCGAGCGCCTGCAACTGGGCGACCGCCTGCTGATCCTGAAAAAGCCCTTCGACGCCATCGAGATCCGCCAGATGGCCAGCGCCCTGACCGTAAAATGGCAGATGACCGAAGACGCCGAGCTGAAAATGGATCAGCTGGAACAGGCGGTCGAGGAACGCACCCGCGAGTTGGCCGACGCCAACATCATCGTGCAGAACAGCCCCACCATCCTCTATCGTCTGCGGGGCGAGCCATCGTTCACCCTGATGTACATCTCCCACAACATCACCAAGTTCGGCCATGTGGCGGCGCAACTGGTGGCTTCGGCCGACTGGGCCCAGACCCTGATCCACCCCGACGACCAGGCCAAGGTCAAGAACGCCATGCTGCGGATCCTCGATCGGGATGTGGCGGGAGCGTCCATCGAGTTCCGCATGCGCACCGGCGATGGTGCCTTTCGCTGGGTGGAGAACCGCTATATTCCGGTGCGCAACGACCAGGGCCAATTGGTCGAGGTGGAAGGGATCATCCTCGACATTACCGAACGCAAGCTGGCCGAAGAAAAAATGGCCCTGATGGCCCGCACCGACAGCCTGACCGGGATGGCCAACCGCGCCACCCTGATCGAGCGCCTGCACCAGGCATTCGCCGCGGCCCGACGGGGAGCCGCGCCCTTCGCGATGTTTTACCTGGACCTGGACCACTTCAAGCGCATCAACGACACCCTCGGCCACCCTATTGGTGACTTGCTGCTGCAGGAAGTGTCTCGGCGCATCAAGGCCTGCACCCGGGAAAACGATGTGGTGGCGCGCCTGGGCGGCGACGAATTCGCGATCCTGCAACTGGACGTCGACGAGGCCACGCATTGCGCCGCGCTGGCGACGAAAGTCCGCGACACCCTGCTACTCCCCTACTCCCTGGAAGGCAACGAGGTGCGCATCTCGGTGAGCATCGGCATCAGCCTCTACAGCCCGCAGACCCTGAGTGCCGACAGCCTGATGGCGCAGTCGGACATGGCGCTGTACCGCTCCAAGGACAAGGGCCGCAACCAGTTCCATTTCCACAGCGAGGAAATCAACCAGGAGGTCACGGAGCGGGTGACCCTGGCCAACGACCTGAAACGGGCCCTGGAACGCGACGAATTGCACCTGCATTACCTGCCGGAAGTCGATCTCGGTACCGGCAGGATCCTCGGCATGGCGACCCAGGTTCGATGGCTCCACCCTCTGCGCGGCTGGCTCGAGGCCGAGGACTTCATGCCCGCGGCCGAGAAGACCGGCATCGTCATCGCCCTCGGTCATTGGCTGCTGGACCAGGCCTGCCGGCAGATGCGCGCCTGGCGCGACCAGAACGTGGCACCGCCATTGATTGCGATCCATTTGTCCCTGGTCCAGCTCAAGACCGGGCCAGAACTGATCTACGACGTATTGCGCACCACCGCGCGCTGGGACCTGTGCCCGTGGGACCTGAGATTCGACGTGACCGAGGGCACCCTGGCCCAGACCAAGTGGACCCACAACGACATCCTGCCCAGGCTGTGCGAGCTGGGCGTGAAGATCGCCATCGACGATTTCGGCACCGAGTATTCCTCGTTCGACTACCTCAAGACCTACAGGGTCAACCACCTCAAGCTGGCCCAGCGCTTTCTCGACAGCGCCAGCAGCGACCCGGACAACGCCATGACCCTGCGGGCCATCCTCAACTTCGCCCGCGAGGTGGGCATCGGGGTCACCGCTGAAGGGGTGGAAACCCAGGAGCAGCGCACGACCTTGATATCCAGCGGCACGCCACTGGGGCACTCGCTCGGTGCGGCGGTCGACAGCGACCAGGCTGGCGAACTGCTCAAGGCCAGGTCTGCTGCTATGGATGGCGGCAGCAGGTCGGCGGATCCGACGTCGGAGAATTTCAGGTGAGCCCGTTATCCGTGGTACCCAACCGGCGAATTCTGATCATCGACGACACACCGGCGATCCATCAGGACTTTCGCAAGATTCTCAGCCCCGAAAACGAAGGGCCTCTGGGCAAGACCGAAGCCTTGCTGCTGGGCGCCAGCCGCAGACCCCATCAGCACTTCGAGCTTGACTCGGCCTACCAGGGCGAGGAAGCCGTGGAACTGGTCAAGCGCGCCCAGGCCGAAGGCCGGCCGTATGCCCTGGCCTTTATCGACATGCGCATGCCACCCGGCTGGGATGGCCTGCAGACCATCGAACATCTGTGGAAAACCGATCCGCAGTTGCAGATCGCCCTATGTACCGCGTTCTCTGATTACTCATGGGAAGCCATGGCCGAACGTATCGAGTTCGGCGACCAGCTGCTGATCCTGAAAAAGCCGTTCGACAGCCTAGAAATTCGCCAGATGGCCAGCGCCCTGACCTGGAAATGGCAGCTGGCGCAGGATGCGGCGAGCAAGATGCGCAACCTGGAACAGACCATCGAGGAACGGGTCCAGGAACTGCTGAGCGTGTCGCACCTGCTGCACTACGATGTGCTCACCGGGCTGCCCAACAGTACCTTGCTCGGTGATCGCCTGACCCAGCATCTGTCCCAGTCCCGCCGCCATGAGCGCCAGTTGGCGGTGATGTTCATCGGCCTGGACCGTTTCAAGCGCATCAACAACGCACTCGGGCACCCGGCGGGAGACGAGATGCTCAAGCTCGTCGCCCGCAGCCTGGCGACCACGGTGCGCGAAACCGACTCGGTATTTCGCTACGGTTCGGACGAGTTCGTGGTGATTATCGGCGACATCCTGCACCCGCAGCAGACCCGAGGGGTGGCCGAAAAACTCCTGGCCGCCATCAATACCCCTCATTCCGTGGCGGGCCACGACCTGACGGTCACCGCCAGTCTGGGCATCAGCATCTATCCCTACGACGGCGCCGATGCCGTAACGCTGATCAAGAACGCCGAGACTGCCATGCGCAACGTCAAGGACTGCGGCCCCAACAACTTCAGCTTTTTCATCGAAGACATGAACCTGCGCGCCCGCCAGCAGCAGACCCTGGAAACCGGCCTGCGCCTGGCGTTGCAGCGTGAAGAGTTCGTCCTGCACTACCAGCCCAAGCTGGACCTGGCGCGGGGCACGGTGGTCGGTGCCGAGGCACTGGTGCGCTGGAACCGGCCCGGGCATGGCTGGGTGTTCCCCTCGGACTTCATTCCGGTGGCCGAAGACAGCGGGCTGATCGTCGCCCTCAGCCAATGGGTATTGCGCCGTGCCTGCCTGCAATCGCAGGCCTGGCAGAAGCAGGGCCTGCCGCCCATCTGCATGTCGGTGAATGTATCGGCCATCGACTTCCGTCAGCACGACTATGTCGAACGCCTCACCCGCACGCTGGCCGAGACCGGGCTCGACCCGACGTTGCTGGAACTGGAAATCACCGAAAGCGTGCTGATGCAGAACGTCGACGCCACCATCGCCACGCTCCATGCCATCAAGCAACTGGGGGTTCGCCTGGCCATCGACGACTTTGGCACCGGCTACTCGAGCTTGAGCTACCTGCAGAAATTCCCGGTCGACGTGTTGAAGATCGACCAGTCGTTCGTGCGTGACCTGGGCACCGACAGCAACGACGCGAAACTGGTCAGCAGCATTATCGACCTGGGCAAAAGCCTCAACCTGAGCATCATCGCCGAAGGGGTCGAGACCGCCGAACAACTGGACTTTCTCAAGCGTCACCACTGCGAGGAAGGCCAGGGTTTCTACTTCAGCAAGGCCGTGGAACCCGACGCCTTCGCCCGCTTCCTGACCGACTCCCTGCAGCCTCACCTGCCCCATCCATGAAGTTGTGCCTGGCAAGGATACCGACCATGTCGTCACTTGCATTACTCCTTTCGGCCAACCTGCTGCTCGCTCCAGGCGCCGAGGCCGCGCCATTGGAAGGACCGCTCAAACCCCTCCCCGCAGCACCGGCGCTGGACAGCAAGCGGGTCGAACTGGGACGACGCCTGTTCAACGACCCGCGCCTGTCGGTGAACAACAGCTTGTCGTGCGCCAGTTGTCATCGTCTTGATCGGGGCGGTGCCGATACCGTTCCGCACTCCCTGGGCTTCGATGGCAAGCCCGTGGCGGTCAACACCCCAAGCGTGTTCAACGCCAGCCTGAACTTCCACCAGTTCTGGGACGGTCGGGCCGAACCCCTGGAAGACCAGGTGCATATCGTGGTGCAGAGCCCCAGCGAAATGGGCAGCGACTGGAAAGTCGTGGTACAGCGCATCGCCGACGACCCGGCCTATCGCACCGCCTTCGCCGATGCCTACCCCGGTGGTGTGACCCAGGCCAACATCCAGGGCGCCCTGGCCGATTACGAACGCACCCTGCTCAGCGCCAACTCGCGCTTCGACCGATACCTGGCGGGCAACACCGAGATCCTCGACATCGAGGAAAAGTACGGCTACCAGCGCTTCCAGGAATACGGCTGCATCGCCTGTCACCAGGGGGTGAATATCGGCGGCAACATGTTCCAGAAGTTCGGCGTGCTCGGCGACTACTTCGCGGCCCGGGGCAACCCTACCGAGGCCGACCTGGGACGGTTCAACGTCACGGGCGAAGAAGACGACCGCAATGTGTTCAAGGTGCCGAGCCTGCGTAACGTCGCGGTCACGGCGCCGTACTTCCACGACGGTTCGCAAGCCACCCTCGAAGGCGCCGTGGCGGTGATGTTCAAGTACCAGCTGGGACGTACACCGTCCGAGGAAGACAAACGCCTGATCGTCAAATTCCTCAAGACCCTGACCGGCGAGTGGGAAGGCAAACCCTTATGAAAGTATCCCGTCGCGTAAGCATCCTGTTGCTCGCCGCCCTGGCGATATTGATGGCTTCGATCCTGCTGTTTCTCTACCTCAAGTCCAGGTCCGACCAGACCGTGACCTACACCGAATCCCGCGACCTGATCCGCCAGATCAAGCAGCAGGACTCGCTGTGGGAAAACGAAATACTCAAGGCCAGGGTGGCCATCACCCATAACTACGATCCGCTGGTTTCACCCCTGGGCGAGATGATGCGCCTGTGGCAGAAATTCGACTCGATGGAGGCGCAGAACCAGCGCAACGATTCGCCGCTGTGGCGCAACGCCCATGACGGCTACCTGAATGCGATAAAGGAAAAGACCCGGCTGGTGGAACAGTTCAAGTCGCACAACTCTGTGCTGCGCAACTCCCTGGCCTTCCTGCCGACCGCCGAGGACGATATCCAGCAGGAGCTGGCCCAACTGCGCGATGCGGACAAATTGCAGCTGCAGAACATCGCCACCGATACCTACGACCTGTTGCTCAGCAGCCTGGAGTTCGCCCAGGTCACCTCCGACGACAGGGCCGCGGACATCCTGGTGGGCCTGAACAAGCTGACGGTCAACAAGGAGCGCTTGCCCACGGACTTCCATGGCCTGATCGACACCCTCAGCAACCACGTCGAGCTGATCCTGCGCGAGCAACCCAAGGTCAACCGCCTGCTCGAGGAAATCGAAGTGGTGCCGGTCGACGAGCGCCTGGACGACATCACCGTCCTGCTCAACCGCGACCAGCAACAGGCCGAGGCCGTCGACCAGCGATACCATTTCTACCTGCTGCTGTTTTCCGCGCTGCTGGTGCTGCTGTTGATCTGGCTGGGCATCCGCCTGATCCGCAGTTTTGCCGAGATCAACCAGATGAACCGCGCCCTGGTGGCCGCCAACGACGAGCTCGAGCAACGGGTCGAAGAGCGCACGCGCCAGCTCAAGGATACCCAGAGCGAACTGCTCGACACCGCCCGCCAGGCCGGCATGGCGGAAATCGCCACCAATGTCCTGCACAACGTCGGCAACGTGCTCAACAGCGTGAACATCTCCGCCGACCTGGTCAGCCGCAAGCTGCGCAACAGCAAGGCCCAGGGGCTGGGCAAGGCGATGCAGTTGATCAACGAACACACGCAGGACCTGGGCAGCTATCTCACCGAGGACGAAAAGGGCAAATTGCTGCCCGGCTACCTAAACCAGCTGGTCGAGGCCATCGACCTGGAACAGCAAGGCATGACCGAGGAGCTGAGCCAACTGAGCAAAAGCGTCGATCACATCAAGGACATCGTCGCTACCCAGCAATCCTATGCGGGCGCCAGCAGCCTGCTGGAACCGCTGTCGGTCAGCGAACTGCTCGAAGACGCGCTGCGCATGAACTCCGGCGCCCTCACCCGCCACCATGTGACGGTGCGCAAGGAATACGCCGACGTGCCACGGATCATGGGCGACAAGCACCGCCTGCTGCTGATCCTGATCAACCTGATCAGCAACGCCAAGTACGCCATGTCCGACCTGTCCAACCAGACGCGCAACATGACCCTGGCGGCAGCGGTGGTCGACGGAGAGACCCTGCAGATCAGCGTGCGCGACGAAGGCGAAGGCATCGCTCCGGAAAACATGACCCGCATCTTTGCCCACGGCTTCACCACCCGCAAGGAAGGCCATGGGTTCGGCCTGCACAGTTGCGCCCTGGCGGCCATCGAGATGAATGGCCACCTGACCGCCCACAGCGACGGCCCGGGCAAAGGTGCGCTGTTCGTCCTGCAGATCCCCCTGATCACCGCCGAGGTTGAGGCATGCACAACCCAATAAACCGGCGCGTCCTGCTGATCGACGACACCCCGGCGATCCACGACGACTTCCGCAAGATCCTCACGCCCAAGACCGGCGACAGCGCCGACCTCGATGCGATGGAAAGCGCACTGTTCGGCAGCACGCCGAAAACCGCCGCCACGGTGTTCGAACTGGACTCGGCCTACGGTGGCCAGGAAGGCCTGGGCAAGCTGCTGGAGGCGGCGGGCAAGGGGCAACCCTATGCGCTGGCCTTCGTCGACATGCGCATGCCCGATGGCTGGGACGGCGCGCAAACCATCGAAGAGTTGTGGAAGCACGACCCACTGCTGCAAGTAGTGGTGTGCACCGCCTACTCCGACTATTCCTGGGACGAGTTGCTCGATCGCCTGAACGGTCACGACCGGCTGCTGATCCTGAAAAAGCCCTTCGACAATATCGAAGTCCAGCAGATGGCCAACACCCTCACCACCAAATGGGAAATGACCATGCGCGCGCAGCTGCAGATGAGCGAGCTGGAAGAACGGGTGGAGCAACGTACCCTGGCGTTCAAGCAGGCCAGCGCCGCGCTGCAACGGGAAATCGACGAGCGCAAGCTGCTGGAAAGCCAACTGGTGCAATCGGAAAAGCTCGCCTCCCTGGGCCAGCTGGCCGCCGGGGTCGCCCATGAAATCAACAACCCGATCGGCTTCATTTCCTCCAACCTCGGCGCCCTGGACAACTACTTCAAGCGCCTGCAAGAAATGCTCGAGGCTTATGGCAATGCCGAAACCGGGATCGGCACCAGCGAACTGCGCGATCGGCTGAAACAGCTGCGCACGGACATCGAGCTGGATTTCCTCCTCGAGGACATTCCGCTGCTGATCAAGGAGTCCAAGGACGGCATCGGTCGGGTCAGCCAGATCGTCAAGGATCTCAAGGACTTTTCCCGGGTCGATTCGACCCAGGAATGGCAATGGGCGAACCTGCAACAGGGCATCGACTCGACCCTGAACATCGTCGCCGCCGAGATCAAGTACAAGGCCGACGTGATCAAGGAGTACGCCGAGCTGCCGGAGGTCGAGTGCCTGCCTTCGCAGATCAACCAGGTGGTGATGAACCTGATCGTCAACGCTGCCCAGGCCATGGGCAACGAACGGGGCACCATTACCCTGCGCAATGGCGTCGAGGGCGAGAACGTGTGGATCGAAGTGGCCGACAATGGCTCAGGCATCCCGCCGGACAGCCTGCAGAAAATCTTCGACCCGTTTTTCACCACCAAGCCCGTGGGCCAGGGCACGGGGCTGGGGCTGTCGCTGTCCTACGGCATCGTCAAGAAACACCGCGGCGACATCTCGGTGCGCAGCGAGGTCGGTGTCGGCACCACCTTCCGCGTCGAGCTTCCCGTGCATCAGAGCAGAAAGGCCGGCTGAACGCCCCCGCGCGCTATCGCCTCTGTAGGCGCCAGGCTTGCTGGCGATCCAGCGATGCGGCACGTCGGGGCATGCCGCGGGCCCGATCTCTTGTATGATGGCGCGCCTCAAGAATGGGTCGCCGATTTCGTCTTGCCAATGACCACCGGAGCACATCCGGCCTGACGCCTTCAGGGCACACACGCTTCCCCCGTCTTAAACAGCACGACGCTTTCCCGAGCGCGCCCGGCCCTTTGTGCCTGGTACTCGCGCCATCGTCAAGGAGCTTTTCATGGATATGCTTTACCGGGCCTCCCGCCAGGGGTTGCCCGCCCCGCGGTTCGCGCGCAATCTGCTGAGCCTGCTGCTGGCCGGTGCCGCGCCCGTGGCCCAGGCCGCCGAGACCGAACTGCCGGCGCTGACCGTGACCGGCGAAGACCGCTCCGGTTATCAGGCCGGCAGCGCCGCGGTTGGCGGTTTCGAGGCGGCGCCCTTGCTCGATACGCCAGCCTCGATTGCGGTGATCAATGAAGCCTTGATCAAGGACCAGCAGGCCCGCCTGCTCAGCGAGGTGCTGAAGAACGACGCCTCGGTCGGCGAAAGCTATGCGCCGGTCGGCTACTACGAGAATTTCACGGTGCGCGGCTTCTCCCTGAACGCCGCCAGCAGCTATCGGATCAACGGCCGCAGCATCACCGGCGAGCAGAATGTCGGCCTGGAAAACAAGCAGCAGGTGGAATTGCTCAAGGGGTTGAACGGCCTGCAGAGCGGCGTCAGCGAGCCCGGCGGGCTGATCAACTACGTGACCAAGCGCCCCACCGACGTGCGCTCGGTCACAGTCTCTACCGACGATCGCGGCAGCGGCTATGTGGCCACCGATGTCGGTGGCTGGTTCGGCAGCGAGCAGCAGTTCGGGCTGCGCGCCAACCTGGCCCACGAGGACATCCACTCCTACGTCGAACACACCAATGGCCAGCGCGACTTCGCCTCCCTGGCCTTCGACTGGAACATCAGCCCCGACGCCATGCTGCAACTGGACATCGAGTACCAGACCAAGGAACAGCGCTCGGCCCCGGGTTATCAATTGCTCGGCGGCTCCAGCCTGCCGCACCACGCCTCGCCGAAAAAGCTCCTGGCGCACCAGAGCGGTTCGAAGCCGGTCGGCATCGACGCGCTGAACCTCAACGGCAACTTCGAGTACCGCTTCAACGATCAGTGGAAAGGCAATCTCAGTGCCTCACGCAGCCGGGTGGTGATCGACGACTACAGCTCGTTCGCCTGGGGCTGCTACGGTGCCGCCAGTTGCGCCGGCGCGGCGGTGCCCAACCACTTCAGCCCCGAGGGCGACTACGACATCTACGATTTCCGCAGCCCGGACGATACCCGGCGCAACGACGAGGTTCAGGCCGTCCTCAGCGGCAACTTCGACACCGGCGGCCTGGGCCACGAACTCAGCGTCGGCACCAGCGCGTTCCGCCGCGTGGTGGACAAACGCGACCCGATCAACCAGATGATCGGCAGCGCCAACATCGACGGCGCGCCAGCGGACTTCGCCCGTTACGACGGACCGCTCAACGACTCCTACCGCCGCCTGGACAGCCGCCAGTACGGGCTGTTCTTCAACGACCGCATCAGTTTCAACGAACACTGGCAGACCGTGCTCGGCGGGCGCGAGGTACGCCTGGACGAGGAAACCTTCGACAGCCAGGGCGACACCACCCGCCATACCCAGCGTTATGTGTTCCTGCCCCAGGCCGCGCTGATCTACAAACCGGTGCAGAACCTGGCGTTGTACACCCGCTATAGCAAGGGCCTGTCCCTGGGTGGCGAGGCGCCGTGGTTCGCCAACAATGCCTTTGAAATCCTCGCGCCCACCGTGTCACGACAGATCGAGGCCGGCATCAAGTACGACTGGCAGCGCATCAGCCTGGCCGCGGCGCTGTTCCAGATCCGCCAGGCCTACCAATACTCCCGGCCGAATGGCGACGGCACCTTCACCTTCACCCAGCAGGGCGAACAGAAGAACACCGGCCTGGAACTCTCGGCCAATGGCTGGGCCACGCAACGCCTGCAGGTCTCGGCCAGCGTCGCGGCGATCCGCGCGCGGGTCACGGGCAGCGACACCCCGGAGTACGAAGGTCATCAGGCGCTCAACGTGCCGACCCTGCGCGCCAGCCTCTATGGCGACTACGCCCTGCCCTGGTTCGACGGCCTGGCGCTGCTCGGCGGCGTGCAGTACAGCGGTCGCAAATACGCCAACCGCGAGGGCGAGGTGCAGACCGGCAGCTACGCCGTGTTCAACATCGGCAGCCGCTACAGCACCCGCATCGACGGTTACGACACCGTGATCCGGCTGACCGTGGACAACCTGTTCGACAAGCGCTACTGGCGTGACGCCGGTGAATACATGGGCGATGGCTACCTGTTCCAGGGCGCGCCCCTGACCGCGCGCTTGAGCGCCTCGATCAACTTCTGATCGGGGCCAGTCCTACTGGAAGGCATCGACCAGGACGTCGAAGATCATCTGGTTCGAGGTCCTGACCAGCAGCAGATCGGAACCCGCGCGCCACCATTGGTAGCCGTCATAACGCGGTAATTGCTGGACCAGCCTGGGGTTCAAGCGTCGCGACTGCTGCCTGGGCAACGTCCTGCCCCGGCGAAGTTGCAGGACGCGAGGGCAAAGGCTCTTGAATGTGCCGCACAAACAACAACGCCGCTCCTGGGAGCGGCGTTTTTTTTAGCCTGGAGAGGATATCCGCCCCAGGTTCCGGTTCACCCGACAGGTCGGGCGCGGCCGGTATTACAGGGCCATGTCAGCCGACGGGTTGCTCGCTGGCGCCTTTGGCTTTTCAGCCGCAGGTTGCGCAGGTGCCGCGATCTGGCCGATGGCCGGTGGCGGAGTCAATTGCAGCACTTCGCTGGTGTAGGCCCACTCTTGGGCGACACGCTCAGGACTGCCGTTGAGCTGGGTACCGTAGCTCGGCACGATCTGGTGCAGCTTCGCCTGCCAGGCCGGAGTCGCGACCTTGTCCTTGAAGACCTTCTCCAGCACGCTGAGCATGATCGGCGCGGCGGTCGAAGCACCTGGCGAAGCACCCAGCAGGCCGGCAATGCTGCCGTCCTTGGCGCTGACGATCTCGGTGCCCAGTTTCAGCACGCCACCCAGCTGCTCGTCGCGCTTGATGATCTGCACGCGCTGGCCGGCCTGCCACAGACGCCAGTCTTCAGCCTTGGCGTTAGGGAAGTACTCTTTCAGGGCATTCAGACGATCTTCATCCGACAGCATCAGCTGGCCGGCGAGGTACTCGACCAGCGGGTACTCCTTGATGCCGACCTTGGTCATGGGCCAGATGTTGTGAGTGGTGGTAGTGGTCAGCAGGTCGAGGTACGAACCTTCCTTGAGGAACTTAGTGGAGAAGGTCGCGAACGGGCCAAACAGGATCACGCGCTTGCCGTCCAGCACGCGGGTGTCCAGGTGCGGAACCGACATCGGTGGAGCGCCAACCGACGCCTTGCCGTAGGCCTTCGCCAGGTGCTGCTCGGCGATCGCCGGGTTCTCGGTCACCAGGAACGAGCCGCCCACAGGGAAACCGGCATATTCCTGGGCTTCAGGAATGCCCGACTTCTGCAGCAGGTGCAGGGCACCGCCGCCGGCGCCGATGAACACGAACTTGGCGTCGGTCTGGGTTTCAGTACCGTCTTTCAGGTTCTTGTACACCACGCGCCAGGAGCCATCTTCGTTACGCTTGATGTCTTCCACTTCGCTCGACAGCTTGAGCGAGAAGTTCGGCTGGGCTTTCAGGTGGCCGACGAACTGGCGGGTGATCTCGCCGAAGTTCACGTCGGTGCCGAGCGGCGACCAGGTGGCGGCGATCTTCTGCTTCGGATCGCGCCCTTGCATCATCAGCGGAACCCACTGCTTGATCTGCTCCGGGTCTTCGGAATACTGCATGCCGGCGAACAGCGGGCTCGCCTGAAGCGCTTCGTAGCGTTTCTTCAGGAACTTGATGTTGTCATCGCCCCACACGAAGCTCATGTGCGGAGTGGAGTTGATGAACGAACGCGGGTCCTTCAGGACATTGTTCTTGACTTGCCACGACCAGAACTGGCGGGAAATCTGGAACGCTTCGTTGATCTCGATGGCCTTGGCGATCTCGACCTTGCCGTCCTTGTTTTCCGGGGTGTAGTTCAGCTCCGCCAGGGCAGAGTGACCGGTACCGGCGTTGTTCCAGCCGTTCGAGCTTTCTTCGGCAACGCCGTCGAGACGCTCGACCATTTCCATCGACCAGCCCGGCTCCAGCTCATTGAGCCAGACACCCAGGGTCGAACTCATGATGCCGCCACCGATGAGCAGCACATCCACTTTCTTGGTCTCGGCGGCGTACGCGGAGCTGAGCCCCATCGTCATCGCCAAGCCCAGCAGGGCCGTGTTCACTTTTTTCAACATACTGTAGTTCCTACGATAGAACGCCATCCGCCCCCCCATTCTCGATCATCAGTCGCCCCGGCACCGCCATGGGTTCCCGCACTCAGAAGAACTGAAGGGTGGGCACACAAGGCCGACATGACACTATCGACCTCAGTTTATATGTCGCTCCTGCGCTGACTTCTTATTCGCTATTGGCTTCAGCTACTTGAGTGACACTATTTTGTTGGGACGCCTTCGGACAGCATCGATCGACGGTCCGAAACGCCCGCTAAAACCACATTCCCCTAGAGAGACTAGTCGGGTGTAACCAAAGGAGTGAGTCAACAACACCCGGTACTACGATCGGCCTGCTGCCAATGCCCTCGATCATCGCCTGACAGCGGCAAGGCCACGGGTATCGCATACAGGGATCGCCCCCAACCCTGGCAGCCCTCCTGCTGAAAACGGACATAATGGCCATCATGGGTGGTGGCTAACGCGCCATTGTCTACTGGACGGATAAAGCCGTCAAAAAAACTGTCTGATTTGTCCTGTTTTTATGCAGAAAAGGACCTTGATGATTCAAGAGTTCGCCTGAATGCGAGCAAGGTGAGGCCCGGACAAGACCCGGCGAAGACCCGGCACAAAAAAAGCCCTGATTAGTCAGGGCTTTTTTTGTGGGCAGGAACGCGCGATTCAACGGCAACGGGCTGTCACTTTGACAACCCCTTCGCAGAAGGCATGAAGCGGCCTACAGGCAATCATGCACGGCCTTTTTCAGCACCGCGGACTTGGCCCAGGCTGTTCCCTGGTAGAGCGAGACCAGGCTGCCGTTCTTCGACTTCACCACTTCCACGACCTCATCCGATGCCAGGCTGCCAGGGGCGGTGATCCGATAGCCGTTGGAGATATCGGACTGGGTGCTCCTGGGCGTCTCGCGCTGCCAGGCCGGCAGGACACACTGCGCGTAATCTTTCGGCGTTTTGCCAGTCAGCTCACTGACATTCGGCTTGCCCGGTGCCAAAGCCGTGGGTAACGAACACCCGGCCAACAGTCCCATCAGCGACGCGCCTAGCCAAACTCGCATATGTCTTCCTCATCCCTAAAAAATCGAGAAATGTATCACTTGCCCGGGCTTATCGTTAGAAACACCTGCTTCTTTCGCCGAACGGTATTCCCGCCCCGCGATCATCACCTGATATCTGTCAAAAAACCGTTAACCCCATCACGTCCCGGAACAGGAAAATGGCAGTTTCTTCGCAAAGGCCTCGATTGACGGAAGTTCCCGCAACATGACACCTATTGAGGGCGGTTTCAGCCAGGGGCGTTTGGGATACAGGAGAATGCCGCGAGGCATTTGAGGAATGAACGGCGACTGTCCATGCAGTTCGGATGAGTGGTGCAAGTCAACGCGTCCTTTTGGGAATAATCTTGAATCGCCACCACCCAACACAGCCCAAAGGACGCGGCGATGAACAGCATCAAGACTTTCGAAATTCGCTACTGTTTCGCAGGTTCGCAAAGAACCTTCACTTACCAGGGCAAGCGATTGAGCGACAGCGACACCTGGTATCTGGCCTTTCTGCATTCCGGGTGCCTGATTACCCACGACACCCCCTGCGGCGGGACCTACCGCACCATGCTGACATTCGCCGAGCGCAGCGGCGTCACGCTGGCGAACTGGAGAGAGTTGTCTGAAAACTAGCCCTCCCCGCACAACTCAGACGTCCGACACTGGCGCAAGGAAGCGCACTCAACCCGCCCGATGATCCATTTGCACAACGACTAGAAACCGCCGGCAAATGCCCGACGCCCCGCCCTGATTTCAGTCCGCAACTCACCGACGAAATTGGCCGCCGCGCGAACACTGGTGAGATGCTCGGTCGATACCCCGGTAATGAACAGGTCGATCCGTCCGCTTTGCGGCTCGAAAACCTTGATCGCCAGGGAGCCGTCGGGGTTGACGGTGCAGGTGCAGGAAAGCGGCAGGAAACCGGACTCCAGGATCTGGCAAAGCTCGTCCATCGAGAGCATGAGAAATTCCTCCTTGGCGACGCCACTTGGAGAGAGTGCCCGTTGAGAATAGGTCACAAGAACGGGGCTCATACCAAGGCATTCAGTGGAAAGTGTTATCCAGCACGCATTTTTGCCTGGGCAATCCGCTCAGTGGCACGTTGCGGACACGGCTCGGACCGTCCGTCGCGCAACTCCACCCGGGAGCATTTTGACGCTGGACCGGCCAGGCGTTATGGTCGCTGGGCTTTCGCACAGCCCCAATCCGAAACGACTTCCTTCAACCCCATCCAGGATCGCCGATGGCCGCCCCCGAACACCCGCATGAAGTGGCCCTGCAAAAGTTTCTCGCGGCACGCCCCGAGCTTCGTGAAGCACTCGATCACCTCAACCCCTTGGCTGCCCAGGCCAGGGGCGAAACCCAGGAGCAATACCGCGCGGAGCGACTGCACGAAGCCTTCGAGGCCGAGGCGGAACGCCAGGGTCTGTTTGCCTGGGAGCTGAGCCTGCAACTGACCGCGCAGAGCGCGGAAGAATTCGCCGCGCGGCGGCTCGAAGTGCACCGGGAAGTGGCGGAAATGGCCGGCATGCCCTGGAGCGAGTATTGCCAGCTACATGGCCTGCCACGCGATTGAGCGCCGGTCGGGCCTTCGATAAAGGATCATTGTCACCATGAGTCAACGCTGATGCTGCCCTCTTCCACCAGCCTTCGTAGTAACCCGGAGCTGCTGCGGCGCCAGAAATGGCGCGGCCGCATAGGCCTGTGCCTGGTCGCCAGCCTGTCGGTCCTCGCCGGCATGACCGACGCCATCGGCTTCATGGCCACCGGGGACTTCGTCTCCTTCATGAGCGGCAACACCACGCGCCTGGCCGTCGCCATCAGCGATGCCGACCTGGCCCTGACCCTGCATCTGGTGCTGCTGGTCGTCACCTTCATCGCCGGCAACGCCCTGGGCATCGTCGTCAGCCGCTTGGGTGGCCGCCGGGCCTTGCCGCTGCTGTTGTGCATTGCCACGCTGCTGTGCGCGGCAGCTGCTTGGCCGTTTGAACAACGGCTACCGGCGGTGCTGGCCGCGATTATCGCCATGGGCATGCTCAATGCTGCCGTCGAGGAAGTGAACGGGCTGCCCGTGGGCCTGACCTATGTCACCGGCGCCCTGTCGCGCTTTGGTCGCGGCCTGGGCCGCTGGATGCTCGGCGAGCGGCGCAATGGCTGGCGCATCCAACTGGTGCCCTGGGGCGGCATGTTCGCCGGCGCCGTGCTGGGCGCCGTTCTGGAGCAGCATCTGGGCCTCGCGGCCCTGTTCGTCAGCGGCCTGCTGTCGGCGCTGCTGGGGCTGTTGTCGTTGAAGATCCCCCATCGCTGGCAGTTGGGCTATATGCCGCGCTAAAGCCACTTCGCCGGGCCCGGCATAAAGCTTTATCATGGCCCTAGGTTTGCAGACAGAGTTCTACATGAAGTTCGCCATTGCCCTTTTTTCCGCCGCTCACGCGCCCTCCTCGCGCCGCGCCCTGGCATTCGCCCAGGCAGCGCTGGCCGGCGGCCACGAGATCGTGCGGCTGTTTTTCTATCAGGATGGCGTGCACAGCGCATCGGACAACATCGTCACCCCGCAGGACGAAGCGGACCTGCCCGCGCAATGGCGAACCTTCGTCAGCGAGCACCAGCTCGATGGCGTGGTGTGCATTGCCGCCGCCCTGCGCCGCGGGGTGTTGAACCAGGAGGAAGCCGCGCGCTACCAGCGCCCGGCCGTCAATCTGAGCGCGCCCTGGGAGCTTTCCGGGCTCGGCCAGTTGCACGACGCCATACAGGCGGCCGACCGCCTGATCTGTTTCGGAGGGCCATGAAACATGGCGCAATCCCTGTTGATCATCAGCCGCCAGGCACCCTGGTCCGGCCCCGGCGCCCGCGAAGCCCTGGATATCGTCCTGGCGGGCGGCGCCTTCGACTTGCCGATCGGCCTGCTGTTTCTTGACGATGGCGTGTTTCAGCTGGCCCCCGGGCAAAAAGCCGCTGCCGTGCAGCAAAAGGACCTCAGCGCCAATCTGCAGGCCCTGCCGCTGTTTGGTGTGGAGCAGCTGTTCGCCTGTGGCGCCAGCGTGGCGGAACGCGGCCTGGACCCGGCCGCGCTGAACCTGGACGAGGTGCAGGTCCTGGCCCCGGCCGAACTCGGCGCACTTATTGACCGTTTTGACCAGGTGATCACCCTCTGATGTCGACCTTGCACGTGCTGTCCCACTCGCCTTTCACCGACTCCCGGCTGACCAGTTGCCTGCGCCTGCTCGGCCCGCAGGATGCCATCCTCCTGTGCGGCGATGCGGTGTACGCCCTGCAGCCCGGTAGCGCGCCGCTGGCGGCCCTGCAGGCACGCGGCGAGACGCTGTCGCTCTACGTTTTGGCGGAAGACCACCAGGCCCGCGGCCTGGAGGTCCCGGCCTGGGCCACGAGTGTCGATTACCCGGCGTTCGTCGCGCTGTCGATCCAGTACGACAAGGTCAACAGCTGGTTATGAACGCACTGACTGTCGGCGAACGCGCCATCGCCCTGGACAAGGACGGCTACCTGGTGGAGCTGGGCGACTGGTCCAGCGAAGTGGCCGCGGCCCTGGCCGCGGCGGAACAGATCGAACTGACCCCCGAGCACTGGGAAGTCCTAGAGCTGCTGCGCGGCTTCTACCAGGAGTTCCAGCTGTCGCCCGCAACCCGCCCACTGATCAAATACACCGCCTTGAAGCTGGGCCCGGACAAGGGCAACAGCCTGCACCTGAACCGACTGTTCAAAGGCACTCCCGCCAAACTTGCCGCCAAGCTGGCGGGCCTGCCCAAGCCGACCAATTGCTTATGACCGATTACACCCCGCTGACCATCGAGACGCCCGCCGAGCATCCTTTCGCGCAGTTCGTGCGCATTCTCGGCAAAGGCAAACGCGGCGCCCGCAGCCTCACCCGTGAAGAAGCCCGGGAAGCCATGGGCATGCTGCTCGACGACAAGGTCGAGGACACCCAGCTCGGCGCCTTCCTGATGCTATTGCGGCACAAGGAAGAAAGCCCCGAGGAACTGGCGGGCTTTACCGAAGCCCTGCGCCAGCGCCTGCAGGCGCCGCCGATCAAGGTCGATCTGGACTGGCCCAGCTACGCCGGCAAAAAGCGCCACCTGCCCTGGTTCCTGCTGGCCGCCAAGTGCCTGGCGCAAAACGGCGTGCGCATCCTGCTGCACGGCGGCGGCGCCCATACCGCCGGCCGGCTGTACACCGAGCAATTGCTGGAGCCGCTGCACATCCCGCTGTGCCGCGACTGGCAGGCGGTCGATACCGCGCTGGCCCAGGGCAACCTGGCCTTCATCCCCCTGGGCGACTGGGCGCCACAGCTGCAACGCATGATCGACCTGCGCAATACCCTGGGCCTGCGCTCGCCGATCCACTCCCTGGCGCGCATCCTCAACCCGTTGGGCGCGCGCTGCGGCCTGCAAAGCATCTTCCACCCCGGCTATCAGGCCGTGCATCGCGATGCCAGCGGCCTGCTGGGGGACAACGTCATTGTGATCAAGGGCGACGGCGGCGAAATCGAGATCAACCCGGACAGCGCCAGCCACTTGTACGGCAGCACCGGCGGTATCAGTTGGGATGAGGAATGGCCGGCGATGTCCGAGCAACGCCATGTCAAACCGGCCACCCTCGACCCCGAGCACCTGAAAGCCGTCTGGCGCGGCGATGTGCAGGACAGCTACCCGCAACTGGCGCTGATCGCCACCATGGCCCTGGCCCTGCGCGGGCTCGGCATGCCCCGGGAACAGGCGTTGGAGCAGGCTCAGCACTACTGGGACGCGCGCGAAAGATCGATTTAACCGATCATAACTGCCGGACTTTTGCGTAATTCGTTCGAACTCCTCGGATTAGACTGCACTCCAATGCACACTGACCGAGGAGTTTTTTATGGGCCTGCTGATTGAAGGACGCTGGCACGACCAGTGGTACGAAAGCAGCAAAGACGGCGCCTTCCAGCGCGAACAGGCGCAACGCCGCAACTGGGTGACCGCTGACGGCAAACCAGGCCCTAGCGGCGAAGGCGGTTTTCGCGCGCAAGCCGGCCGTTATCATCTGTACGTATCCCTGGCCTGCCCCTGGGCGCACCGCACGCTGATCCTGCGCAAGCTCAAGGGTTTGGAGAGCCTGATCGATGTGTCGGTGGTCAGCTGGCTGATGCTGGAACAGGGCTGGACTTTCGACCGGGCCCTGGGCTCCAGCGGCGACCAGCTGGACCACCTGGCTTTCCTCCACCAACGCTACACCGCCGATACCCGCGACTACACCGGCCGCGTCACCGTGCCCGTGCTCTGGGACAAACAACAGAAACGCATCGTCAGCAACGAGTCGGCGGAAATCATCCGCATGTTCAACAGCGCCTTCGATGACCTGAGCGGTAACGGCCTGGACTTCTATCCGGAGCCGCTACGCCGCGAAATCGACGAACTGAACGCGCGCATCTATCCGGCGGTGAACAACGGCGTGTATCGCGCCGGCTTCGCCACTTCGCAGCAGGCCTACGAAGCGGCCTTCGACGATCTGTTCGCCGAACTCGACTGGCTGGAACGGCGCCTGGGCGGCCAACGCTACCTGGCCGGCGAATACCTGACGGAAGCGGACATCCGCCTGTTCACCACACTGATTCGCTTCGACGCGGTGTATTACGGTCACTTCAAATGCAACCTGCGGCGGATCGCCGATTATCCGAACCTGTCGAACTGGCTGCGAGAGCTGTACCAGTGGCCGGGGATCGCCGAAACCGTGGATTTCACCCATATCAAGGGGCACTACTACGCCAGCCATCGCACCATCAACCCGAGCGGCATCGTGCCGAAAGGGCCGGCACAGGACTTCGATGCGGCGCATGATCGCGAGCGTTTGAGCGGGCGCGGGGTTTGGCGCAAAGGTTGAGATCGCTATCGCGAGCAAGCTCGCTCCTACAGGGATCGCGGATACCTGTAGGAGCGAGCTTGCTCGCGATGCTTTTCAGACCTGCGACTGCGCGCCTTCGAACCAGGCGAGCTTCTCGCGAAGCTGTACCACTTCGCCGACGATCACCAGGGTCGGCGCATGCACTTCATGCTCCGCCACCAGCTTCGGCAGATCCGCCAGGGTGCCGGTGAACACTCGCTGGTTGGCGGTCGTACCCTGCTGGATCAAGGCGGCCGGCGTATCCGCCGAACGGCCATGCCGGATCAACTGCTCGCAGATCACCGGCAAGCCCACCAGGCCCATGTAGAACACCAGGGTCTGCGCAGGCGCGACCAGGTCGGCCCAGGGCAGATCGGTGGTGCCATCCTTCAGGTGCCCGGTGACGAAACGCACGGACTGCGCATAGTCACGGTGGGTCAAAGGAATGCCGGCATAGGCCGCGCAACCGCTGGCCGCGGTAATCCCCGGCACCACCTGGAACGGAATGCCCTGGGCCGCCAGCTCTTCGATCTCTTCGCCGCCACGGCCGAAGATGAACGGATCGCCACCCTTCAGACGCAACACGCGCTTGCCCTGTTTGGCCAGGTCCACCAATTGCTGGTTGATCTGCTCCTGGGGCAAGGCGTGATCGGCGCGGCGCTTGCCGACATACACCCGCTCGGCATCGCGACGGCACAGCTCGAGAATCGCCGGTGCTACGAGGCGGTCGTAGAGCACCACATCGGCTTGCTGCATCAGGCGCAAGGCGCGGAAGGTCAGCAGGTCCGGATCGCCCGGCCCTGCCCCCACCAGATACACCTCGCCCGGCGCATGGGGCGCGTCGCCGGCGATCTTGGCCTGCAGCAAGCGCTCGGCCTCCTCGCCCTGCCCGGCCAGCTGCCGGTCGGCGATCGGTCCCTGGAACACGTCTTCCCAAAAGGCACGACGCTGCTGCACGTCCGGAAACAGGCCTTTGACCTGATTGCGAAAACGCGCGGCCAGGCCGGCCAGCTGACCGTAGGTCGAGGGAATCCAGGTTTCCAGCTTGGCCCGGATCAGGCGCGCCAGCACCGGCGCATCGCCGCCACTGGAGACGGCGATCACCAGCGGCGAACGGTCGACGATCGCCGGGAAGATCACGCTGCACAGGGCCGGCGCATCCACCACATTGACCGGCACGCAGCGCCGATGAGCATCGGCGGAAACCTGGGCATTGAGCGGTTCGTCGTCGGTAGCAGCGATGATCAGCACACAGCCGTCCAGGTCCGCCTCGGCATAACCGCGCGACAGGCATTCGCCGCCGCTGGCCGTAACCAGCTCGCGCAACTGGGGTTCCACTTCAGGTGCAACTACCCGCAGCAGCGCACCGGCGTCGGCCAACAGGCGGGATTTGCGCAAGGCAATCTCCCCGCCGCCGACCACCAACACACGACTGCCGCGCAGGTTATGAAACAGCGGCAGAAATTCCATTTAGCCGATGACCTCGAGGCCGCCCATGTAAGGCTTGAGCACCTCAGGCACACGGATCGAACCGTCGGCCTGCTGGTAGTTCTCCAGCACCGCCACCAGGGTACGACCGACCGCCAGGCCGGAACCGTTCAGGGTATGCACCAGCTCCGGCTTGCCGGTTTCCGGGTTACGGAAGCGCGCCTGCATGCGGCGGGCCTGGAAGTCACCGCAGTTGGAGCACGACGAAATCTCGCGGTACTTGTCCTGGCTCGGGATCCACACTTCCAGATCGTAAGTCTTGACCGCGCTGAAGCCCATGTCGCCGGTGCACAGCGCCAGGGTGCGGTAAGGCAGTTCCAGCAGTTGCAGGACTTTCTCGGCGTTGGCGGTCAGGCCTTCCAGGGCTTCCATGGAAGTCGATGGCTCGACGATCTGGACCATCTCGACCTTGTCGAACTGGTGCTGGCGGATCATGCCGCGGGTGTCGCGACCCGACGAACCGGCTTCGCTGCGGAAGCACGGGGTGTGGGCGACGAACTTGATCGGCAGTTGCTTCGAATCGAGGATCTCGCCGGCCACGATATTGGTCAGCGACACTTCGGCAGTCGGGATCAGGTACAGATCGGCTTCGTTTTCACGGCTGATCTTGAACAGGTCTTCTTCGAACTTCGGCAACTGGCCGGTGCCCACCAATGCCGGTGCCTGCACCAGGTAAGGGGTGTAGGCCTCTTCGTAACCGTGTTCGCTGGTGTGCAGGTTGATCATGAACTGCGCCAGGGCGCGGTGCAGACGGGCGATCGGCCCGCGCAGCAGGGCAAAACGCGCGCCCGACAGCTTGGCCGCGGTCTCGAAATCCAGCCAGCCGTGTTTTTCGCCCAGGGCGACATGGTCCAGGATCGGGAAGTCGAACGCCGTCGGCGTGCCCCAGCGGCGCACTTCGACGTTGCCTTCTTCGTCGTCGCCAACCGGCACCGATTCGTGGGGCAGGTTCGGGATGCCCTGCAGGATCGCATCCAGCTCGGTTTGAATGGCGTCCAGCTCAACCTTGCCGACTGCCAACTCGCCCGCCATGCGCTCGACGTCGGCCATCAGCGGCGCGATGTCTTCGCCGCGCTGCTTGGCCTGACCGATGGACTTGGAGCGCGCGTTACGTTCGGCCTGCAGTTGTTCGGTGCGGGTCTGGACGGTCTTGCGCTGTTCTTCCAGCGCTTCGATGCGTGCTACATCCAGGGCAAAGCCACGGGATGCCAGGCGGTCCGCTACGTCCTGAAGGTTGCTACGTAACAGTTTGGAGTCGAGCATGTCGGTCTCTCGTTTATCAAAGTTTGGTCAGGGACAGGCCGGCCCAGGTCGCGAGCAGCCCGCCGAATACGCTGATGGCCGCATAGCCCAGGGCCAGCGGTATCTGTCCGCTTTCCAGCAGACGTACCGTATCCAGTGAAAAGGATGAAAAAGTCGTCAGGCCGCCAAGGAAGCCCACCATCAACCCGGCGCGCACCTCGATGGGCACCTCCGGGCGTATCAGAAACAAGCCGTACAGCACGCCGATCAGCAGGCAGCCCACGATATTAACGGCCAGCGTCGCGGTATAGAAGTGCCGCGGCCAATTGGCGCTGATCCAGTTACCGGTGGCAAAGCGCAACAGGGTTCCGGCAATTCCACCCACCGAGACGGCAAGGATCAACGGGATCACGGTTTTCTCCGCTGCTTGGGGCTGGCCCGGTCAAGCTCCGCCAGGTGCTTGAGCTTCTCGCCGATCTTCAGTTCCAGGCCTCGGGGCACAGGTTGATAGAACGGCTGCGGCTCCAGCGCCTCGGGAAAGTAGTCTTCGCCGGCCGCGTAGGCATCCGGCTCATCGTGGGCATAACGATATTCGTCGCCGTAACCCAGTTGCTTCATCAGTTTGGTCGGCGCATTGCGCAGGTGCAGCGGCACTTCCAGCGACCCATGTTCGGCAGCGCTGCGCATGGCGGCCTTGAAGCCCATGTACACGGCGTTGCTTTTCGGCGCGCAGGCCAGGTAGGTGATGGCCTGGGCCACCGCCAGCTCGCCTTCGGGGCTTCCCAGGCGCTCCTGCACGTCCCAGGCCGCCAGGCACAGGCTCAGTGCCCGCGGATCGGCGTTGCCGATGTCTTCGCTGGCCATGCGCACCACGCGCCGCGCCAGGTACAGCGGGTCGCAACCACCGTCGAGCATCCGCGCGAACCAGTACAGGGCGCCGTCCGGGTTGGAACCGCGGACCGACTTGTGCAGCGCCGATATCTGGTCGTAGAAGGCTTCGCCGCCCTTGTCGAAACGCCGACGGGTATCGCCCAGCAGGCTTTGCAGCAGCTCGACACCGATTTGCGTGCCGTCTTCGGCGAGATCCGAGGCGTTCTCCAGCAAGTTGAGCAGGCGCCGGCCATCGCCGTCCGCCGCCGCCAGGAGCATCTGGAAGCCTTCGTCGCTGAGGCTCAGCTGGCGCTTGCCCAGCCCGCGCTCTTCAGTCAAGGCCCGCTGCACCAGCTTGTGCAGCGCCGCCTCGTCGAGGCTCTTGAGCACATACACCCGGGCCCGGGACAACAGTGCGTTGTTCAGCTCGAAGGACGGGTTCTCGGTGGTCGCACCGATGAAAATCAGGGTGCCGTCTTCGACATAGGGCAGGAAGGCATCCTGCTGGGATTTGTTGAAACGGTGCACTTCGTCGACGAACAGGATGGTCCGGCGCCCGTACTGGGCCGCCTGCTGCTTGGCGATCTCCACCGCCTGGCGGATCTCCTTGACCCCGGCCAGCACCGCCGAGACGGTTTCGAAGTGCGCATCCGAGACTTTCGCCAGGAGCCGCGCCAGGGTGGTCTTGCCCACGCCCGGCGGCCCCCAGAAGATCATCGAGTGCAAGGCCCCCTGCTCCAGCGCTTCGCGCAGAGGCTTGCCGCGGGCGAGCACATGTTCCTGACCGACGTACTCGTCCAGGTTGGCCGGGCGCAGGCGCGCGGCCAGGGGTTGGGCGATCGGGTCACTGCGAAACAGATCCATGGCGGACGATTGAAACCTCTTGGCGGCGACTTATTCTTGGATCACGTCGGCACCCTTGGGGATGTCGAACTTGAACTTGGAGGCGGCGATCGGCTCGTTGGCCTTGACCCCGGTGAACAGGATATTGGTGCGCTGGCCAACGCTGTCGATCAGTTGCATGTCATTCACCAGGCCATTGCGGAACGACAGGCGCAGGCTGTCGAACAGGGTGTCCTTGGTTTTCGGCTTGAGGATGAAGTCCACCACGCCACCGGCTTCCTTGGCGCTGATGTCGAAGCTTTCGCTGATTTTCGACACATCGCCCGACAACAACAAGGCTGGGGTCTGGGTCAGGCGCTGGTCCAGGGTCTTGATGGTGACCTGTTCCAGGTCCGGGTCCCACAGGGAAACCTTCTTGCCGTCGGAGACCATCAGTTGTTCCTGCGGCGCATCGGTGTGCCAGTAGAACAGGCCCGGGCGCTTCAGCGCCATGTCGCCAGCGGTTTCCTGCAGCTGGGTGCCGCTGCCGTCGAGGGTCAGCTGCGAGAAACGCGCAGTCAGGGTCTGGGACTTTTCGAGCAACTGGGTCAGGCGCGCCACGTCTTTCTGATCGGCATGGGCCGACAGCGTCGTTAAAGCCAGTACCGGTACCAGCAACATGCGGATAAGACGCATGGGAGTCCTCATTAGATTCGTGGAAAAAACCGACGGCGCTGGGGCGCGCCGCCTGTGTCGGGTCATTAGTCGCGCATCGGACCCGGCGCTATCACTTCGCGCGAGCCGTTGGTGTTCATGGCGGTCACCACACCGGCCATTTCCATGGCTTCGATCATGCGGGCCGCGCGGTTGTAGCCGATCTTGAGCTTGCGCTGAACCGCGGAGATCGATGCCCGGCGGCTCTCGAGGACGAACTGCACCGCTTCGTCGTACAGCGCGTCGGTCTCGGCGTCGTCACCGTCACCGCCGCCGCTGCCGCCGTCGAAGCCGCTACCGGCTTCTTCGACACCGTTGAGGATGTCGTCGTTGTACTCCGGCGCGCCACGCAGTTTCCAGGCCTCCACCACACGGTGCACCTCATCGTCGGAGACGAAGGCGCCGTGGACGCGAATCGGCAGGCTGGTGCCCGGCGGCATATAGAGCATGTCACCGTGCCCCAGCAGTTGTTCAGCGCCGCCCTGGTCGATGATGGTCCGCGAGTCGATCTTGCTCGATACCTGGAACGCCATGCGGGTCGGGATGTTGGCCTTGATCAGGCCGGTGATCACGTCCACCGACGGACGCTGGGTCGCCAGGATCAGGTGGATCCCCGCGGCACGGGCCTTCTGGGCGATCCGCGCGATCAGTTCTTCGACCTTCTTGCCGACGATCATCATCATGTCGGCGAATTCGTCGACCACCACGACGATGGTCGGCAGCTTGGTCAGCAGCGGCGCTTCGTCGTGGATGCTTTCGCGGTTGTACAGTGGGTCGGTCAGCGGCGTACCGGCTTCGATCGCTTCTTTAACCTTGGCGTTGAAGCCCGACAGGTTACGCACGCCCATCTTCGCCATCAGCTTGTAGCGCCGCTCCATCTCGGCCACGCTCCAGCGCAGGGCGTTGGCGGCGTCCTTCATGTCGGTCACCACCGGGCACAGCAGGTGCGGGATGCCTTCGTAGATCGACAGCTCGAGCATTTTCGGGTCGATCATGATCAGCTTGGCGTCTTCCGGGCCGGACTTGAACAGGATCGACAGGATCATCGCGTTCACACCCACCGACTTACCGGAACCGGTGGTACCGGCCACCAGCAGGTGAGGCATCTTGGCCAGGTCGGTGATGATCGGCTTGCCGCCGATATCATGGCCCAGGGCCAGGGTGACCGGGGATTTGAAGTTGTCGTATTCCGGGGTCGACAGCACTTCGGAGAAGCGCACGATCTGCCGGTCTTCGTTGGGAATCTCGATACCCACCGTGGTCTTGCCGGGAATCACTTCCACCACCCGCACGCTGGTCACCGCCAGCGAACGCGCCAGGTCCTTGGCCAGGTTGGCGATACGACTGACTTTCACACCGGCGGCCGGCTGGATTTCGTAACGGGTAATCACCGGGCCCGGGTGGATGGAGTCCACCGACACTTCGACCCCGAACTCCTTGAGCTTGATTTCCAGCAGATGGCCGACGGCGGCCAGCGACTCGGGGGAGTAGTTGAGTTGTTTCTTTTCCGCCGGATCGAGAATAGAGATAGGCGGCAAGGTGCCTTCAACCGCGCTGTCGATGAACAGCGGGACCTGTTTCTCTTTCTGCACGCGCTTGCTTGGCTCGGGCGCTTTGACCGGGGCCGGGGCAATCACCGGCGGGACCTGTTTCTCACGGTCGGACATGTGCTTGCTCAGGGCCTGCTCGCGCTCGATCAGGCGCTCCTTGACCTTGGCCTGCTCACGCTTGTCGGTCACGGTCGGAGCAACCACTTCATCGACCCGGGCATCCACTTCACGCAATTGGGCGACCAGTTGCTTGCGTTCGGTACGCGCCGCCCACCAGCGGTTGGCGGCGCCCTGGAACAGTTCGAACAGGTCGAGGGTGATCTTGCCGGTCACATCCATGACCTTGAACCAGGAAAGATCGGTAAAAACGGTCAGGCCGAACAGGAACAGCGCGATAAACATCAGGGTACTGCCCTGGATATTCAGCGCGTTCTTGGCCAGGTCGCCCAGGCTTTCACCCAGCGCCCCGCCTGCGCCAGCCGGCAGGCCGGTCGCCGCGTGGAAATGGATATGCGCCAACGCGGCACCGGATAGCACCAGGAACACCAGGCCGATCAAACGCCAGGAAAACAGCCAGCCGCTCCACTGCCACGGCTCATGGCGCTGACGGAAGATCTGATAAGTCTTGATCGCCAATAACAACGGGAAGATATAGGCGAAGTAACCCAATACCATAAACAGGATATCGGCGCTGTAAGAACCGGCGGGACCACCGAAGTTCTGTACATCTTCGATCTTGCTGTTATGACTCCAGCCCGGATCGTCCTTGCCATAGGTCAGCAATGCCATCATCAGGAACAGGCACAAGGCCCCAATGGCGATCAACGCACCTTCCTTGAGGCGGTAGTGCAATTGCTGGCGCCAGAGTGGGACTACTGTTTTAGGTGCTGCGGTGGATTTCTTCAAAACGCGTCTTTTCCTGCGCCATGGGCGCGTCCAACTGTTGATCGACTAAAAAATACTGCCCAATCCAGGCAGGTAAAAAAGTTGACGAGCGTAACTGGGGCTACTTTTAACATTCTGCCCACGCATTGCGAAACTGTAAGAGCTGCCGCGTGCAATACCGATGTATTCCACATAGGGATACAAACCCGCATTGTACGGGTTTGTAAGCGCCGTGCCACGCTGCTCAATACTGGGTGTAGCATAATCAGGAACACTTTACGCAGTATTCAATTTGAGCATGCATTCTCTTTTGTGACAAAGGCTTATGAGGTGTTTTTATGACCGAAGCGAAGCATTCACGCCTGATCATTCTGGGCTCCGGCCCTGCCGGTTACAGCGCTGCCGTTTATGCCGCCCGCGCCAACCTCAAACCGACCGTCATCACCGGCCTGCAAGCGGGCGGCCAGTTGACCACCACCGTCGAGGTCGACAACTGGCCTGGCGATGTCGAAGGCCTGACCGGCCCGGTGCTGATGGAGCGCATGCAAAAACACGCTGAACGCTTCGACACCGAGATCGTCTACGACCACATCCATACCGCGGAGTTGCAGCAGCGACCCTTTATCCTCAAGGGCGACAGCGGCACCTATAGTTGCGACGCACTGATCATCGCCACGGGCGCATCGGCCCAGTACCTGGGCCTGCCCTCCGAAGAAACCTTCGCCGGCAAGGGTGTATCCGCCTGCGCTACCTGTGACGGCTTTTTCTATCGCAATCAGGTGGTTGCCGTGATCGGCGGCGGCAACACCGCCGTGGAGGAAGCCCTGTACCTCTCCAACATCGCCAAAGAGGTTCACCTGGTGCACCGGCGCGACAAGCTGCGCGCGGAGAAAATCCTCCAGGACAAGCTGTTCGACAAAGCCGCCAAGGGCAATATCCGCCTGCACTGGAACCAGAATCTCGATGAGGTGCTGGGCGATGCCAGCGGCGTCACTGGCGCCCGACTGCGCGACAGCCTGACCGGAGAGACCCAGGAACTCGCGCTGGCCGGCGTATTCATCGCTATCGGTCACAAGCCCAATACGGATCTGTTCAAGGGCCAGCTGGAAATGCGCGATGGCTATCTGCTGGTCAAGGGTGGCAGCGAAGGCGACGCCACGGCCACCGGCATCCCGGGCGTGTTCGCCGCGGGCGACGTGGCCGACCATGTGTACCGCCAGGCCGTCACTTCCGCGGGCGCGGGCTGCATGGCGGCCCTCGATGCAGAGAAATTCCTCGACGACAACTGACCTCCCGACCTACGCTTGCGGTGGGCCTTGGAGGTCCGCCACCGCCCTCCCCTTCCGCAAGTCTGAATGCCATGCTGACCTGGTTACAACGCAACACCTTCGACTTTCCCCCGCTGGAAAAGGCCCTGCGCGACCCCAACGGCTTGTTGGCCGCCGGCGGCGACCTGTCAGCCGACCGGCTGATCCAGGCCTATCGCCACGGCTGCTTTCCCTGGTTTTCCGAAGGCCAGCCCATCCTCTGGTGGTCACCCGACCCACGCACCGTGTTATTTCCAGACGAACTGCATGTATCCCACAGCCTGGGCAAGCTGCTGCGCCAGCAACGCTACCAGGTCACCTTCGATCAGGATTTTGCCGCGGTCATCAGCGCCTGCGCGGCGCCACGCCCTTATGCCGACGGCACCTGGATCACCGAATCGATGCAGGATGCCTACCTTGAACTGCACAAGCGCGGTTATGCCCATTCGGTCGAAGTCTGGGATCAGGGTTTGCTGGTGGGCGGGCTGTATGGGCTAGCAATGGGCCAGCTGTTTTTCGGCGAATCGATGTTCAGTCGGGCCGACAATGCGTCGAAATTCGGCTTCGTCACGCTGGTCCAACATTTACGGACATGGGGCTTCGCCCTGATCGACTGCCAGATGCCCACCGACCACTTGCACAGCCTGGGCGCCCGCGCCATCCCCCGCCAGGAGTTCGCCGGCTATCTGCGGCGCCATCTGGACCAGCCCAGCCGCGCCATATGGGTTTCCTAGGCGGGTTTTGCCGGTGTGGCTTACACTTAATTCAAAGCTAATCCCGAGGGTTGATTCATGACCGAGTTGGCGCGTTTGAAGTTTTATGCCACTCAGCCCCACTCTTGCAGCTACCTGCCCGAAGAACAGGCGACCACGCTGTTCCTCGATCCTAGTCAGCCCATGGATGTGCATGTCTACGCAGATCTGTCGGAAATGGGCTTTCGCCGCAGTGGCGACCACCTGTACCGGCCGCATTGCCAAAACTGCAATGCCTGTGTTCCGGCACGCATTCCTGCCGCGCAGTTTGTACCCAATCGTCAGCAAAAACGTATTCTCAAACGCAATGCCGACCTGAAAGTCCAGCCTGTCAAACCGGGGTTCAGCGAAGAGTATTTCGACCTTTATCAGCGTTATATCGAGCAACGCCACGCCGATGGCGACATGTACCCACCCAGCCGAGATCAGTTCTCGACCTTTCTGGTTCGCGATCTGCCCTTCTCCAGGTTCTACGAGTTCCGCCTCGATGGGCGCCTGCTCGCCGTGGCCGTCACCGATCTGCTGCCCAATGGCCTTTCCGCGGTCTATACCTTCTACGAACCCGATGAAGAGCGCCGCAGCCTCGGTCGCTACGCCATTCTGTGGCAGATCGGCGAAGCCTTGCGCCTGGGCCTGGACGCGGTCTACCTCGGATACTGGATCAAAAACTGCAAAAAGATGAACTACAAGACCCAATATCGGCCCATTGAGCTGCTGATTAACCAGAGATGGGTCATCCTGAACTAGAAGCCCTTGGCTTGAACCCCACTTTTCGGGCACAATGCACGCCGCTTTTGCCTGGCGCAGTTGCACCGGGCCATTCATTGGACACCGAGGGCTTTACTGCATGTCGAAAGAAGACAGCTTCGAAATGGAAGGCACTGTCGTCGACACCCTGCCCAACACCATGTTTCGTGTGGAGTTGGAAAATGGGCACGTCGTAACCGCGCATATCTCCGGCAAGATGCGCAAGAACTACATTCGTATTCTTACCGGTGACAAAGTGCGCGTCGAACTGACGCCCTATGACTTGAGCAAAGGGCGCATCACTTACCGCGCTCGCTAAGCAAGTCAATACAAGACGCCCGGCCCATGCCGGGCGTTTTTTGTTTACCTGCGATTTACTCTGTCTGCCTACAGAACAGATATAAAAAAGGCGCCTTGCGGCGCCTTTTTTTATTGCGGCCGGTCAGGCCATTTCTGCGGTGGTCTCGAACTCGAAGGTCAGCTCGCCATCCTTGATGTCGATGTGTACCACACCGCCATGTTCGGCCAGTTCGCCAAAGAGTATCTCCTCCGCCAGCGGACGCTTGATCTTGTCCTGGATCAGGCGCGCCATAGGACGAGCACCCATGGTCACATCGTAACCACCAGCCGCCAGCCAGCTGCGGGCCGCATCGGTGACTTCCAGCTGAACGCGCTTGTCCTCCAGCTGCGCCTGCAGTTCGGTAAGGAACTTGTCCACCACGCTCTTGATAACCTCATGACTGAGGCGACCAAACTGAATAATGGTGTCCAGACGGTTACGGAATTCCGGCGTGAAGCTCTTCTTGATCACTTCCATGGCATCGGAAGAGTGATCCTGATGAGTGAACCCGATGGAAGCCCGCGCCGCGGTCTCGGCACCTGCGTTGGTGGTCATGATCACGATCACGTTGCGGAAATCCGCCTTGCGCCCGTTGTTATCGGTCAAGGTACCGTGGTCCATCACCTGCAGCAGCAGGTTGAAGACTTCCGGGTGGGCCTTTTCGATTTCATCGAGCAGCAATACGCAGTGAGGCTGCTTGGTAATCGCTTCGGTCAGCAAACCGCCCTGGTCGAAACCGACATAACCCGGAGGCGCACCGATCAGACGCGATACGGTGTGACGCTCCATGTACTCGGACATGTCGAAACGCACCAGTTCGATACCCAGCGCCTTAGCCAACTGCCGCGCGGCTTCGGTCTTACCGACACCGGTAGGCCCGGCGAACAGGAACGAACCGACGGGCTTGTCTGGCGATTTCAGGCCGGCACGGGACAGCTTGATCGCGGTCGACAGCGAGTCGATCGCCGCATCCTGGCCGAACACCGTCAACTTCAGGTCGCGCTCGAGGTTACGCAGCAGCTCCTTGTCGGAACTGGTGACGTGTTTCGGCGGAATCCGCGCGATTTTCGCCACGATATCCTCGACCTGAGCCACCTCTATGCGTTTTACGCGCTTGTCGACAGGCTGCAGACGCTGATAGGCGCCCGCCTCGTCAATCACGTCGATCGCCTTGTCGGGCATATGCCGGTCATTGATATAACGCGACGCCAGTTCGGCAGCGGCGCGCAATGCCTCATCGCTGTACTCGATACTGTGGTGCAGCTCGAAACGCCCCTTGAGGCCGCGCAGAATGCCGATGGTGTCCTCTACCGAAGGCTCGGACACATCGACCTTCTGGAAACGACGAGCCAAGGCCCGGTCCTTCTCGAAAATCCCACGGAATTCCTGGAAGGTGGTCGAACCGATGCAACGGATGTCACCCGAAGAAAGCAGCGGTTTGAGCAGGTTCGAGGCATCCATCACCCCACCGGACGCCGCACCGGCGCCAATGATGGTGTGAATCTCGTCGATGAACAGGATCGCCTGCGGACGTTTCTTCAACTCGCCCAGCAACGCCTTGAAGCGCTTCTCGAAATCACCGCGGTATTTGGTACCCGCCAGCAACGCGCCGAGATCCAGGGAGTACACCACGCTACTGGCCAACAGGTCAGGCACCTGACTGTCGACGATGCGCTTGGCCAGACCTTCGGCGATGGCCGTTTTACCGACCCCGGCCTCGCCCACCAGCAGCGGATTGTTCTTGCGCCGACGCGCAAGAATCTGCGCCACACGCTCGACTTCCTGCTCACGACCGACCAACGGGTCGATACGCCCCTGGCGCGCCAGCTCATTGAGATTGCTGGCATAAGCATCCAGCGGATTACCTGAAGAGGAAGACTCACCGCCTTCATCGTCCTGCATATCCTGCTCACCTTCGGAATGATCGCCATGCCCCGGCACCTTGGAGATGCCATGGGCGATGTAGTTGACGACATCGATGCGGGCAACGCTCTGCTGTTTCAGCAGGAACACCGCCTGACTCTCTTGCTCACTGAAGATTGCAACCAGCACATTGGCGCCGGTCACTTCGCGCTTGCCCGAGCTCTGCACATGGAAGACAGCACGTTGCAGCACACGCTGGAAGCCCAGGGTTGGCTGGGTTTCGCGATCCTCGTCGTGCACGGGAATCAGCGGCGTGGTGGAGTCGATGAACTCCTGCAGGTCGTGCTTGAGTTTGTCGAGGTTTGCTCCGCAGGCACGCAAAACGGTGGCGGCGGCCTCATTATCCAAAAGAGCCAACAAGAGGTGCTCGACGGTCATGAACTCATGACGCTTCGAACGAGCCTCTTTGAAGGCGAGATTGAGGGTGACTTCGAGCTCGCGGTTTAACATAGCTTCACCTCATACCCAAGTGGTCGGCGTTAACCGTCCTTCTCGATTTCACAGAGTAGCGGATGCTGGCTTTCCCTGGCGTACTGGTTGACCTGCATGGCCTTGGTCTCGGCGATGTCGCGGGTAAACAATCCACATACTGCCCGTCCTTCTGTATGAACGGCCAGCATTACCTTGGTCGCCAGCTCGCGATTCAGGTTAAAAAACACCTCGAGCACTTCGACGACGAAATCCATCGGTGTGTAGTCATCATTGAACAAAACCACCTTGTACATCGGCGGAGCCTGCAACGTCGGCTTAGCTTCCTGTACAGCCAAGCCAGCGGAATCGTCGTCTTGGAAATCCGGGCGATCCTGATTGAATGTTAGTCGAATCTGGCTGATTGCATGCATGGAAAGAAAGGTTCGTTAGTTGAGCAAATACAGTGGTGGGGGCGCTCCAGGGGGATTTCAACTCCGACCGCCGGGTCACCTTGACTATCGGCAAAACGGTGTTACAACCAATAGAGCCCACATTGGGTAATAAAGGTCCGTGCCGTCAATCCTATATTTTCGGATTCCGGTACGGATGAACTGGATGATACTCCAGTGATGGAGTCTGTTGCAGAGGGATATGAGCATGGCAAGCGGCAAGGTCAAGTGGTTCAACAACGCCAAGGGTTATGGCTTCATTAATGAGGAGGGTAAAAGCGATGACCTTTTCGCCCACTACTCGGCCATCGAGATGGAAGGCTACAAAACCTTGAAAGCCGGCCAGGCCGTGAGCTTTGAGATCACTCAAGGACCCAAGGGCCTGCACGCCGTGAAAATCCAATCCATCAAGACCCAGAACACCCCCGCCGCAGCCCCCTCCTACCAGGAAACGGCCCTGAGCTGAAAATCTTCAGCATCCAGTCATAAAAAACAGTCATAAAAAAACGGCCGGTTCAATTGATTGAACCGGCCGTTTCATTTGGAGCGTGTCAATTTACATGTGAGAGATCAGCGCATCGCCGAACGCCGAAGACGACAACAGCGTGGCGCCTTCCATCAGGCGCTCGAAGTCGTAGGTCACGGTCTTGGCACCAATGGCGCCGTTGGTGCCCTTGATGATCAGGTCGGCCGCTTCGGTCCAGCCCATGTGACGCAGCATCATTTCCGCGGACAGGATCAGCGAACCCGGGTTCACCTGGTCCTTGCCCGCGTACTTCGGCGCCGTACCGTGGGTCGCCTCGAACATGGCCACGGTGTCGGACAGGTTGGCGCCCGGAGCGATGCCGATCCCGCCCACTTCAGCCGCCAGCGCGTCGGACAGGTAGTCACCGTTCAGGTTAAGGGTCGCAATCACGTCATATTCGGCCGGACGCAGCAGGATCTGCTGGAGCATCGCATCGGCGATGGCGTCCTTGACGATCACGTTCTTGCCGGTTTTCGGGTTCTTGAACTGCATCCACGGGCCGCCATCGAGCAGCGTCGCGCCGAACTCCTCCGCCGCCACTTCATAGGCCCACTCTTTGAAGGCACCTTCGGTGAACTTCATGATGTTGCCTTTATGCACGATAGTCAGCGAATCGCGATCGTTGTCGACCACATATTGCAGCGCTTTGCGCGCCAGACGCTTGGTGCCCTGCAGGGAAACCGGCTTGACGCCGATACCGCAGTTTTCGTCGAAACGGATCTTGGTGACACCCATTTCTTCTTTGAGGAACTTGATGACCTTGGTGGCTTCGGCGGAGCCGGCCTTCCATTCGATACCGGCGTAAATGTCTTCCGAGTTCTCACGGAAAATGGTCATGTCGACATCGCCAGGCTTCTTCACCGGGCTCGGCACGCCTTCGAACCAGCGCACCGGGCGCAGGCACACATACAGGTCAAGCTGCTGACGCAGGGCCACGTTCAGGGAACGGATACCGCCACCTACCGGAGTGGTCAGCGGGCCCTTGATGGAAACCACGTAATCCTTGACTGCGTCCAGGGTTTCCTGAGGGAGCCAGGTGTCCTGGTCGTACACTTGAGTTGCTTTCTCGCCGGCATAGACTTCCATCCAGGAGATTTTGCGCTCGCCGCCGTAGGCCTTCTTAACAGCAGCATCGACAACCTTGATCATGACCGGGCTGATATCAACGCCAATACCATCGCCTTCGATGAAAGGGATAATCGGGTTGTTAGGAACATTGAGAGAATGGTCTGCGTTGACGGTGATTTTGTCGCCGACTGCTGGAACCTGAATCTTCTTGTATCCCATGCTGAACTCCGTTGTGTGGATTGAACATCTGGCTGCGTTCGAGCGTACCCCAGTTGAATCTGCACGGGAACCTCATGTTCCGTTCATCTGCCGTGAAGGCTGCGCAGTTCGTGGCCTACAAGCCTGAAAGCAAAGGGAAAAGCGCCAAACTTGAGCACTGCGGAGGACTCTACGCCGCCACCCCGCCTGCGACCTTTAGACCAATGGACGAGATCGGTTGCATATGAACCGCCGGCGTTTTGCCAGCTACCTATGTATAATGCCGCCGCTGACCATAGGGTCACGACGGCTGAGCGCTCTGCTACTGGAAAAAAGAAGCCGAGACTTTCCGCCCAAAGCCGGGTTGTTACCGCAGCCCACCCGCTTGACGCTCGACTGATGCACCCAACATCACCGCGAAGAAACCTCGACATTCGGTTCACGGATGACTTTGAACGAACGCGCTTACCCGGCGCCCCCTCGAGTTTCTGCGCACGCTTTAGCAAAGAAGAGAGTTAATCCGAATATGCCCACCCGCTCGAAGATCATCTATACCTTCACCGACGAAGCCCCCGCCCTCGCCACCTACTCGCTGCTCCCTATCGTCGAAGCCTTCACCGCTTCCGCTGATATTGCCGTGGAAACCCGCGACATCTCTCTCGCAGGGCGTATTCTTGCCAGCTTCCCGGAGCTGCTGGGCGACAAAGCCGTACCAGACCACCTGGCCGAGCTGGGCGACCTGGCCGTAACGCCTGAAGCCAACATCATCAAGCTGCCGAACATCAGTGCTTCGGCACCGCAGCTTCAGGCCGCGATCAAAGAGCTGCAAGCCAAGGGCTATGCCCTGCCGGACTACCCGGAAACCGTGACCAGCGACGCCGACAAAGACGCCAAGGCGCGCTACGACAAGGTCAAGGGCAGCGCCGTGAACCCGGTTCTGCGTGAAGGCAACTCCGACCGCCGCGCTCCGCTGTCGGTCAAGAACTACGCGCGCAAGCACCCGCACAAAATGGGCGCCTGGGCCAAAGACTCCAAGTCCCACGTTGCTCACATGAGCCAGGGCGATTTCTACGGCAGCGAAAAAGCCGCCCTGATCGACGCCCAGGACACCGTGAAGATCGAGCTGATCGCTCAAGACGGTCGCGCTACCGTCCTGAAGGAAAAAACCGCCGTACAAGCCGGCGAGATCCTCGATTGCGCAGTCATGAGCAAAAAGGCCCTGCGGGCTTTCGTTGCCGCCGAGATCGAAGATGCCAAGAAGCAAGGCGTACTGCTGTCGGTGCACCTGAAAGCCACCATGATGAAGGTTTCCGACCCGATCATGTTCGGCCAGATCGTTGCAGAGTTCTATCAGGACGCCCTGAGCAAGCACGCCGACGTGCTGAGCCAGATCGGCTTCAACCTGAACAACGGCATCGGCGACCTGTACGCCCGCATCAAGGCCCTGCCCGCGGAGCAGCAAGCGCAGATCGAAGCTGACATCCAGGCCGTCTACGCCGTGCGCCCTGCCCTGGCCATGGTCAACTCCGACAAAGGCATCACCAACCTGCACGTGCCGAGCGACGTGATCGTCGACGCCTCGATGCCAGCCATGATCCGTGACTCCGGCAAGATGTGGGGCACCGACGGCCAGTTGCACGACACCAAGGCACTGATCCCGGATCGCTGCTACGCCACCATCTACCAGGCCGTGATCGAAGACTGCAAGGCCAACGGCGCCTTCGACCCGACCACCATGGGCAGCGTGCCGAACGTTGGCCTGATGGCGAAGAAAGCCGAAGAGTACGGCTCCCACGACAAGACCTTCCAGATCAAGGCTGACGGCGTCGTTCGCGTCACCGACAGCAAGGGCAACCTGCTGCTGGAACAGGCCGTCGAAGCCGGCGACATCTTCCGCATGTGCCAGACCAAGGACGCGCCGATCCAGGACTGGGTCAAACTGGCCGTCAACCGCGCTCGCGCCAGCAGCACGCCAGCGATTTTCTGGCTGGACCCGATGCGCGCCCACGACGGCGTGATGATCGAGAAGGTCCAGGCTTACCTGAAGGATCACGACACCGCCGGCCTGGACATCCGCGTGATGTCGCCAGTCGATGCCATGAAGTTCACCCTGGCCCGCACCCGCGAAGGCAAGGACACCATCTCCGTCACCGGCAACGTGCTGCGCGACTACCTGACCGACCTGTTCCCGATCATGGAACTGGGCACCAGCGCCAAGATGCTGTCGATCGTGCCGCTGATGAACGGTGGCGGCCTGTTCGAAACCGGCGCCGGCGGTTCGGCTCCGAAGCACGTACAACAGCTGCTGGAAGAAAACTTCCTGCGCTGGGATTCCCTGGGTGAGTTCCTGGCCTTGGCCGCTTCCCTGGAGCACCTAGGCAACACTTACAACAACCCGAAAGCGCTGGTACTGGCCAAGACCCTCGACCAGGCAACCGGTCAGTTCCTGGACAACAACAAGTCGCCATCGCGCAAAGTCGGCAACATCGACAACCGCGGCAGCCACTTCTACCTGGCGCTGTACTGGGCCCAGGCCCTGGCCACCCAGACTGAAGATACCGCCCTGCAAGCGCAGTTCAGCACCCTGGCCAAGACCCTGACCGAGAACGAAGCGACCATCGTCGCCGAACTCAACGGCGTTCAAGGCAAGCCAGTGGACATCGGCGGCTACTACAGCGCCAACCCTGAGCTGGTGAGCAAGGCCATGCGCCCAAGCGCCACCCTCAACGCGGCTATCGCTGCGCTGGTTTAAGCAACACCGCTGTCATGCAAACCCCGGCCAAGTGCCGGGGTTTGTGCTTTTTTGGACAACACCTTCCCTGTAGGAGCGAAGCTTGCTCGCGATGAAAGCAGCACGTTTCGCCTGACTCACCGCAGCGCCCCTATCGCGAGCAAGCTTCGCTCCTAGCCAGGGCCGTATTCACTTTATGATGACCACCCACTCAAGACGGAGCTTTATATATGGAATGGCAACCCCACATCACCGTCGCCACCATCGTTGAGGATCAGGGGCGCTTCCTGTTCGTCGAGGAGCTCCAGGGCGACCAGGCGGTGTTCAACCAGCCCGCCGGACACCTGGACCCGGACGAAAGCCTGCTCCAGGCAGCCATTCGTGAAACCCTGGAAGAAACCGGCTGGGACATCGAGCTGACCGGCGTGGTCGGCATCTACCTGTACACCGCCCCCAGCAATGGCGTGACCTACCAACGCATCTGCTTTGCCGGCAAACCGCTCAGGCACCACCCTGACTATCAATTGGACGACGGCATCATCGGCCCGCGCTGGCTGAGCCGCAACGAACTGCTGGCCTTGCGCCCGCAATGGCGCAGCGAGCTGATTATCCGCTGCGTCGACGACTATCTGGCCGGGCAACTGCACAGCCTCGAACTGATCCGTCCGTCGCTTTAACCGCAGTTTTAGCCTTGCAGGCCTCAGCCTGTTAGAATCGCGTCCTTTTTCAAGACACCCGTTGAATTCCTATGCGTGATCCAGCCCCTTCTGACACCCAAAAGAAGCGCGTCATCGTCGGCATGTCCGGCGGCGTGGACTCTTCCGTTTCCGCCCTCCTGCTGATGGAGCAGGGTTATCAGGTGGAAGGCCTGTTCATGAAGAACTGGGAGGAAGACGACGGAACCGAGTACTGCACCGCCATGGACGACCTCGCGGACGCCCAGGCCGTGTGCGACAAGATCGGCATCAAGCTGCACACCGCCAACTTCGCCGCCGAGTACTGGGACAATGTGTTCGAGCACTTCCTGGCCGAATACAAGGCCGGCCGCACGCCGAACCCGGACATCCTGTGCAACCGTGAAATCAAGTTCAAGGCGTTCCTCGACTACGCCATGATGCTCGGCGCCGACCTGATCGCCACCGGCCACTATGTGCGCCGCCGCGACATCGACGGGCGCACCGAACTGCTCAAGGGCCTGGATCCGAACAAGGATCAGAGCTACTTCCTGCACGCCGTTGGCGGCGAACAGATCGCCAAGACCCTGTTTCCGGTAGGCGAGCTGGAAAAACCCGAAGTCCGTGCGATCGCCGAGAAACACGACCTGGCCACCGCCAAGAAGAAGGACTCCACCGGTATCTGCTTTATCGGTGAACGGCGTTTCAGCGACTTTCTCAAGCAATACCTGCCGGCCCAGCCCGGCGAGATCAAGACCACCGAAGGCGAAGTGATCGGCCGCCACCACGGCCTGATGTACCACACCATCGGCCAGCGCCAGGGCCTGGGCATCGGTGGCCTCAAGGACGCCGGCGATGAGCCGTGGTACGTGTTGATCAAGGACCTGGAACACAACGAGCTGATCGTTGGCCAGGGCAACGATCACCCATGGCTGTTCTCCCGCGCCCTGCTCGCCTCCGACATCTATTGGGTCAACCCGATCGACCTGAGCCAGCCGCGCCGCCTCACCGCGAAAGTGCGCTATCGCCAGAGCGACCAGCCTTGCACCCTGGAAAAGACCGCCAGCGGCTACCGCGCCACCTTCGATGACCCGCAACGCGCGGTCACCCCCGGCCAATCCGTAGTCTTCTATGACGGCGAAATCTGTCTGGGCGGCGGCGTGATCGAAGTCGCAGAGCCCTGGAGCAGCAAGGCATGAGCCCGACCCAGGAGCAACTGACGGCATTGGGCGGCGTGTTTCTCGCCGCCGTGCTGGTGGACAAGATCGCCAAGACCGGCCAGGTCACCGAAGCAGCCTTGAGCTGCATGCTTGGCAGCCTGCTGATCCGCGACCCGAAAGACACCCTGGAAGTCTACGGTGGCGATGACATCAACCTGCGTGAAGGTTATCGCGCCCTGATCGGCGCCCTGGAACGCGACCCCAGCACCCTGCAGCGCGAGCCATTGCGCTACGCCCTGTCGATGCTCGGCCTGGAGCGCCAGCTGGCCAAGCGCGACGACCTGCTGGAAATCATCGGCAAGCGCCTGCCGCAGATTCAGTCCCAGGTCGAACATTTCGGCCCGGCCCACGAAAACGTGGTTGCCGCTTGCGGCTCGCTGTACCAGGACACCCTGAGCACCTTGCGCCAGCGGATCCAGGTGCATGGCGACATGCGCAACCTGCAGCAGCCGAGCAATGCCTCGAAGATCCGCGCCCTGCTGCTGGCCGGCATCCGTTCGGCGCGGCTGTGGCGCCAGCTGGGCGGCCACCGCTGGCAGCTGGTGATCAGCCGCCGCAAACTGCTCAAAGAGCTTTATCCGCTGATGCGCAGCAGCTGAACTGCGCCCGCAAGACCTTTTGTAGTCAGTAACGCGTAAGACGCTGGTCAGTTGGCAACGGACCGGCGGATATTTTCATGTATGATACGCGCCCCATTTCGTTGCCCGACTGTCCGAGAACACCCCATGCAGCTCTCTTCGCTCACTGCGGTTTCCCCTGTTGACGGCCGCTACGCCGGCAAAACCCAGGCCCTGCGCCCCATTTTCAGCGAATACGGCCTGATCCGTGCTCGTGTCCTGGTCGAAGTGCGCTGGCTCCAGCGCCTGGCCGCCCATTCCGCCATCAGCGAAGTGCCAGCGTTTTCCGCTGAGGCCAACGCTGTACTGAACACTCTGGCGGAAAATTTCTCTCTGGAGCACGCCGAGCGTGTCAAAGAGATCGAACGCACCACCAACCACGACGTCAAGGCCATCGAGTACCTGCTCAAGGAACAGGCCGCCAAGCTGCCTGAACTGGCCAACGTCAGCGAATTCATCCACTTCGCCTGCACCAGCGAGGACATCAACAACTTGTCCCACGCCCTGATGCTGCGCGAAGGCCGCGACGAAGTGATGCTGCCGCTGATGCGTCAGACCGCCGGGGCTATCCGCGAACTGGCCCTGCGCTTCGCCGACGTGCCAATGCTGTCGCGTACCCACGGCCAGCCGGCCTCGCCGACCACCCTGGGCAAAGAACTGGCGAACGTGGTGTACCGCCTGGAGCGCCAGATCGCTCAGGTCGCCGCCGTGCCACTGCTGGGCAAGATCAACGGCGCCGTGGGCAACTACAACGCGCACCTGTCGGCCTACCCGGAAATCGACTGGGAAGCCAACGCCCGCGCCTTCATCGAAGACGAACTGGGCCTGAGCTTCAACCCGTACACCACACAGATCGAGCCGCACGACTACATCGCCGAGCTGTTCGACGCCATCGCCCGCTTCAACACCATCCTGATCGACTTCGATCGCGATATCTGGGGCTACATCTCCCTGGGCTACTTCAAGCAGCGCACCATCGCCGGCGAAATCGGTTCCTCGACCATGCCGCACAAGGTCAACCCGATCGACTTCGAAAACTCCGAAGGCAACCTGGGTATCGCCAATGCGCTGTTCCAGCACCTGGCGAGCAAACTGCCGATCTCCCGCTGGCAGCGCGACCTGACCGACTCCACCGTCCTGCGTAACCTGGGCGTCGGTTTCGCCCACAGCGTGATCGCTTACGAAGCCAGCCTCAAAGGCATCAGCAAGCTGGAACTCAACGCCCAGAAGATCGCCGAAGACCTGGACGCCTGCTGGGAAGTCCTGGCCGAGCCGATCCAGACCGTGATGCGCCGCTACAACATCGAAAACCCGTACGAGAAACTCAAGGAACTGACGCGCGGCAAGGGCATCAGCCCTGAAGCACTGCAGACCTTCATCGACGCGTTGGAAATGCCCGAAGCGGCCAAGGCCGAGCTGAAGAAGCTCACCCCGGCCAGCTACATCGGCAATGCCGCGGCCCAAGCCAAACGCATCTGATCGATGGCAAGACCTTTGACGCCCGGCAGCGCCGGGCGTTTTTATTCCCGTATGAAAAGTGCACTTTTTCAATAGGTTACACATGAATCCTGACATTCCTCTTCAACTTCTGGGCGGCATCAGCGCACGGGAATTCCTGCGTGACTACTGGCAGAAAAAGCCCCTGCTGATCCGTCAGGCCCTGCCCGACTTCGAAAGCCCGATCGACGCCGACGAACTGGCCGGCCTGGCGCTGGAAGAAGAGGTCGAATCGCGCCTGGTCATCGAGCATGGCGAACGCCCCTGGGAACTGCGCCGCGGCCCGTTCGCCGAAGACGAGTTCAGCAAGTTGCCGGAGCGTGACTGGACCCTGCTGGTCCAGGCCGTCGACCAGTTCGTGCCGGAAGTCGCCGAACTGCTGGAGCATTTCCGTTTCCTGCCGAGCTGGCGCATCGATGACGTGATGATCAGCTTCGCCGCTCCCGGCGGTAACGTCGGCCCGCACTTCGACAACTACGACGTGTTCCTGCTGCAAGGCCACGGCAAGCGCAACTGGAAGATCGGCCAGATGTGCGACGCAGAAAGCCCGCTGCTGCAGCACGCGGACCTGCGCATCCTCGCTGAATTCGAAGAAACCGAAAGCTGGGTCCTGGAACCCGGTGACATGCTTTACCTGCCACCGCGTCTGGCCCACTACGGCGTCGCGGTGAACGACTGCATGACCTACTCCGTAGGCTTCCGCGCCCCGAGCGCCGCCGAAGTGCTGACCCACTTCACCGACTTCCTCAGCCAGTACCTGCCGGATGAAGAGCGCTATACCGACGCCGACGTGCAACCTGTCAGCGATCCACACCAGATCCAGCACGACGCCCTCGATCGCCTCAAGGGCCTGCTGGCTGAGCACATGAGCGACGAGCGCATGCTGCTGACCTGGTTCGGCCAGTTCATGACCGAGCCGCGCTACCCGGAACTGGTGGTCGGCCCCGAGCTGGAAGAAGAAGACCTGCTCGGCAGCCTCGAACAGGGCGCCATCCTGATCCGCAACCCGAGCGCGCGCCTGGCCTGGTCCGAAGTCGACGACGACCTGCTGCTGTTCGCCAGCGGCCAGAGCCGCTACCTGCCGGGCAAGCTGCGCGAACTGCTGAAGATGATTTGCGCCGCCGACGCGCTGCACCTCGACAACCTCGGCCCATGGCTGGCGGACGAGGATGGACGCAGCCTGCTGTGCGAACTGGTCAAGCAAGGAAGCCTGGGATTTGCCGATGAATAAGATTCGCGTACGTGTCGCAGACTGGCAAAAGGATAACGCCGAGATCCGGCGCATTCGTGAAGCGGTGTTCATCATCGAGCAATCCGTCCCCCCTGAGCTGGAGTGGGACGCCGACGACGACAGCGCGGTGCATTTCCTCGCGCTCGAAGGCGACTTTCCGATCGGCACCGCACGCCTGCTGCCCGATGGGCAGATCGGCCGGGTATCGGTGCTCAAGGACTGGCGCGGCCTGAAGGTCGGCGATGCGCTGATGCAGGCAGTGATCGGCGAAGCCGAGAAGCGCGGCCTCAAGCAGCTGATGCTCAGCGCCCAGGTCCAGGCTACCGCCTTCTATGAGCGCCTGGGTTTCAGCATCGTCAGCGAGGAGTTCCTGGAAGCGGGCATTCCTCACGTCGACATGGTTCGCAGCAACGCCTGAGCAAGCCCCGCGCAGCAGCGAACCTGCTGACGATGTCCTGCCAGGCATCACAAAACGCCCCGGCCTCCCCGGATCCAGCAAGCTAAGCTGGCTCCTTGGAGGCCGGGGCGTTTTGCCATCGGCGATTCAACTTGCCCCACCGCAGGCCGACAAACTGTCAAACTCAAGGCTTCCACCCCTAGCGGAGATAACGGACATGTCCCTACGCACCCTGCTCACGACGCTGCTGCTGACTGCGAGCTTTTCAGTCACGGCCGCGACCGAGATCGTGCCCCTGAATAACCGCACCAGCGCCGACCTGCTGCCCGTCGCACAGAACTTCCTCAGCAAGGAAGGCCGGGTCAGCGCCTACGGCAACCAGCTGATCGTCAATGCGGAACCGGAGAAGATCGAGGAACTGCGCGCCTTCATCGCGCAACTGGATACCGCCGCCAAACGCTTGCTGATCACGGTCGACACCAACGAAAACAACACCCAGAACAACCAGGGTTATTCGGTCAACGGCACGCCACAAACCCGCATCATCAGCCGCAGCACCGTCAGCCGCGATGGCGGCATCCAGCAGATCCAGGCCAGCGAAGGCATACCGGCCCTGATCCAGGTCGGCCAGAGTGTGCCGTTGACCACCACCCAGACCGATCCTTACGGCCGCTTGCAGAACCAGACCCAGTATCGCAACGTCACCCAGGGCTTCTACGTTACGGCCAGCGTCACCGGCGAAACCGTCCACCTGAGCATCAGTACCAATCGTGACCGCATGAGCCAGGAACGTCCCGATGTAGTGAATGTGCAAAGTACCGACACAACTGTCAGCGGCCGTCTTGGCGAGTGGATCACCCTGGCCGGCGTCAATCGCCAGAACCAGGCCGACAAACAGGCTACAACCCGCAGCTACTCGACTCAGGGCCGGGATGACATGACCTTGCGAGTGAAAGTCGACGCCTTGGACTAAAGCACCGGAAACTGACTGATTAGTCGTATTAGACCAAAGATGTAGTGGTAGAAAAAAAGCACTACAAAACGTTTGACGAGGCAAAAAACCGAAGGCATGATGGCCTCGCTCCCGCTAATCAGGGGCCCTGGCAAGGGCCTTCGGATCGCCGCTCTAACCTACCCACCTGAGCCGATTCGTGTCTGTACCGCCCACAAGGTGTGTTTGACGAGATTGCGACTGGAACGAGGTTGTCCCGAGGGACGGAAGCTAACTAGGTAGATCGGCAACACACTGATGGTTCGTATGAAGGCCCACGACGCCCGAATGCGCCCGACAGCTGGCCCTCACCTGCTCACTTCCCCCTTGAGCCCATCGTTCAACCGTCGCCATCGCGCCATACCCGACTTGACCGCCTAAGCTTCTGGTCAGCGAGCAGCCAACTACGCACCCTTTGACCCTGCGTATCTGGCGAGTCGGAATTTTCCGCCCAAGAACGACTTTTCACACAAGACGCGACGAGGTTTATCTCCATGGCACTGACACGCGAACAGCAAATTGCAGCCCTTGAAAAAGACTGGGCTGAAAACCCGCGCTGGAAAGGCGTGACTCGCACTTATTCCGCTGCCGACGTTGTCCGTCTGCGTGGCTCGGTTCAACCTGAGCACACCCTGGCACGCATGGGCGCCGAGAAGCTCTGGAACCTGGTGACCCAGGGTGCCAAACCGTCCTTCCGTCCTGAGAAAGATTTCGTCAACTGCATGGGCGCCCTGACCGGCGGCCAGGCAGTGCAGCAAGTCAAAGCCGGCATCCAGGCGATCTACCTGTCGGGCTGGCAGGTTGCCGCGGACAACAACTCCGCCGAATCGATGTACCCGGACCAGTCGCTGTACCCAGTGGACTCCGTGCCAACCGTGGTCAAGCGCATCAACAACTCGTTCCGTCGCGCCGACCAGATCCAGTGGAAATCCGGCAAGAACCCGGGCGACGAAGGCTACATCGACTACTTCGCACCGATCGTGGCTGACGCCGAAGCCGGTTTCGGCGGCGTGCTGAACGCCTACGAGCTGATGAAAAGCATGATCGAAGCAGGCGCCGCTGGCGTTCACTTCGAAGACCAGCTGGCTTCCGTGAAGAAATGCGGCCACATGGGCGGCAAGGTACTGGTTCCGACCCAGGAAGCCGTGCAGAAGCTGACCGCTGCCCGCCTGGCGGCCGACGTTGCCGGCGTACCGACCATCATCCTGGCCCGTACCGACGCTAACGCCGCCGACCTGCTGACCTCCGACTGCGACCCGTACGACCAGCCGTTCGTGACCGGCACCCGCACCCAGGAAGGCTTCTATAAAGTGCGCGCCGGCCTCGACCAGGCCATCGCTCGCGGCCTGGCCTACGCGCCGTACGCCGACCTGATCTGGTGTGAAACCGCCAAGCCGGACCTGGACGAAGCCCGTCGCTTCGCCGAAGCGATCAAGAAGGAATACCCGGACCAGATCCTGTCGTACAACTGCTCGCCTTCCTTCAACTGGAAGAAGAACCTGGACGACGCGACCATCGCCAAGTTCCAGCGCGAACTGTCCGCCATGGGCTACAAGCACCAGTTCATTACCCTGGCCGGCATTCATAACATGTGGCACAGCATGTTCAACCTGGCGCACGACTACGCCCGCAACGACATGACCGCCTACGTGAAGCTGCAGGAGCAGGAATTCGCCGATGCCGCCAAGGGCTACACCTTCGTGGCTCACCAGCAGGAAGTGGGTACCGGCTACTTCGACGACATGACCACCGTGATCCAGGGCGGCTCGTCTTCGGTAACCGCACTGACCGGCTCCACCGAAGAAGAACAGTTCCACTGATTCGACTTCGCGCTGAAAAACGGCCATTGCAGACCCGGTAAAAGCTAACTGCAATGCCGCATATCTGACGCCCCGACTCGTTCGGGGCGTTTTTTGCCTGCGGCTTTTGCAGGCATCACCGGCAACCCCCAAGCTGCGACAGGAACGAGCCTGCTCGCGACGACGTCGGCCAGGACACCCTGCCAATCAGGCAAAACATTGATCCAGAGCGGTATGCGTGGAGGAAAAAGCGGGTAAAAGGGGCTCGCTCGCAACTTGCAGTAACGAGCATATAAAAGACAACTTAGCGGCTGTTCATGGGAACCATTGTTTAAAAGCAGCGCTAAATAATATTGATTATCATTTAGAGGCAATAATGTTCGTTACAGCGAGGACAAAACATAATTAACAAAACACCCGCTAATGCCCACAGGCCGTGGCTTACGGGGCTTGCAAGGGGAGCTATGTCCTTATTCCGCTAAATAATTTCGCCATGAAAATTTACTTGCCCGGTGTTTAGCCATAAAATCACGGCGATTGATTGCACTGCGACATATCGTCACTGCTTTATTTCTTTATCAAGCTCAGAGACCTTTGCTCTCTGTTAAGGATTACCAGCATGCCCGAAGCGACAGGACTCATGGCCCACAACTGGGGCTTTGCCATTTTCCTTCTGGGTGTAGGCGGCCTCTGCGCCTTCATGCTCGGCGTCTCCAGCCTCCTCGGGTCAAAAGCCTGGGGCCGCAGCAAAAACGAACCGTTCGAGTCCGGCATGCTACCTACCGGTGGCGCCCGCTTGCGGCTCTCAGCCAAATTCTATCTGGTCGCGATGCTCTTCGTGATCTTCGATATCGAAGCCCTCTTTCTCTTTGCCTGGTCTGTGTCCGTCCGCGAAAGCGGCTGGACCGGATTCGTCGAAGCTCTCGTTTTCATAGCAATTCTGTTGGCAGGTCTTGTCTACCTTTGGCGGGTGGGGGCTCTTGATTGGGCTCCGGAAGGTCGCCGTAAGCGGCAGGCGAAGCTAAAACAATGAGGCTTTGGCGATGCAATACAATCTCACCAGGATCGACCCCGATGCTCCTAACGAGCAGTATCCGATCGGCGAACGGGAAACCGTTTCCGATCCGTTAGAAGATCAAGTCCACAAAAACATCTTCATGGGCAAGCTGGAAGACGTGCTGAGCGGCGCGGTCAACTGGGGGCGTAAGAACTCCCTGTGGCCGTACAACTTCGGCCTGTCCTGCTGCTACGTGGAAATGACCACCGCCTTCACGGCGCCCCACGACATCGCGCGCTTCGGCGCCGAAGTTATCCGGGCATCACCGCGCCAGGCGGATTTCATGGTTATTGCCGGAACCTGCTTCATCAAGATGGCGCCGATCATTCAGCGTCTCTACGAGCAAATGCTCGAGCCGAAGTGGGTCATCTCCATGGGTTCGTGCGCCAACTCCGGTGGCATGTACGACATCTATTCCGTCGTTCAAGGGGTGGACAAGTTCCTGCCCGTGGACGTCTACGTGCCTGGCTGCCCGCCCCGCCCTGAAGCTTTTCTGCAAGGCCTGATGCTCTTGCAGGAGTCGATTGGCCAGGAGCGTCGCCCACTTTCCTGGGTCGTCGGTGACCAAGGCGTGTATCGCGCCGAAATGCCGTCGCAAAAGGAACAGCGCCGCGAACAGCGTATTCAGGTAACCAACCTGCGCAGCCCCGACGAAGTCTGATTCCAGAACGCTTCTTACAAAGAACGAAAAACTGGCTTCATTCTTTACGTTGACCGAAAGCGATAAAAAACCATGACTACAGGCAGTGCTCTGTACATCCCGCCTTATAAGGCAGACGACCAGGATGTGGTCGTCGAACTCAATAACCGTTTCGGCCCTGAGGCGTTCACCGCCCAGGCCACCCGCACCGGCATGCCGGTGCTGTGGGTCACCCGTGCCAAACTCGTCGAAGTCCTGACCTTCCTGCGCAACCTGCCCAAGCCGTACGTCATGCTCTATGACCTGCATGGCGTGGACGAGCGTCTGCGCACCAAGCGTCAAGGGCTGCCAGGCGCCGACTTCAGCGTGTTCTACCACCTGCTGTCGATCGAACGTAATAGTGACGTAATGATCAAGGTCGCCTTGTCCGAGAGCGACCTCAGCTTGCCGACCGTGACCGGTATCTGGCCGAACGCCAACTGGTACGAGCGTGAAGTCTGGGACATGTTCGGCATCGATTTCGCCGGCCACCCTCACCTGTCGCGCATCATGATGCCGCCGACCTGGGAAGGTCACCCGCTGCGCAAGGACTTCCCGGCGCGCGCCACCGAGTTCGATCCGTTCAGCCTGACCCTGGCCAAGCAACAACTGGAAGAAGAAGCCGCGCGCTTCAAGCCGGAAGACTGGGGCATGAAGCGTTCCGGCGCCAACGAGGACTACATGTTCCTCAACCTGGGCCCGAACCACCCTTCGGCCCATGGTGCCTTCCGCATCATCCTGCAGCTGGACGGCGAAGAAATCGTCGACTGCGTACCGGACATCGGCTACCACCACCGTGGCGCCGAGAAGATGGCCGAGCGTCAGTCCTGGCACAGCTTCATCCCGTACACCGACCGCATCGACTACCTCGGCGGCGTGATGAACAACCTGCCGTACGTGCTCTCGGTCGAGAAACTGGCCGGGATCAAGGTGCCGGAGAAGGTCGACGTCATCCGCATCATGATGGCCGAGTTCTTCCGGATCACCAGCCACCTGCTGTTCCTGGGCACCTACATCCAGGACGTCGGCGCCATGACCCCGGTGTTCTTCACCTTCACCGACCGTCAGCGCGCCTACACCGTGATCGAAGCCATCACCGGTTTCCGCCTGCACCCGGCCTGGTACCGCATCGGCGGCGTCGCCCACGACCTGCCACGCGGCTGGGAAAAACTGGTGAAAGACTTCGTCGACTGGCTGCCCAAGCGCCTCGACGAATACACCAAGGCCGCCCTGCAGAACAGCATCCTCAAGGGTCGTACCATCGGCGTCGCCGCCTACAACACCAAGGAAGCCCTGGAATGGGGCGTCACCGGTGCCGGCCTGCGTTCCACCGGTTGCGATTTCGACCTGCGTAAAGCGCGCCCCTACTCCGGCTACGAGAACTTCGAGTTCGAAGTACCGCTGGCGGCCAACGGCGATGCCTACGACCGCTGCATGGTCCGCGTCGAAGAGATGCGCCAGAGCATCAAGATCATCGACCAGTGCCTGCGCAACATGCCGGAAGGCCCGTACAAGGCGGACCACCCGCTGACCACGCCGCCGCCGAAAGAGCGCACGCTGCAGCACATCGAGACCCTGATCACGCACTTCCTGCAGGTTTCGTGGGGCCCGGTCATGCCGGCCAACGAGTCCTTCCAGATGATCGAAGCGACCAAGGGCATCAACAGTTATTACCTGACGAGCGATGGCGGCACCATGAGCTACCGCACCCGGATTCGCACCCCGAGCTTCGCCCACCTGCAGCAGATCCCTTCGGTGATCCGCGGCAGCATGGTCGCGGACTTGATCGCGTACCTGGGTAGTATCGACTTCGTTATGGCCGACGTGGACCGCTAAGCATGAACAGCACGCTTATCCAGACAGACCGTTTCGCCCTGAGCGAAACCGAGCGCTCGGCCATCGAGCACGAGCTGCATCACTACGAAGACCCGCGCGCGGCGTCTATCGAAGCCCTGAAGATCGTCCAGAAGGAACGTGGCTGGGTGCCTGATGGCGCGCTCTACGCTATCGGCGAGATCCTCGGCATCCCGGCCAGCGACGTAGAAGGCGTGGCGACGTTCTACAGCCAGATCTTCCGTCAGCCGGTCGGCCGTCACATCATCCGTGTCTGCGACAGCATGGTCTGCTACATCGGCGGCCACGAGTCCGTGGTCAGCCAGATCCAGAGCGAGCTGGGCATCGGCCTCGGCCAGACCACTGCCGACGGCCGCTTCACCCTGCTGCCGGTATGCTGCCTGGGCAACTGCGACAAGGCCCCGGCGCTGATGATCGACGACGACACTTTCGGCGACGTGCAGCCTGCTGGCGTGGCCAAACTGTTGGAGGGCTACGTATGACCCTGACTTCCTTCGGCCCTGCCAACCGCATCCAGCGCAGCCCGGAAACCCATCCGCTGACCTGGCGCCTGCGCGACGACGGCGAGCCGGTATGGCTCGACGAGTACCAGGCCAAGAACGGCTACGCCGCTGCGCGCAAGGCCTTCGCCGACCTGTCCCAGGACGACATCGTCCAGACCGTCAAGGACGCCGGCCTCAAGGGCCGCGGCGGCGCGGGCTTCCCCACTGGTGTGAAGTGGGGCCTGATGCCCAAAGACGAATCCATGAACATCCGCTACCTGCTGTGCAACGCGGATGAAATGGAACCCAACACCTGGAAAGACCGCATGCTGATGGAGCAACTGCCCCATCTGCTGATCGAAGGCATGCTGATCAGCGCCCGCGCGCTGAAAACCTATCGCGGCTACATCTTCCTGCGGGGCGAGTACACCACCGCCGCCAAGCACCTCAACCGTGCCGTGGAAGAAGCCAAGGCCGCAGGCCTGCTGGGCAAGAACATCCTCGGCTCGGGCTTCGACTTCGAGCTGTTCGTCCACACCGGCGCCGGGCGTTACATCTGCGGTGAAGAAACCGCACTGATCAACTCCCTCGAAGGCCGCCGTGCCAATCCGCGCTCCAAGCCGCCCTTCCCTGCCGCCGTCGGCGTGTGGGGCAAGCCGACCTGCGTGAACAACGTCGAGACCCTGTGCAACGTGCCGGCGATCATCGGCGACGGCGTGGAGTGGTACAAATCCCTCGCTCGAGAAGGCAGTGAAGACCACGGCACCAAGCTGATGGGTTTCTCCGGCAAAGTGAAGAACCCTGGGCTGTGGGAGCTGCCGTTCGGCGTGACCGCGCGCGAGCTGTTCGAAGACTATGCCGGCGGCATGCGCGACGGCTTCAAGCTCAAGTGCTGGCAGCCCGGCGGCGCCGGTACCGGTTTCCTGTTGCCTGAACACCTGGATGCGCAGATGTACGCCGGCGGCATCGCCAAGGTAGGCACCCGCATGGGTACCGGCCTGGCCATGGCGGTCGACGACAGCATCAACATGGTCTCGCTGCTGCGCAACATGGAAGAGTTCTTTGCCCGTGAATCCTGCGGTTTCTGCACCCCTTGCCGCGATGGCCTGCCGTGGAGCGTCAAGCTGCTGCGCGCCCTCGAGAAAGGCGAAGGGCAAGCCGGCGATATCGAGACCCTGCTGGGTCTGGTCGGTTTCCTCGGCCCAGGCAAGACCTTCTGTGCTCACGCACCGGGCGCCGTGGAGCCATTGGGCAGTGCCATCAAGTATTTCCGTCCAGAGTTCGAGGCCGGCATCGCAGCCACCAGTGCTGCCGCCGTCCCGCCCCTGGCCCGGCCGATCGTAGTCGGCGCGTAAACGTATCGAACGAGGGTGGTCCGTGCCGCCCTCGTATCGCCTGAAGACGCCGCGACGCGCCAGGCGAGCACCAAGATTCCATTAGCCACGCCCGCTGACACCGGGCCAACGAAGAACTTTGAACCATGGCCACTATCCACGTAGACGGCAAAGCGCTCGAAGTCGATGGGGCGGACAACCTGTTACAGGCATGTCTGTCACTAGGCCTCGACATCCCTTATTTCTGCTGGCACCCCGCTCTCGGTAGCGTCGGTGCCTGTCGCCAGTGCGCGGTCAAGCAGTACACCGACGAGAACGACACCCGTGGTCGCATTGTCATGTCCTGCATGACGCCCGCCACCGACAACACCTGGATCTCCATCGACGATGAAGAGTCCAAGGCCTTCCGCGCCAGTGTCGTCGAATGGCTGATGACCAACCACCCGCACGACTGCCCGGTCTGCGAGGAAGGCGGTCACTGCCACCTGCAAGACATGACCGTGATGACCGGCCACAACGAGCGCCGTTATCGCTTCACCAAGCGTACCCACCAGAACCAGGAACTCGGCCCGTTCATCGCTCACGAGATGAACCGCTGCATCGCCTGCTACCGTTGCGTGCGTTTCTACAAGGACTATGCCGGCGGCACCGACCTTGGTGTGTTCGGCGCCCACGACAACGTGTACTTCGGTCGCGTTGAAGACGGCACCCTGGAAAGCGAGTTCTCCGGCAACCTCACCGAGGTCTGCCCGACCGGTGTGTTCACCGACAAGACTCACTCCGAGCGCTACAACCGCAAATGGGACATGCAGTTCTCGCCGAGCATCTGCCATGGCTGCTCCAGCGGTTGCAACATTTCCCCGGGCGAGCGCTACGGCGAACTGCGGCGCATCGAGAACCGCTACAACGGTTCGGTGAACCAGTACTTCCTGTGCGACCGTGGCCGTTTCGGCTATGGCTACGTCAACCGCGAAGACCGTCCACGCCAGCCGCTGCTGAACGACGGCACCAAGCTGAACCTGGACCAGGCGCTGGACAAGGCCGCCGACCTGCTGCGCGGGCGCAATATCGTCGGTATCGGCTCGCCTCGCGCCAGCCTGGAAAGCAACTACGCCCTGCGTGAACTGGTAGGCGCCGAGCACTTCTACAGCGGTATCGAAGCCGCCGAACTGGAGCGCATCCGCCTGGTCCTGCAAGTGCTGAGAAACAGCCCGCTGCCCGTGCCGACCATGCGCGACATCGAAGACCACGATGCGGTGTTCGTCCTCGGCGAGGACCTGACCCAGACCGCCGCCCGCATGGCCCTGGCCCTGCGCCAGTCGGTCAAGGGCAAGGCCGAAGAGATGGCCGACGCCATGCGCGTCCAGCCATGGCTCGACGCCGCGGTGAAAAACATCGGCCAGCACGCGCTGAACCCGCTGTTCATTGCAAGCATCGCTGAAACCAAGCTCGACGACGTTGCCGAGGAGTGTGTACACGCCGCTCCCGACGACCTGGCGCGCATCGGTTTCGCCGTGGCCCACGCCCTGGACGCCAGTGCCCCGGCCGTCGAAGGCCTGGACAGCGAAGCCTTTGAGCTGGCCAAGCGCATCGCCGACGCCCTCCTCGCCGCCAAGCGCCCACTGATCATCGCCGGCACCTCCCTGGGTTCCAAGGCGCTGATCGAAGCCGCGGCGAACATCGCCAAGGCCCTCAAGCTGCGCGAGAAGAACGGTTCCATCAGCCTGATCGTGCCCGAGGCCAACAGCCTTGGCCTGGCCATGCTCGGTGGCGAATCGGTGGACGCCGCCCTGCAAGCGGTCATCGACGGCCAGGCCGACGCCCTGGTCGTGCTGGAAAACGATCTGTACACCCGCACCGACGCCGCCAAGGTCGATGCCGCGCTGAACGCCGCGAAAGTGCTGATCGTCGCCGACCATCAGAAGACCGCCACCAGCGATCGCGCGCACCTGGTCCTGCCAGCGGCCAGCTTCGCCGAGGGCGACGGCACCCTGGTCAGCCAGGAAGGCCGTGCCCAGCGCTTCTTCCAGGTGTTCGATCCAACCTATATGGATGCCAGCATCCTGGTTCACGAAGGCTGGCGCTGGCTACATGCCCTGCGCTCTACCCTGCTGAACAAGCCGGTGGACTGGACCCAGCTGGACCACGTGACCGCCGCCTGCGCCCAGAGCAACCCGCAACTGGCGCGCATTGTCGATGCCGCGCCATCGGCGTCGTTCCGCATCAAGGGCCTGAAGCTGGCTCGCGAACCGCTGCGTTACAGCGGCCGTACCGCCATGCGCGCCGACATCAGCGTGCACGAGCCACGTACCCCGCAAGACCAGGACACCGCGTTTTCCTTCTCCATGGAAGGTTACTCGGGCTCCGTGGAGCCGCGCTCCCAGGTGCCGTTCGCCTGGTCGCCGGGCTGGAACTCGCCGCAAGCCTGGAACAAGTTCCAGGACGAAGTCGGTGGTCATCTGCGTGCCGGCGATCCGGGCACCCGCCTGATCGAAAGCCAGGGCGACAGCCTCGGCTGGTTCGCCAGCGTGCCGCGCGCCTTCTCCCCTGCCCAGGGCACCTGGCAGGCGGTGCCGTTCTACCACCTGTTCGGCAGCGAGGAGAACTCTTCGAAAGCCGCTCCGGTCCAGGAACGCATCCCGGCCGCCTACGTCTCCCTGGCCAAGTCCGAAGCCGACCGCCTGGGCGTCAACGATGGCGCGCTGCTCGCCGTGAGCGTGGCGGGCCAGACCCTGCGTCTGCCGCTGCGCATCAACGAAGAGCTGGGCGCTGGTCTGGTGGCCCTGCCGGCAGGCCTGGCGGGCATTCCACCGGCGTTCTTTGGCAAATCCGTTGACGGTCTGCAGGAGGCAGCGCAATGACCTGGTTCACCCCTGAAGTGATCGACGTGATCCTGGCGGTCGTCAAAGCCCTGGTCATCATGCTGGCCGTGGTGGTCGCAGGTGCCTTGCTCAGCTTTGTCGAACGTCGCCTGCTGGGCTGGTGGCAGGACCGTTACGGTCCGAACCGCGTTGGCCCGTTCGGCATGTTCCAGATCGCCGCCGACATGCTGAAGATGTTCTTCAAGGAAGACTGGACCCCGCCGTTTGCCGACAAGGTGATCTTCACCCTGGCACCGGTCGTGGCCATGAGCGCCTTGCTGATCGCTTTCGCGATCATCCCGATCACCCCAACCTGGGGCGTGGCGGACCTGAACATCGGCCTGCTGTTCTTCTTCGCCATGGCCGGCCTGTCGGTCTACGCGGTGCTGTTCGCCGGCTGGTCGAGCAACAACAAGTTCGCCCTGCTCGGCAGCCTGCGCGCCTCGGCCCAGACCGTGTCCTATGAAGTGTTCATGGGCCTGGCGCTGATGGGCATCGTGGCCCAGGTCGGCTCGTTCAACATGCGCGACATCGTCGACTACCAGGCGCAGAACCTGTGGTTCATCATTCCGCAGTTCTTCGGCTTCTGTACCTTCTTCATCGCTGGCGTGGCCGTGACTCACCGTCACCCGTTCGACCAGCCGGAAGCGGAACAGGAACTGGCCGACGGTTACCACATTGAATACGCCGGCATGAAATGGGGCATGTTCTTCGTTGGCGAGTACATCGGCATCATCCTGATCTCGGCACTGCTGGTCACCCTGTTCTTCGGTGGCTGGCACGGTCCGTTCGGCATCCTGCCGCAACTGTCCTTCGTCTGGTTCGCCCTGAAGACCGCGTTCTTCATCATGCTGTTCATCCTGCTGCGCGCTTCCATCCCGCGTCCGCGTTATGACCAGGTGATGGACTTCAGCTGGAAATTCTGCCTGCCGCTGACCCTGATCAATTTGCTGGTGACTGCTGCGCTTGTGTTGTTAAACACGCCAGCGGGCGCGGTTCAGTGAGGATTTGACCCATGTTCAAATATATTGGCGACATCGTTAAGGGTACTGGTACCCAACTGCGTAGCCTGGTGATGGTCTTCGGCCATGGCTTTCGCAAGCGCGACACCCTGCAATACCCGGAAGAGCCGGTCTACCTGCCGCCCCGCTACCGTGGCCGCATCGTGCTGACCCGCGACCCCGATGGCGAAGAGCGTTGCGTAGCCTGCAATCTGTGCGCCGTGGCATGCCCGGTGGGTTGCATCTCGCTGCAGAAAGCTGAAACCGAAGACGGTCGCTGGTACCCGGACTTCTTCCGCATCAACTTCTCGCGTTGCATCTTCTGCGGCCTCTGCGAGGAAGCCTGCCCGACCACCGCGATCCAGCTGACCCCGGATTTCGAGATGGCCGAGTTCAAACGTCAGGACCTGGTTTACGAGAAAGAAGATCTGCTGATCTCCGGCCCCGGAAAGAACCCTGATTACAACTTCTATCGTGTTGCAGGTATGGCCATTGCCGGTAAGCCAAAAGGCTCCGCGCAAAACGAAGCCGAGCCGATCAACGTGAAGAGCTTGCTGCCTTAAGGAAGAAAGATGGAATTCGCTTTCTATTTCGCGTCAGGTGTCGCCGTTGTCTCCACGCTCCGCGTGGTGACCAACACCAACCCTGTGCACGCCCTGCTCTACCTGATCATTTCGCTGATCGCCGTGGCGATGACCTTCTTCAGCCTCGGCGCGCCGTTCGCTGGCGTGCTGGAAGTGATCGCCTATGCTGGCGCCATCATGGTGCTGTTCGTGTTCGTGGTGATGATGCTGAACCTGGGGCCTGCCTCGGTTCAGCAGGAACGCATCTGGCTCAAGCCGGGAATCTGGCTGGGGCCGGTGGTGCTCGCCGCCCTGCTGCTGGTGGAGCTGCTGTACGTGCTGTTCAGCCACCAGAGCGGTACCGGTGTCGGCCACACCACCGTGGATGCCAAGGCCGTGGGCATCAGCCTGTTCGGTCCTTATCTGCTGGTGGTCGAACTCGCCTCGATGCTGCTGCTCGCCGCAGCCGTCACGGCGTTCCACCTGGGCCGCAACGAGGCGAAGGAGTAAGAACATGCCTACGATCGGAACTATCCCTCTGGAGCATGGCCTGGCCGTTGCCGGCATCCTGTTCTGCCTTGGCCTGGTCGGCCTGATGGTGCGCCGCAACATTCTCTTCGTGCTGATGAGCCTGGAAGTGATGATGAACGCCTCCGCCCTGGCCTTCATCGTCGCAGGTGCCAGATGGGCGCAGCCGGATGGACAGATCATGTTCATCCTGGTGATCAGCCTGGCAGCCGCCGAGGCCAGTATTGGCCTGGCGATCCTGTTGCAGCTGTATCGCCGCTTCCACACTCTCGATATCGACGCTGCCAGCGAGATGCGCGGATGAACCTTCTCTATCTGACTTTCCTGTTCCCCCTGATCGGTTTCCTGCTGCTGTCGTTCTCCCGTGGACGCCTCTCGGAAAACCTCGCCGCCCTGATCGGTGTCGGCTCCGTTGGCCTGTCGGCGATTGTCGCGGCTTATGTGATCTGGCAATTCAACGTCGCCCCGCCGGAAGGCGGCCACTACACCCAGGTGCTGTGGCAGTGGATGACCGTAGGCGACTTCAAGCCGACCTTCGCCCTGTATCTGGATGGCCTGTCCGTGACCATGCTCGGCGTGGTGGTGGGCGTGGGCTTCCTGATCCACCTGTTCGCGTCCTGGTACATGCGCGGTGAAGACGATTACTCGCGCTTCTTCGCCTACACCAACCTGTTCATCGCCAGCATGCTGTTCCTGGTGCTCGGCGATGACCTGTTGTTCCTGTACTTCGGCTGGGAAGGCGTGGGCCTGTGCTCGTACCTGCTGATCGGTTTCTACTACAGCAACCGCAACAACGGTAACGCGGCACTCAAGGCCTTTATCGTCACCCGCATCGGCGACGTGTTCATGGCCATCGGCCTGTTCATCCTGTTCCAGCAGCTGGGCACCCTGAATATCCAGCAACTGCTAGTCGCGGCACCTGCGAAGTTCCAGGCCGGCGACTTCTGGATCGTCCTGGCGACCCTGATGCTGCTGGGTGGCGCGGTCGGTAAATCCGCCCAGCTGCCGCTGCAGACCTGGCTGGCGGACGCGATGGCCGGCCCTACCCCGGTTTCGGCACTGATCCACGCCGCAACCATGGTGACCGCCGGTGTCTATCTGATTGCCCGTACCCACGGCCTGTTCGCCCTGGCGCCGGATATCCTGCACCTGGTGGGCGTCGTGGGTGGCGTGACCCTGGTCCTGGCCGGCTTCGCCGCGCTGGTCCAGACCGACATCAAGCGGATCCTCGCCTACTCGACCATGAGCCAGATCGGCTACATGTTCCTGGCCCTGGGCGTTGGCGCCTGGGACGGCGCGATCTTCCACCTGATGACCCACGCCTTCTTCAAGGCCCTGCTGTTCCTTGCCTCCGGTGCGGTGATCGTTGCCTGCCACCACGAGCAGAACATCTTCAAGATGGGCGGCCTGTGGAAGAAACTGCCACTGGCCTACGCCAGCTTCATCGTCGGCGGCGCGGCCCTGGCGGCCCTGCCACTGGTCACCGCCGGTTTCTACTCCAAGGACGAGATCCTCTGGGAAGCCTTCGCCAGCGGTAACCACGGCCTGCTGTATGCCGGTCTGGTGGGGGCCTTCATGACCTCGCTGTACACCTTCCGCCTGATCTTCATCACCTTCCACGGTGAAGCCAAGACCGAAGCCCATGCCGGCCATGGCATCAGCCACTGGCTGCCGCTGTCGGTGCTGATCATTCTGTCGACCGCCGTCGGCGCCATGATCACTCCACCGCTGCACGGTGTGCTGCCGCAAAGCGTCGGCCATGCCGGTGGCGAAGCCAAGCACAGCCTGGAACTGGCGTCCGGCGCCATCGCCATCGCCGGTATCCTGCTGGCCGCGCTGCTGTTCCTCGGCAAGCGTCGCTTCGTTACCGCCATCGCCAACAGCGGCATCGGCCGCCTCCTCTCGGCCTGGTGGTTCGCTGCCTGGGGCTTCGACTGGATCTACGACAAACTGTTCGTCAAGCCATATCTGGCGATCAGCCATGTACTGCGCAAAGACCCGCTCGACCAGACCATCGGTCTGATCCCGCGCCTGGCCAAAGGGGGCCACAACTCCCTGAGCCGTACGGAAACCGGTCAACTGCGTTGGTACGCCGCCTCGATGGCTGCTGGTGCCGTGCTGGTTATCGGCGCCGTCGTGCTGGTAGCGGTCTGATATGAACCTTGCGAACTTGCGAAAGGAATTGAGCCCGTCATGATTCTGCCTTGGCTAATCCTGATCCCCTTCATCGGCGGCCTGCTGTGCTGGATGGGTGAGCGCTTCGGCGCCACCCTCCCCCGCTGGATTGCGCTGCTGACCATGTCCCTGGAACTCGCTCTCGGCCTCTGGCTGTGGGCCCATGGCGACTATTCATTCGCTCCGGCACCTGGCGCCGATCCGACCTGGACCCTGGAGTTCAAGCACGTCTGGATCGAGCGCTTCGGCATCAACGTGCACCTGGCCCTCGATGGCCTGTCGCTGTTGATGATCCTGCTGACCGGTCTCCTGGGCGTGCTGTCCGTCCTCTGCTCCTGGAAAGAGATCCAGCGTCACGTGGGCTTCTTCCACCTGAACCTGATGTGGATCCTGGGTGGTGTCGTCGGCGTGTTCCTCGCCCTCGACCTGTTCATGTTCTTCTTCTTCTGGGAAATGATGCTGGTGCCGATGTACTTCCTCATCGCGCTCTGGGGTCACAGTTCTTCGGACGGCAAGAAAACCCGGATCTACGCCGCGACCAAGTTCTTCATCTTCACCCAGGCTTCCGGCCTGATCATGCTGGTGGCGATCCTCGGTCTGGTGCTGGTCAACTTCAACGACACCGGCGTGATCACCTTCAACTACGCCGACCTGTTGAAGACCAAGATGTCGACCACCACCGAGTACGTGCTGATGCTCGGCTTCTTCATCGCCTTCGCGGTGAAACTGCCGGTGGTGCCGTTCCACTCCTGGCTGCCCGATGCCCACGCCCAGGCACCGACCGCGGGTTCCGTGGACCTCGCCGGTATCTTGCTGAAGACCGCGGCCTACGGCCTGCTGCGTTTCGCCCTGCCGCTGTTCCCGAATGCCTCGGCCGAGTTCGCGCCGATCGCCATGACCCTGGGTCTGATCGGGATCTTCTACGGTGCCTTCCTGGCCTTCGCCCAGACCGACATCAAACGCCTGGTGGCATTCTCCAGCGTTTCGCACATGGGCTTCGTGCTGATCGGCATCTACTCCGGCAGCCAGCTGGCCCTGCAGGGCGCAGTGATCCAGATGCTGGCTCACGGCCTGTCGGCGGCGGCACTCTTTATCCTCTGCGGCCAGCTGTACGAACGCACCCACACCCGCGACATGCGTGAAATGGGCGGCCTGTGGTCGAAGATCGCCTACCTGCCAGCCATCAGCCTGTTCTTCGCCGCGGCCTCGCTGGGCTTGCCGGCGACCGGTAACTTCGTCGGCGAGTTCCTGATCCTGATCGGCACCTTCGCCAGCGCGCCATGGGTCACCGTGCTCGCGACGTCCGGCCTGGTGTTCGGTTCGGTCTATTCGCTGATCATGATTCACCGCGCCTACTTCGGCCCGGCCAAGTCGGACGCGGTCCTGCACGGCATGGACGCTCGCGAACTGATCATGGTGGTCGGACTGGCGGCACTGCTGATTTACATCGGCATCTACCCGCAACCGTTCCTCGATACCTCTGCCGCCACCATGAGTGGCGTGCAGCAATGGCTCGGCACCGCCTTCACTCAACTCGCTTCGGCCCGGTAAGAGCGCTATGGACTTTACGATTCAACACTTTATCGCGCTTGCGCCGCTGTTGATCACCAGCCTCACCATCATTGTGGTGATGCTGGCTATCGCCTGGCGTCGCAACCATTCGCAAACCTTCCTGCTGTCGGTCGCCGGTCTGAACCTGGCGTTGCTGTCGATCCTCCCGGCCCTGAAAGTCACCCCTCTGGCGGTGACTCCATTGCTGCAGATCGACCAGTTCGCCTGCCTGTACATGGCGCTGATCCTGGTGGCCACCCTGGCCTGCGTCACCCTCGCCCATGCCTACCTGGGCGACGGCGGCACCGGTTACCCGGGCAACCGCGAAGAGCTGTACCTGCTGATCCTGATGGCCGCCGCCGGTGGCCTGGTCCTGGTCAGCGCGCAGCACCTGGCGGGCTTGTTCATCGGCCTGGAGCTGCTCTCGGTACCGGTCTACGGCCTGGTGGCTTATGCCTTCTTCAACAAGCGCTCGCTGGAAGCCGGCATCAAGTACATGGTGCTGTCGGCCGCCGGTTCCGCGTTCCTGCTGTTCGGCATGGCCCTGCTCTACGCCGAAGCCGGCAGCCTGAGCTTCAATGGCATCGGTCAGGCCCTGGCCGCGACCGGCCTGCCTAGCCCGCTGGCCCAACTGGGCCTGGGCATGATGCTGATCGGCTTGGCATTCAAGCTGTCGCTGGTACCCTTCCACCTGTGGACCCCGGACGTCTACGAAGGGGCCCCGGCGCCTGTGGCGGCCTTCCTGGCCACCGCGAGCAAGGTGGCGGTATTCGCGGTGATGGTGCGCCTGTTCCAGATCTCGCCGGTGGCCAGCAGCGGTGTCCTGAACACCGTGCTGACCCTGATCGCGATTGCCTCGATCCTGTTCGGTAACCTGCTGGCGCTGACCCAGAGCAACCTCAAGCGTCTGCTGGGTTACTCGTCCATCGCCCACTTCGGTTACCTGCTGATCGCCTTGGTGGCAAGCAAGGGCCTGGCGATGGAAGCCATCGGCGTCTACCTGGTCACCTACGTGATCACCAGCCTCGGCGCCTTCGGCGTGATCACCCTGATGTCCTCGCCTTACAAGGGTCGCGACGCGGATGCCCTGTACGAGTACCGCGGCCTGTTCTGGCGCCGTCCGTACCTGACTGCCGTACTCACCGTGATGATGCTGTCCCTGGCCGGTATCCCGCTGACCGCGGGCTTCATCGGCAAGTTCTACATCATCGCCACCGGTGTCGAAGCGCACCAATGGTGGCTGGTCGGCTCCCTGGTCCTGGGCAGCGCCATCGGCGTGTTCTACTACCTGCGCGTCATGGTCACCCTGTACCTGATCGAGCCGAACCTGCGCCGCGTCGACGCCCAGCTGCACTGGGAACAGAAAGCCGGCGGCGTGATGCTGCTGGCGATCGCGGTCCTGGCGTTCTTCCTCGGCGTCTACCCACAACCGCTGCTGACCCTGGTCCAGCAATCCGGTCTGGCGGGCTGATCGCTCAAGCACGATCCGCGGTAAAACAAGACGGCGCCTTCGGGCGCCGTTTTGCATTTATGGGAACGGCCCTCCCCTACCCTGCGAATTGCCCTTCAAGCAAATCCGTGATGCCTGACATACCTGAACTGTGCCTGGCTTTAAAGTGAACTCCACACGTCACACTCAAATAGAGGCAAGGAAGAACGATGAGACGAGACATCTTTTCCGAGTTGGTCGAAGGCCTTGAAGCGCTGGCAGATGAACGCCACGGCAGGATCACACTACCTACCAGGACGCTGTTGCGAGCAATCGAGCGGCAACCCTCTACACCTACAGAACTGAAGACCGCCGGCACCTGCGCCACGAAACAGCCAGGGTAGGCTTGCTCGCGAAAGCGACAACGCAATCATCGCGCGCCTCGAAAAAACGGCACCCGAAGGTGCCGTTGCGCATTACCGATCCACAACCTTATTTGCGCGCTGCCTCCCACGACTTGAGCAGTTCGTTGTAGCTCACGGTTTCCCCCTTGGGTTTCTCGTTGGCCAGTTTCGGTTTCGGCGCGCCCGGCTGGTCGAACCAGTATTGCGCGTCGCGCTCGGGGTTCATTTTCGGGGCGCAGGTGGCCTGGGCTTTCGAGCGTTCAAGACGGGTCATGATCGCGTCCTGGTCCTTGGCCAGGCCATCGAGCGCCTGTTGCGGGGTTTTCTCGCCACTGGCCGCTTCGGCGATATGGCTCCACCATAACTGTGCCAGGCGTGGATAGTCCGGCACATTGGTGCCGGTCGGCGTCCACTGCACCCGGGCCGGGCTGCGATAGAACTCCACCAGGCCACCGAGCTTCGGCGCCAAGTCGGTCATCGCCTGGGAGTTGATGTCCGACTCGCGGATCGGTGTCAGGCCGACGATGGTTTTCTTCAGCGACACGGTTTTCGAGGTCACGAACTGTGCATAAAGCCAGGCCGCGAGTTTCTGCTTCTCCGGGGTGGACTTCATGAAGGTCCAGGAACCCACGTCCTGATACCCCAGCTTCATGCCCTCTTCCCAGTACGGTCCACGCGGCGACGGCGCCATGCGCCATTTCGGCGTGCCGTCGGCGTTCATCACCGCCAGGCCCGGCTTGGTCATGTCGGCGGTGAAGGCGGTGTACCAGAAGATCTGCTGGGCGATATTGCCCTGGGACGGCACCGGCCCGGACTCGGAGAAGGTCATGCCCGCCGCCTCCGGTGGCGCGTACTTTTTCATCCACTCGACGTACTTGGTGGTGGCGAACACCGCCGCCGGGCCATTGGTGTCGCCGCCGCGGGTCACGCTGGAGCCCACCGGATGGCAATCCTCAACGCGGATCCCCCACTCGTCCACCGGCAAGCCGTTGGGCAAGCCCTTGTCGCCGCCGCCAGCCATGGAGAACCAGGCATCGGTGAAGCGCCAGCCCAGGGACGGGTCCTTCTTGCCGTAGTCCATATGCCCGTAGACCCGCTTGCCGTCGATCTCCTTGACGTCCTCGCTGAAGAACTTGGCGATGTCCTCATAGGCCGACCAGTTCACCGGCACACCCAGCTCGTAGCCGTACTTCTCCTTGAACCTGGCTTTCAGGTCGGCCCGCTCGAACCAGTCGGCGCGGAACCAGTACAGGTTGGCGAACTGCTGGTCGGGCAGTTGATAGATCTTGCCGTCCGGCGCGGTGGTGAAGGAGATGCCGATGAAGTCCTTGATGTCCAGGGTTGGCGAGGTGTAGTCCTTGCCCTCGTTGGCCATCAGGTCGGTGATGGATTCGGTCTTGCCATAACGAAAGTGCGTGCCGATCAGGTCGGAGTCGTTGACCCAGCCGTCATAGATGTTCTTGTCCGACTGCATCTGGGTCTGCAGCTTCTCCACCACGTCGCCTTCCTGCAGCAGGTCGTGGGTCAGCTTGATCCCGGTGATTTCGCTGAAAGCCTTGGCCAGCACCTTGGACTCGTATTCATGGGTGGCGATGGTTTCCGAGACCACGTTGATCTTCATCCCGCGAAACGGCTCGGACGCCTTGATGAACCACTTCAGCTCTTCCAGCTGTTGTTCCGCGGTCAGGGTGGATGGCTTGAACTCGCTGCCGATCCATTTTTTCGCGGCGTCCTCATAGGCGTCGGCCCAGGCCGTCGCGCTCAAGCCGCTCAATGCCAGCATGGCCGCCAATGAAACGCTATGTCGCAGCTTATTGTTTTTGTCGAACATAGAGACCTCCCGGTTGAATTTCGAAGCAGGACCACCGCGCACGCGCCCGGCTAGCCCCAACGCATCACAGCCAACAGCCACACCAGAGACAGCACGAACGCCACCCAGATGCTCCAGTCGGTGGCGCCGATTACCAGCAGATGCAGGTAGGCGCTGCCGAGAAGACCGATAAACAGACGATCGCCACGGGTGGTGGCAATCGGCAGGAAGCCGCGCCGAGGGATGCTCGGCGAACGCAGCTCCCAAGTGGTCATGCCCAGCAGGATCAAGGCAATGACACCGAAGAATGCCGCCGTCGGGGCGGTCCAGTTCATCCATTCCATCAACGGTTCCTCATACCCGGCCCAGGGCAAAGCCCTTGGCCACATGGTTGCGAACAAACCAGATCACCAGCATGCCCGGCAGAATGGTCAGCACCCCGGCGGCCGCCAGCACGCCCCAGTCGATACCGGAGGCGGACACGGTGCGGGTCATCACCGCGGCGATCGGCTTGGCGTTCACCGAGGTCAAAGTCCGCGCCAGCAGCAGCTCGACCCAGGAAAACATGAAGCAGAAGAACGCCGTCACGCCGATCCCCGAACCGATCAGCGGGACGAAGATCTTCACGAAGAACTTGGGAAAGCTGTAGCCGTCGATATAGGCGGTCTCGTCGATTTCCTTCGGCACCCCGGACATGAAGCCTTCGAGAATCCACACCGCCAGCGGCACGTTGAACAGGCAGTGGGCCAGGGCCACGGCAATGTGCGTATCGAACAGGCCGATGGACGAATACAGCTGGAAGAACGGCAGCAGGAATACCGCCGGCGGTGCCATGCGGTTGGTCAGCAGCCAGAAGAACAGGTGCTTGTCGCCGAGGAAGCGGTAGCGCGAAAAGGCATAGGCCGCCGGCAGCGCCACGCTCAGGGAAATCACCGTGTTCAGGCTGACGTAATACAGCGAGTTGAGGTAGCCGGTGTACCAGCTGGGGTCGGTGAAGATCACCTTGTAGTTGTGCCAGGTGAAGTCCTGGGGCCACAGGGTCAGGCTACCGAGGATCTCGTTGTTGCTCTTGAATGACATGTTCAGCAACCAGTAGATCGGCACCAGCAGGAACAGGATGTAGATCAGCAGCGGTATCAGCTTGCGCTTGGTCATGGCGGCCGTCCTCAGCGATTGGCGTCGGAGTGGGTCATGGCGGTGTAGAACAGCCAGGACACCAGCAGGATGATCAGGAAGTACACCAGGGAGAACGCCGCGGCCGGGCCCAGGTCGAACTGACCGATCGCCATCTGGGTCAGGGTCTGGCTGAGGAAGGTGGTGGCATTGCCCGGCCCGCCGCCGGTGAGCACGAACGGCTCGGTGTAGATCATGAAGCTGTCCATGAAGCGCAGCATCACCGCGATCAGCAGCACGCTTTTCATCTTCGGCAACTGGATATGGCGGAACACCGCCCAGTTCGACGCCCGGTCGATGCGCGCCGCCTGGTAATACACGTCCGGGATCGCCCGCAGCCCCGAAAAGCACAGCAGCGCCACCAGCGAGGTCCAGTGCCACACGTCCATCACCAGCACCGTGACCCAGGCATCCATGGTATTGGCCGCGTAGTTGTAATCGATGCCCAGGGCATTCAGCGACGAGCCCATCAGGCCGATGTCGGCGCGGCCGAAGATCTGCCAGATGGTGCCCACCACGTTCCACGGGATCAGCAGCGGAATGGCGAGGATGATCAGCACCACCGACGACCAGCGCCCCTTGCTCGGCATGGTCAGGGCGATGGCTATGCCCAAGGGAATCTCGATCAGCAGCACGCAGGCCGAATAGATGAACTGGCGCAGCAGCGAGTCGTGCAGGCGCGGGTCGAGCAGCACCTGGCGGTACCAGTCGGCGCCGACGAAATAGCGGCTGGACTGGTCGAAAATGTCCTGCACCGAGTAGTTGACCACGGTCATCATCGGGATCACCGCACTGAAGGCCACCAGCAGGAACACCGGCAATACCAGCCACCAGGCTTTGTTGTTCTGCACTTTGTTCATGGCTGAACCTCGTTCGTGGCGTGGGCCTCCAGCAGGTATTCGTCGGCGTAGACCATCAGCCACTGCGCGGGGAAGCTGATGCAGGCCCTGCCCTGCGGCACCGGTTTGTCTTCGGCCAGCCGCACTTTCAAGACCGCGCCGTCGAGGTTCAGGGTCATGATCTTGTAGGTACCCAGGTCCTCGATGTGGACCACGTCGGCCTGCAGCGCCTCCTCGTAAGGCTCGTCCCAGACATGGATGAACTCCGGGCGGATGCCGACTTTCAGGCTCTGGTAATCGGTCTCGGCGATTCGCTGCTGCAAGGCCTCGGGCAAGGCCAGATGGGTCCCGGCGAACCTGACACCGCCGGCCTCTGCCCGGACTTCGATCAGGTTCATCCCCGGGCTGCCGATGAAGTAGCCGACAAAGGTGTGGCTCGGCCGCTCGAACAGCTCACGCGGGGTACCGAACTGGACGATCTGCCCGCCGTACATCACTGCGATCTTGTCGGCGAAGGTCGAGGCTTCGAGCTGGTCGTGGGTGACGTAGACCATGGTGATGTTGAACTGCTCGTGGATCTGCTTGAGCTTGCGCCGCAGCTTCCACTTCAGGTGCGGGTCGATCACCGTCAGCGGCTCGTCGAACAGGATCGCCGATACGTCGTCGCGCACCAGGCCGCGGCCCATGGAAACCTTCTGCTTTTCGTCGGCGCTGAGGTTGCGCGCCTTCTTGTTCAGCAGCGCCTGCAGGTCGAGGACCTCGGCGATCTCCTGCACCTTGCTGTGCACCTTGGCCTCGGCCAGGCCCTGGTTGCGCAGCGGAAAAGCCAGGTTGTCGAACACCGTCATGGTGTCGTAGACCACCGGGAACTGGAAAACCTGGGCGATGTTGCGCTTCTCGGGAGTCAGCTCGTTGACCACCCGGGTATCGAACAGCACCTGCCCCTGGGACGGGCTGAGCAGCCCGGAAATGATATTGAGCAAGGTCGACTTGCCGCAGCCGGACGGCCCGAGCAAGGCATAGGCGCCGCCCTGCTCCCAGACGTGGTTCATCTCGCGGATCGCATAGTCCTCGGGACCGGCCGGGGTACTGGTGTAACTGTGGGCGAGGTTGTGCAAACGGATCTCGGCCATCAGGCAACCCTCGCGACGCGCCGCCCCGGCGCCTGGACCAGACGGCCCTGGGCATCGAAGACGAATAGTTTGTGGGTGGGGATATAGATGCGGATCGGCGCGTCGACGTCATATTCGTGCACGCCGGGCAGGTGCAATACCAACAGGAATTGTTCGTTGCGCACATGCAGGAAGGTTTCCGAGCCGCTGATTTCCGCCACCTCGACGGTCACCGCCAGCTCCAGGTCGTCGTCGTTGCTCGGTACCAGGGAGATATGGCTGGGCCGCACGCCGAAGCGGAACTCGCCCTCGCCGACCGGGCGCAAGTCGACGTTCAGCGGAAAGTGCACGAAATTGGCGAAGCTCACTTCATTGCCGGCGATGCGCCCCGGCATCAGGTTGATCGGCGGTTCGGAGAACAGCTCGGCGGCCAGCACGGTCTGGGGCTGGTGATAGACCTCGGCGGTCTTGCCGCTCTGCACCAGGCGCCCCTCGTGGAGGATGGTGGTGGTGCCGCCCAGGGCCAGCGCCTCGTTGGGCTCGGTGGTGGCATAGATGGCGATGGTGTGGCGGGCCTGGAACAGCTCGCGCATCTCCTGGCGCAGCTCTTCGCGCAGCTTGTAGTCGAGATTGACCAGCGGCTCGTCGAACAGGATCAGCTCGGCATCCTTGACCAGTGCCCGGGCCATCGCCGTGCGCTGCTGCTGGCCGCCGGACAGTTCCAGCGGATGGCGCTGCAGGAACGTCTCGATCCGCAGCATCTTCGCCGTCTCCAGCACCTTGCTCTCGATCAGTTGCGCGGCAACGCCAGCCTGACGCAGCGGCGAGGCGATGTTTTCGAACACGGTCATGGTCGGGTAGTTGATGAACTGCTGATAGACCATCGACACGTTGCGCAGCCGCACCGGGCGCCCGGTGACGTCCACGCCGTTCATCAGGATGCGCCCGCTGGCGGGCTTGTCGAGCCCGGCGATCAGGCGCATCAGGCTGGTCTTGCCGGACAGCGTGCGCCCCAGCAGGACATTGAAGGAACCGGGTTCAAAGCGCAGCGAGATGTCATCGATCCAGGTCTGGCCCTCGACGACACGGCTGACGTGCTCCAGCGTTAATGACATGGCTCGGCCTTTTTTATTATTGGAGTCAAGCGACCGCAGCAGCAGAGCGACTTTCGTGCCAGAACCGTGGCACCCAACCAAGCCACTGATAAGCCTGATATTTATTAAAAGACAGGCTATTGGAAGGTTCACAGCTGAACAGAAATGAACAACCCGCACTGAACAACTGAACAGTCCGGCGGTTGACAATGAACAAGAGTGAACAACACTGGATGGACGCTTTTGCCCGTAAACGCCACAGTCCCGGGCATAGGCCATAACAACAATAAAAGCGTTTTCAGAGACCTACCGCCATGAGCGCACCTGCCTCACCGCTGTCTCACGAGACCATCATCAAGGACTCCTGGAGCCGCTGCCGGGCCTTTGGCCTCAGCCACCAGAGCGCGCCCGCCTTCGATCAACTGCCCGCCGAGCGCATCGCCCAGTTGCTGGAGAGCCAGCATGCCCTGGTGCAGACCACCCACCAGGAAGTCCTGCCCTACTACGAGAACATCCTCAGTAACTCCAATTGCCTGATCATGCTCGCCGACAACCAGGGCCAGGTGCTGACGTCCTGGGGCACCCAGCGTTTTATCGAGCCGAGCCTGGCCCGTGGTTTCAGCGCCGGCGCCAGCTGGCTGGAACACTGCAGCGGGACCAACGCCATCGGCACCGCCCTGGCTTGCGAACAGGCGGTGCATATCGAGCACGATGAACACTTTCTCAAGGCCAACCGCTTCATGACCGGCTCGGCCGCGCCGATCTTCGATGCCGAGCGCCGGGTGATCGCGGTGCTGGACGTCTCCAGCGACAGCTACCTGCCGCCCTCCCACACCCTGGGCATGGTCAAGATGATGAGCCAGACCGTGGAGAACCGGCTGATCCTCAACCTGTTCCAAGGCCGGCATTTCCAGCTGACCTTCAACACCGGCCTGAACAACCTTGACAGCCAGTGGGCCGGCCTGCTGATCTTCGATGACAGCGGCCAGGTGCTTTCGGCCAACCGCCGCGCCGACAACCTGCTGGGCATCAGCCTGTCGCGGGTCGGCATCGAAAGCCTGTTCAAGGTGTCCCTGCTGGAATTGCTCAACCAGCCCGAAGGCCTGCCCTTCGCCCTGCAGGCCGCCGGTCGTAACCGTTTCCATTGCCTGCTCAAGCGTCCAAGGCAGGTGCCGATCCAGGCCCGGGTCTTTGTCGAGCCACCTTCCCGTCCGGCTCCCGCCAGCGCCGATGCCATCAGCCTGAACACCCTGCACTTCGGCGACAGCCGGGTGGAGAAAGCCGTGCGCCAGGCCGAACGCCTGCTGGAAAAGGACATTCCGCTGCTGATCCACGGCGAAACCGGCGTCGGTAAGGAGGTCTTCGTCAAAGCCCTGCACCAGGCCAGCTCGCGGAGCAAACAGGCGTTCATTGCCGTCAATTGCGCAGCGATTCCCGCCGAACTGGTGGAGTCCGAGCTGTTCGGCTATGAAAAAGGCGCCTTCACCGGCGCCAACCAGAAAGGCAGCATCGGCCTGATCCGCAAAGCCGACAAAGGCACACTGTTCCTCGACGAAATCGGCGACATGCCCTTGCCGACCCAGGCCCGCCTGTTGCGTGTGCTGCAGGAGCGCTGCGTGCAACCGGTGGGCAGCAGCGAGCTGTTCCCGGTGGACATCCGCATCATCTCGGCGACCAACCGCTCCCTGCGTGAACAGGTGCAACTCGGGCGCTTCCGCGAGGACCTGTATTACCGCATCGGCGGCCTGACCCTGGAGTTGCCGCCCCTGCGCGAACGCAGCGACAAACAGGCGCTGTTCAAGCGCATCTGGGAACAGCATCGCGAGTCCGGCCAATGGGCCGGGCTCAGCCGCGACGTCCAGGAACTGTTCGAGCGCCATCCCTGGCCGGGCAACCTGCGCCAGGTCAGCAGTGTGATGCAGGTGGCGCTGGCCATGGCCGAAGAACAGCCGATCCGCGCCGAGCACCTGCCCGACGACTTTTTTGTCGACCTGGACATGGAGCCAGCCACCAGCCACGAACCGCCCGGCGACATCGACCTGCAAGACAGCGCCGACCTGCACCGCCAGCTCAAGGCCGTGGGCGGCAACATCTCCCAGCTGGCGCGACGGCTGGGGGTGAGTCGCAATACCCTCTATAAAAGATTGCGCCAGCAGGAGGAGTGATCGCCCGCCCCCTGCCCCCGAATGGCAGGCAAACAAAAACCCGCACAAGGCGGGTTTCTGTTTATAGCCAGTACAGCAATCAGTCAGCCAGACGCCAGGTCGTCCCACCCTTGCCGTCTTCCAGCACCACGCCCATGGCGGTGATCTGGTCGCGGATGCGGTCGGACTCGGCCCAGTCCTTGTTGGCCCGGGCCGCCAGGCGCGCCTGGATCAGCGCTTCGACCTGCGCTGCGTCGACCCGGCCTTCGGCACCGGCCTGCAGGAAGTCGTCGGCGTCCAGCTGCAGCACACCCAGCACGTCCGCCAGTTCCCTCAGGCGCGCCGCCAGACCGGCCGCCGCATTGAGATCGCTCTCGCGCAGACGGTTGATCTCGCGCACCATCTCGAACAGCACCGCACAGGCTTCCGGCGTGCCGAAGTCGTCGTTCATCACCTCGGTGAAACGCTCGACGAAGGCTTCGCCACCGGCGGCCGGTACAGTCGGCAGGCCTTTGAGGGCGTGGTAGAAACGCTCCAGGGCGCCCTTGGCGTCCTTGAGGTTGTCTTCCGAATAGTTGATCGCGCTGCGGTAGTGGCTCGACACCAGCAGGTAACGCACGACTTCCGGATGGTACTTGTCGAGCACGTCGCGGATGGTGAAGAAGTTGTTCAAGGACTTGGACATCTTCTCGCCATTGATGCGGATCATGCCGCAATGCATCCAGGCATTGGCGTAGGTCTTGCCGGTGGCCGCCTCGCTCTGGGCGATCTCGTTTTCATGGTGCGGGAACTCGAGGTCGCTGCCGCCGCCATGAATGTCGAAGGTCTCGCCCAGGCAGCAGGTCGACATCACCGAGCATTCGATGTGCCAGCCCGGACGCCCGGCGCCCCATGGCGATTCCCAGCTCGGCTCGCCCGGCTTGGCGGCTTTCCACAGCACGAAGTCCAGCGGGTCCTGTTTCGACTCGTCGACTTCGATCCGCGCGCCGATGCGCAGGTCTTCGATCTTCTTGCGCGACAGCTTGCCGTAACCGAGGAACTTGCCGACCCGGTAGTACACGTCGCCGTTGCCCGGCGCGTAGGCGTAGCCCTTGTCGATCAGGGTCTGGATCATCGCGTGCATGCCGGCGATATGGTCGGTGGCACGCGGCTCCATGTCCGGCTTCTTGATGTTCAGGCGCGCTTCGTCTTCGTGCATCGCCGCGATCATGCGCTCGGTCAGCGCCTCGAACGACTCGCCGTTCTCGTTGGCCCGATTGATGATCTTGTCGTCGATGTCGGTGATGTTGCGCACATAGGTCAGGTCGTAGCCGCTGAAACGCAGCCAGCGGGTCACCAGGTCGAAGGCGACCATGCTGCGGCCGTGGCCCAGGTGGCAGTAGTCGTACACGGTCATGCCGCACACGTACATGCGCACCTTGTTGCCATCGAGCGGCTTGAAGACTTCTTTGCTCTTGGTGAGCGTGTTGTAGATCGTTAGCACAAGGAGTTCCTTAACTGATCACTGACCCCAGGAGTCGCGCAGGGTCACGGTACGGTTGAATACCGGTGCGCCCGGTTTCGAGTCCTTGATATCCGCGCAGAAGTAACCTTCGCGCTCGAACTGGAAACGGTCTTCCGGCTGTGCGTTGCCCAGCGAGGGTTCGGCACGACAACCAGTGAGGACCTGCAGGGAGTCAGGGTTGATGTTGTCCAGGAAACTTGCGCTGTCTTCGGCCTTCTCCGGGTTCGGCGAACGGAACAGGCGATCGTACAGGCGCACTTCGCACTCGACGCTGGCGGCGGCCGGCACCCAGTGGATCACGCCCTTGACCTTGCGCCCTTCCGGGTTCTTGCCCAGGGTGTCCGGGTCGTACGAGCAACGCAGCTCGACGATGTTGCCATCGGCATCCTTGATCGCCTCGTCGGCGCGGATCACGTAGCTGCCGCGCAGGCGCACTTCGCCGGCCGGTTCCAGGCGCTTGTAGCCCTTTGGCGGCTCTTCCATGAAGTCGTCGCGATCGATGTAGATTTCACGGGCGAACGGCAGCACCCGCACGCCCATGTCTTCTTTCGGGTGGCGCGGCAGTTCGAGGTTCTCGACCTGGCCTTCAGGGTAGTTGGTGATCACCACCTTCAGCGGGCGCAGCACGCACATGGCGCGCGGGGCGCTGTGGTCGAGGTCGTCACGGATGCTGAATTCCAGCATGCCGAAGTCCACCACGCCGTCGGAACGGTTGGTGCCAACCATCTCGCAGAAGTTGCGGATGGATTTCGGCGTGTAGCCACGACGACGGAAGCCCGACAGGGTCGACATGCGCGGGTCGTCCCAACCGTTGACGTGCTTCTCGTCCACCAGTTGCTTGAGCTTGCGCTTGCTGGTGATGGTGTAGTTCAGGTTCAGGCGGCTGAACTCATACTGGCGCGGCTGTGCCGGCACCGGCAGGTTCTCCAGGAACCATTCGTACAACGGGCGATGGCTTTCGAACTCCAGGGTGCAGATCGAGTGGGTGATGCCTTCGATGGCGTCCGACTGACCGTGGGTGAAGTCGTAGTTCGGGTAGATGCACCACTTGTCGCCGGTCTGGTGGTGATGCGCATGGCGGATGCGATACATGATCGGGTCGCGCAGGTTCATGTTCGGCGAGGCCATGTCGATCTTGGCCCGCAGCACGCGTGCGCCGTCCGGGAATTCGCCCGCCTTCATGCGGGCGAACAGGTCCAGGTTCTCTTCCACCGAACGGTCGCGGAACGGGCTGTTCTTGCCCGGCTCGGTCAGGCTGCCACGGTATTCCTTGGCCTGCTCGGGGGTCAGGTCGTCGACATAGGCCTTGCCCGCCTTGATCAGCTCCACCGCCCACTCGTGCAGCTGGTCGAAGTATTGCGAGGCGTAGCGCACTTCACCGGCCCACTCGAAGCCCAGCCACTTGACGTCGCTTTCGATGGCGTCGATGTATTCCTGGTCTTCCTTGGCCGGGTTGGTGTCGTCGAAACGCAGGTGGGTGACGCCGCCGAATTCCTGGGCCAGCCCGAAGTTCACGCAGATCGACTTGGCGTGACCGATGTGCAGGTAGCCGTTGGGTTCCGGCGGGAAGCGGGTCACGATCTGTGTGTGCTTACCCGAGTCCAGGTCCGCCTGGATGATCGGGCGCAGGAAGTTGACCGGAACGGCCGGTCCGGTCTTGGAATTCGAGGTAGGGTCGACAGTGGGCTTGCTCATAGGATCCTTGAACATACAAGTGCGCGGCCGGTGCGGCCTGATAAATCAAAACGGATATCATAGCCGATGCGGTCAAGCCCCTGACAGAGCGGGCTTTAAATCTGCCGCGATTAATCCGTCGCAAATGAAAAAACAGCCTCGAATTTCACGCCCGTCACGCTAAACTGCGCACCTTGGCGGATTTTTGCCAGCGCGGTTCCGGCCCGCGGGCCCCAGGCCTGCCTCCCGGAACCCGGGAATTCCTTGAAAACGCTCCTCCTTATAAAGAGTACCGATCATGACCCAAGTCAAACTGACCACCAACCACGGCGACATCTTGCTGGAACTGAACGCCGAGAAAGCCCCGGTCACCGTGGCCAACTTCGTCGAATACGTTAAAGCCGGTCATTACGAAAACACCGTATTCCACCGCGTCATCGGTAACTTCATGATCCAGGGCGGCGGTTTCGAGCCAGGCATGAAAGAAAAGAAAGACAAGCGTCCAAGCATCCAGAACGAAGCCGACAACGGTCTTTCCAACGACAAGTACACCGTCGCCATGGCCCGCACCATGGAACCGCATTCGGCTTCCGCGCAGTTCTTCATCAACGTCGCTGACAACAGCTTCCTCAACCACAGCGGCAAGACCGTGCAGGGCTGGGGCTACGCAGTATTCGGCAAAGTGGTCGCCGGCACCGAAGTGGTCGACAAGATCAAAGGCGTGGCCACCACCATGAAGGCCGGCCACCAGGACGTACCGGCCGAAGACGTGATCATCGAGAAAGCCGAGATCGTTGAGTGATACTGCTGATTTCAGATTTGCATCTGGAAGAGGAGCGCCCGGACATTACCCGGGCGTTTCTGGATTTACTGGGCGGGCGTGCCCGCTCGGCGCAAGCGCTGTACATCCTGGGAGATTTCTTCGAGGTCTGGATCGGCGACGACGCCATGACCCCCTACCAGCTTTCCATTTGCCAGGCACTGCGCGAGCTCAGCGACAGCGGCACGCAGGTTTTCCTGATGCATGGCAATCGCGACTTCATGCTTGGCAAGGCCTTCTGCAAGGCCGCGGGCGCGACCCTGCTCAAGGACCCGAGCGTGGTCGACTTCTACGGCGAGCCGGTGCTGCTGATGCACGGCGACAGCCTGTGCACCCGCGACGAAGCCTATATGCGCATGCGCCGCTACCTGCGCAACCCGGTTTCGTTGTGGATCCTCAGACACCTGCCGCTGCGCACCCGACACAAGCTGGCGCGCAAACTGCGCAATGAAAGCCGCGCGCAAACCCGCATGAAGGCCAACGACATCGTCGACGTGACCCCGGACGAAGTGCCGCGGATCATGCAGGCATTCAAGGTGCGGACCCTGGTCCACGGCCACACCCACCGCCCGGCCATCCACAAGTTGCAGATCGGCGACCAGGCCGCCAAGCGCATCGTGCTGGGGGACTGGGACCGTCAGGGCTGGGCTTTGCAGGTGGATGAGCAGGGCTTCCAGCTGGCGGCTTTCGATTTCGTGCCGTCACAGCAGGCATTGCCCCGCCTGTAGCCGCTGCCGCAGGCTGCGATAAGGCCCGAAGGGCCTTGCGAGGCCTTCCAGGCAAACGCTGCGCGCTCTATCGCGAACAAGCTCGCTCCTACAAAAAGTACCTCCCCTGTAGGAGCGAGCTTGCTCGCGATAATTCCTCTGCCCTACCGCACCCTCAATGCCCCGCCGACGCCGGCCCGGCCTTGGCGGTGAACGGTGGCTTGGCCAGCCACACCAGCAGGATCAGCGCCATGAAGCTCCAGCCCAGCAGCGTAAAGTAGTCCACGGTGGACATCATGTACGCCTGCCCGGTCAGCACCTGGTCCAACTGCGCGTAAGCCTGGTTGCTGGCACCGCCCAAGGCGTTCAGGGCATCGCGGGTGGCCGGCTCGAAGCTGCTGATGTGCTCACTCATGTAGGCATGGTGCTCGTTCGCCCGGCGGATCCAGATCCAGGTGGTCAACGACGCGGCGAAGCTGCCGCCCAGGGTCCGCAGGAAAGTGGCCAGGCCGGCGCCATCGGCGATCTGCTGCGGCGGCAGGTCCGACATCAGGATGCTCAGGGTCGGCATGAAGAACAGCGCCACGCCGATACCCATGAACAGTTGCACCAGGGCGATGTGCTGGAAGTCCACCTCGTTGGTGAAGCCGGCGCGCATGAAGCAGCTCAGGCCGATCGCCAGGAACGCCAGACCGGCCAGCAAGCGCAGGTCGAACTTGTGCGCGTACTTGCCGACGAAAGGCGACATCAGCACCGGCAGGATGCCGATCGGCGCCACCGCCAGGCCGGCCCAGGTCGCGGTGTAGCCCATCTGGGTCTGCAACCACTGCGGCAGGATCAGGTTGATGCCGAAGAAGCCGGCATAACCGCCCACCAGCACGATGGTGCCGATGCGGAAGTTGCGGTGGGCGAACAACCGCAGGTTGACCACCGGATGGCGGTCGGTCATTTCCCAGATCACGAACACCGCCAGGGCGATCACCGAAATCAGCGTGCCGATGATGATGAAGTTGGATTCGAACCAGTCCAGGTCGTTGCCCTTGTCGAGCACGATCTGCAAGGCACCGACGCCGACGATCAGGCTCAGCAGGCCGATGTAGTCCATCGGCTGGCGACTGGTCACCACCGGCCGCGCCTTCAGCTGCTGCTTGACCACCCAGGCGGCGAACAGGCCGATCGGCACGTTGATGAAGAAGATCCACGGCCAGCTGTAGCTGTCGGTGATCCAGCCGCCGAGAATCGGCCCGGCAATTGGCGCCACCACCGTGACCATCGCCAGCAGCGCCAGGGCCATGCCCCTTTTCGCCGGCGGGTAGACCGCGATCAGCAGGGTCTGGGTCATCGGGTACAGCGGCCCGGCCACCACCCCTTGCAGCACACGAAAGCCCACCAGCTCGGGCATGGAGGTGGAAATCCCGCAGAGGAAGGAGGCCAGCACGAACAGCAGGGTGGCCCAGATAAACAGCTTCACCTCGCCGAAGCGCCGGCTCAGCCAGCCGGTCAGCGGCAAAGCGATCGCGTTGCTCACGGCAAACGAGGTGATCACCCAGGTGCCCTGCTCCGAACTCACCCCGAGGTTGCCCGAGATGGTCGGCAAGGCCACGTTGGCGATGGTGGTGTCGAGCACCTGCATGAAGGTCGCCAGCGACAGGCCGATGGTGCTGAGCAACAGGCTGGGCGGCGTGAAAGAGGCGTTATTGCTCATCGCGAATCCTATGAAGCGAGGCAGGCGCCGCGGCCGCTAACGGCCGCAGCAGAGGGATCGGCGAATCAGCGCTGCGCGGTCTTGCCGATGGCGGCGCTGTTGTCGTGGATCAGGCGAGCGATCAGGGCATCGGCCTCGCCCAGCTGGCGGTCGTAGACGCTGGTGCTGAACGACGCCTTTTGTGGGGGCTGCTGGGCCAGCACGGGGCCGCTCTGGTCATGCAGGTCGACATTGACCACCGTCGACAGGCCGACCCGCAGCGGGTGCTTGGCCAGCTCTTCGGCATTCACATGGATGCGCACCGGCACCCGCTGCACGATCTTGATCCAGTTGCCGGTGGCGTTCTGCGCCGGCAACAGGGCGAAGGCACTGCCGGTACCGGCGCCCAGGCTGTCGATGGTGCCGCTGTACTTGACGTCGCTGCCGTAGATATCGGCTTCGATGTCCACCGGCTGGCCGATGCGCATGTCACGCAGCTGGGTTTCCTTGAAGTTGGCGTCGATCCACAGTTGGTCGAGCGGGATCACCGCCATCAACGCGGTGCCCGGCTGTACCCGCTGCCCCAATTGCACGGTGCGCTTGGCGACATAACCGGTCACCGGCGCGATCAGGGTGCTGCGGGCGTTGGTCAGGTAGGCCTGGCGCAACTGCGCGGCGGCCGCCTGCACGTCCGGATGGTTCGATACCACGGTGTCGTCCACCAGCGCGTTGGTGGTGTTGAGCTGCTGCTGGGCATTGGCCAGGGCGTTCTGCGCCGAGGTCAGGTCGTCGCGGGCGTGGGACAGTTCTTCCTGGGAAATCGCCCCGCTGCTGGCGAGGGTCCGGCGACGGTTGAAGTTGTCCTGGGCTTTCTGCACTTCGGCCTTCTGCGCCGCCACCTGGGCGCGCATGCCGTCGACATTGCTGTACAGGCCGCGCACCTGGCGCACGGTGCGGGCCAGGTTGGCCTCGGCGCTTTGCAGGCCAACCTCGGCATCGTTGGGGTCGAAGTTGATCAGCACCTGGCCTTCGTGGACCAGGTCGCCATCGTCGGCGCCGATGCTGACCACCGTACCGGTGACCAGCGGGGTGATTTCCACCACGTTGCCGTTCACATAGGCGTCGTCGGTGCCTTCGTTCCAGCGTCCGTAGAGTTCATACCAGGCAAAGACCCCCAGCCCGCCCAGGACGATCAGCGCCACCAGGCCCAGCAGCATGACTTTGCGCTTGCGCGGGTTGGCGGTGTCAGGGGTATTTTCGGGAGCGTTGTTGGTTGCGGCAGTGGCCATGATGAGTACCTTGAATTATTGAGTGCGCGAGGCTGGGGTCGGGGTGGCCGCGGCCAGATTGTCGGTCTGGAAACCACCGCCCAGGGCCTGCATCAGTTGGATCGACAGGTCGATCTGCTGGGCATTCAGGGTCGCCAGTTGACGCTGGGCTTGCAGTAATTGCTGCTCGATGCTGAGCACGTCCAGGTAATTGCCGATCCCCGAGCCGTAGCGCTGGACCACAGTGTCGTAGGAGTCCTGGGCGATGTCGGTGGCATGTTGCTGGGCGGCGATCTGCCGACCGATGTCACGCAGCTGGGAAATGGTGTCGCTGACATCCCCCAAGGCAGTCACCAGGCTCTTGTTGTACTGCGCCACGGCCAGGTCGTAGTCGGCGTCCCGGGCATCCAGGTCGGCGCGCAGGCGGCCACCGTCGAAGATCGGCAGCGACACGGTGGGGGCGATGTTGAAGAAGCGGCTGGCCGATCCGAACATCGCGTCCCCCAGCAACGCTTGAGTGCCGGCAGCGGCGCTCAGGTTGAGGTTGGGATAGAAGTTGGTCTTGCCGGCGTCGATGCTCTTGCTCGCCGCCTCGACCCGCCAGCGCGCGGCCACCAGGTCCGGACGGCGGCCCAGCAGTTCCGCCGGCAGCACCGACGGCAGTGCCACCGCGCTGGCCTGCAGGACTTTCGGCCGGGCGATTTCGTTGCCCCGGTCCGGGCCTTTGCCGAGCAATACCGCGAGGGCGATCTTGGCGCTCTGCAGGTTTTTCTCGGCGTCGATCAGGCTGGCTTCGGAGCTGGCCTCCAGGCTTTCGGTCTGCTGGTACTGGTACTGGCTGTCGATGCCCGAGCTCAGGCGCTTCTGGCTCAGGTCGAGCATCTGCCGGGTGCGCTTGAGATCTTCAGTGGCCAGGTCATGGACGATATGCGCCTGGCCCAGGTCGCTGTAGGCCCGGGCCACGTCGGCGGCCAGGGTCAGTTGCGCGGCCTGGCGATCGATCTCGGCGGCGCGGGCCTGGCCCAGGGCGGCTTCCCAGGTATCGCGCTGGCCGCCCCAGAGGTCGAAGGTGTAATTGAAGGTGCCTGTCAGGCTGCGCATCGTGCTGTAGTTGTCGCCCTGCCCGCTCGGGTCCTGCGAACGGGACAGGCGCGAGCGGCTGACACTGCCGCTGGCGTCCAGGGTCGGCATGCGTGCCGCGTCCGCGGCATAGGCCGCCGCGCTGGCCTGGTGGGCGCGGGCGCTGGCAATCTGCATGTCGGGGCTGTCGTGCAGGGCCTCGCGGATCAGGCCATCGAGCTGTGGATCGCCCAGGCTCTTCCACCAGTCGCTCTTCGGCCAGGCCGCCGGCGACAGGGTCACACCACTCAGGGATTGTCCGGCCTTGAGGGATTTGGCATCGAGGCTCACCCCTTCGGTTGTCAGGCCACTGTAGTTGGCACATCCGGCCAGGCTCATGGCCAGCAGCACCAGGCTCAAACGGGCACGCAAGGTTTTACTGCTCATTTACTTATCACCTACCCGCAGCACGGTGATCGGGTCACCGGCCGCCAGCAAAATTTTCTTGAGGATCTGTTCCAGGGTTTTCAACTCTTCGGGGGTAATGGCGCCGGCCAGTTCATTCATGGCGTTGGCGCCGATGTGCGGCAGGCAGTCGGCGAGCTTCTGGCCCTCCTCGGTGAGCACCAGGCGCACCTGGCGGCGGTCGTGCTCCGAGCGTTGGCGGGCGAGGAAATCCTTCTGCTCCAGGCGATCGAGCATGCGGGTCATGGAACCGCTGTCCAGGGACAGGTGGCGGCACAGCTCGGCCGGGGTGTCGACGCCGAACTGGGCCATGATGATCAGCACCTTGAACTGCGCGGCGGTGATGCCGTGGGGTTCCATGTGGGTGTCGATGATCCGGTCCTTGAGCAGGGCCGCGCGGCCCAGCAAGAGCCCGAGGTGGCAATTGTGGAAATCGTCTGGGGTGAAGTGCTTCATCTGACCACCTGTTAGCTGCCTAGGCAGCGAAAGTATGTCGAGATGTTACTGCCTAGGCAGCCAATATCCAAACAATAATTAGCATGCTCACTATTAAGCTAATTAATGGGAAGCCTTGAAGTCGAAAATCGGCGGGAGAATTACCAGCAGGAGGAGCGCGGTGGTGAACGCCAGCCCCCTCGCCAAAGGGGACTGGATTGCCGACGAGCTAGAAGTCGCGCTTGTAGAAGATATCCAGCGAGCTGGCGACGCCACTGGCCGCTTCCAGGTAGACCTTTTTGCTCAGCTTGTAGCGCAGGGCGATGGTGTTGGCCGGCTCGAAGACCCCCACCCCGTAACGCAGGCTGAGCCGCTCGGAGATATTGCCGCTGGCCACCACGCTGGTGGTGTTGCCGCTGCCCTGGGTGTCGAGCTGGAAGTCGTCGATCCCCAGGTCCTTGGCCAGCCCGCCGGTGATGTTCGAGCTGCCCATCAGGCCCAGGCCCAGGGCGGCTTGCGCCAGCATGTTGTTGTCCTCGCCGGTGGTGCTCAAGGGACGCCCGAGCACCAGGTAGGACAGCGCCTGCTCCTGGCTCATCGCCGGCTCCGAGAAGATCTGCGTGGTCGGTTGTTCGGCGCTGCCACTGAGGCGGATGCCGGCGATCACGTCATCGGTCTGGCGGATCGCCTCAATGTCCAGGTACGGCTGGTCGATCGGCCCGGCGAACAGCAGACGCGCCCGGCGTACGGTCAAGCGCTGACCGTAGGCGCGGTAGCGGCCGTCGTTGAGCCACAGTTCGCCACGGGTGTCCATGTTGTCGCCGATGTGCACATGGCCTTGCAGGTTGGCGGTCAGGCCGAAACCGGTGAAGCTGAGCTTGTCCTCGCCGACCACCACGTCGATGTCCATCGCCATGGCCATCGGCGCTTTGCCCTCCTCGGTCTGGTGGCCGATGATCACCGTGTCGTCCGATACCTTGACCGTCGATGGCGGCAATTCACGGATGGTGATCTCACCCTTGGGCACATGGACCTTGCCGGCGATCGCCAGCTTGTCGTCCTTCATCGAGATCTTCAGGTCCGGCGCCACGTCCAGCACCGCATAGGGTTCGACGGTGACCGGCAGCTGCGAGCCTTTCAGGCTCAGGTCCACCACCAGCGCCTGACCCCAGGCGATATTGCCGTTCAGGCTGCCCTGGCCGGCCTTGCCGCTCTTCCAGCCGCCGCTCAACTGCACGCTTTCACCGGCGATCAGCGCTTGCAATTGCAAGTCCTGGAGACTGATGGGCAATTCGGGACCGGAAACTTCGCCACCACTAAGGGCCAGGTTGCCATTGACCTGCGGCGCCAGCAGACCGCCGGAGATGCGCCCGCTGCCGTTCAGGGTGCCGGTGAGCTTCTCGACCATCGGCACGAACGGCCGCGCCACCGCCAGGTCCAGGCCGCTGAGGCGGAACTCGCCGGACAGCGGCTTGTTTTTCGGCAGCGGATTGATCTGCGCCTGCAGCATCAGCTCACCGAGCTTGCCGCCACTGAACGCCAGCTGGGTGTCGATACGCTTGGGGTTGAGGGTGGTGTCGAGTTTCAGTGTCTGGTACGGGAAGTCCAGCCACTGCTGCTTTTCCTTGACCCGCAAGGTGCCGCCGCTGGCGTCCAGCAGGATCCGTCCCTGCGGGCCGTCGGCCGGTACGTCCAGCTTGATATCGGCGTTGAGCCGGCCCTTCCAGGCAAAATCCTTGGGCAACCACTGCGCGAGGCTGTCGATCGGGAACTGCTTGAGGTGGTAGCGCAACCTGGGCTCGGGCATCAGCCGCTGATCCTCGCCACACAGGCTGGCATCGCCACTGGCCCAGCAATGGGCGCCGAAGTTGAGCTTGCCGTCGGCCAGGTATTCGAGCTTGGCCGGGGCTTGCAGCCTCCAGTCCTGGCCACCGGTCTGGATATCGCCGCTGGCCAGGCGCCCGCGCCAGTTGCCCTGGTCCAGCTTGCCGTCCAGGCCCAGTGCCAGCTTGAGCTGCGGGCCTTTCAGGTCCAGTTGCAGCTTCTGGTTCTTGATATCGCCCTGGCCGCTGGCCGTCAGGGTGCCCAGCGCGGTTTCGCCGACCTGGATGCCGGCCCCCTTGAGGTCGATGCGCGCCCGCTGCGCGCTGTCCAGGTTGGCATCGAGCTTGAGGCTCTGCAGGCGATTGTCGGCGAACACCAGTTGCTGGCCTTGCAGGTCGAGCTTGCCCTGCGGCGCCTTCAGGGTGCCGGCCACATCGAGGCGGCCGCTGAGCTGGCCACGCAGCTCGGGCCACAGCTGGCCGAGACGCGGCAGCTTGATATCGAGTTGCCCGGCCAAGCGTTGTTGCAGGCGCCCGGAACCGTTGATGCGGTTATCGCCCAGGCGGATGTCCAGGGTGTTCAGATTCCACTGCTCGCCAGCGCCATCGGCCTTGGCCTGCAGCACCGCGGGCTGGCCGCGCAACTTGCCCTTGAGGTCGAGGTCGGCGTTGAGCTTGAGTTGCTCGTTCTTCATTTCGCCCTGGCTGCGCAGCGGCCCGGCCAAAGTGCCCGGCAGCTCGGCGACCCAGTACGCCGGGTTGATCGCCGACAGATCCAGGGCGGTATCCCAGGCGATGCCGTCGGCGAATTGCAGGTTCAGGTGGCCTTCGGCCTTGCCCTGGCCGGCGGCCAGCTTGAACTGGGGCAGGAAGATTTTCGTCAGGTCGCCGCTGAACGGGCTGCTGAGGCTGAACGCCCCCGCCGGGCCATCGAGGTCACCCTTGAAGTTACCCAGGTAGTTACCATCGCGATAGGCGACCTCGGCCGTGAAGCGGCGTACCGCCACCGCGGGCTCTTCGATCAGCGGGTACAGGCGATGCCAGGGGAAATCCAGCCAGTCGAGCCTGGCTTCGGCGTTCAGGCCCTGGCTCCAATCCAGCTGGCCGCTCAGCTTGAGGTTCTGCTTGTCGTTGGCGCTCAGGTCCAGCGCGGCGATCTGCGCGCCCTTGGCGTCGACCTTGCCTTGCAGCGCCAGGGCCACCGGCCCCTGCTCGGCCGGCAGGCTGGCCTTGCCCAGCAGTTGGTAACCCGCCTTGAGGTCGCCTTTGCCGGTCAGTTCCAGCTGGTTGAGCATCAGGGTGTCGGGCAGCTCGGCGCTGGCCTTGAAGCCATCGGCGGTGATCCGCACCTGGGCCGGCAGGTTCTCCGCCAGCGGTTGCAGCTCACCGCTCAACCGGCCTTGCAGGTAACCGCTGCTGTCGGCCGCAAGCCTGAGGGTCTTCAACAGGTCGCCATCGACCTTCAGCGCCAGCGCCCAGGGTTCGCTACCCGGCGCCGGCAGGGTCAGGGTGCCGGTGGCGCTCAGGGGCCAGTCGCCGCTGGGCGACAATAACCCCGAAAGATTCAGGCTGAGGTCGTCGCGTTGCAGGCTTACCGAGTCGATCTGCAGGCCCTTGGCCGTCCACTGCGCCGCCAGTTGCAGGCCCTTGAGTGCCTCGCTGCCATTGAATTGCAAGCTACCGACCCGCACCTGTCCCAGCTCGATAGCCACAGGCAACTGCAGATCCGGCAGGCTGATGGGGCCGCTGCTTTGTTCTTCCGCGCCCGGCGGGAATTGCAGGCTGACCTGTTCCACGTCCAGTTGTTCGATGCACAGGGTCATGCGCATCAGGCACGCCGGCGACCAGGCGAATTTCGGCGCCTGGAGTTCGACCCGGCTGCTGTCCTGCTGCCACAACAGGTGATCGGCGCTCCACTGTCCGCCTAAGCGGCCGGCGAAGTTTTCCACGCTCAAGCCCGGCACCAGGCCCAGGGCCCAGCGACTGCCGGCCTGGGTGCCGAGTATCGAAGCCAGCGCCAGTACCAGCACCGCCACCAGCACAAGCAGCGCCAGCGCCGCGATCTTCAAACCACGCTTCACAGCTCAGGCCCCATGGAAAAGTGCAAGCGAATGCCGCCGTCATCGTCCAGCGCATGGGCCAGGTCGAGGCGGATCGGCCCCACCGGGGACACCCAGCGCACACCGACACCGACCCCGGTCTTGAGGTTCGGCAGTTCAAGTTTGTCGAAGGAGTTGCCCTGGTCGACAAAGGTCGCCAGGCGCCATTTTTCCGCGATGGAGTACTGATACTCGACGCTGCCGGCCACCATGTAGCGCCCGCCGATCCGGTCGCCGTCAGAGTTCTCCGGCGACAGGCTCTGGTAGTCGTAGCCGCGCACGCTCTGATCGCCACCGGCGAAAAAGCGCAGCGACGGCGGAACCTTCTTGTAACCGTTGGTGGCGCTGCCACCGAACTGCACCCGGCCGAGGAAACGATGGTTGTTCCATACCGTGGTCAGGCCCTTGAGCAGGACGGTGCCATATAACAGGTTGGTGTCCGAGCCCAGCCCTTCCTTGGCCACCTTGCTGTCGAATTGCAGGCGATAGCCGTTGTGCGGGTCGATGCGGTTATCGCTGCGCAGGTAGGAATAGCTGATGCCGGGCATCAACAGGGTACTCAGGCCCGAGTCGTCGCCAAGGCGGTATTCCTCGCGCTGCCACTTCAACGAGATGACCCGCTGCCAGCCGCTGGGCAACTTGCTGTGCCACTCGGGACCGAGGGTGAGCAATTTGCTCAGGGTGTCGGTATTGGCGATTTCTTCGTTCTGGTAGCCGCCGGCAAAACGCAGCTTGTCGGTCAGCGGCGGGTCCAGCGGTATGTCGTAGAACAGGCCGACGTTCTGCCGTGGCGCGGAGACTTCCGCCTCCCAGCCATAGCTGTGGCCTTGGGCGTTGACCCAGTGTCGGGTCCAGTTGGCCTTGGCCCGCGGCCCGACGTCGGTGGAAAAACCCAGGCCCAGGCCCATGGTGCGCGGCTTGCGGGTTTCCAGCTGGACCGCCACCGGAATCACCTCGGCGGCGGCCGCGGTCGGCGCCGCGTCGACCCGCACGCCCTCGAAATAACCGCTCGATTGCAGTGCCTGGTTAAGCTCGGCGATCAGCTCGGAATCGTAGGGAGTACCGGCCTTGAACGGCACCATGCGTTGCAGCAGGTCTTCGTCGAACGGCGTATCGCCGGCAAAACTGACCTTGCCCAGGGCGTAACGCGGGCCGCTTTCGTAAACCAGCTCGATATCCGCGACCCCGGCCTGGGGGTCCACCGCCAGCTTCTGCCGGGTGAAGCGCCCGCTGAAAAAGCCGTAGCGCGACGCCTGGTTCTGGATCAGCCGCTTGGCGTCTTCGTAATGACCGTGATTGAGGACCGCGCCGCTTTTCAGCTGGTCGCTCCTGGGCACACGAAAGCCCTTGAGGGAGGCCGCCGGGCCGTCGACCCGGATGGTGACGTTACGCAGGTGCACCGGCTCGCCAGGATCGATATTCAGCACCAAACGCGGCTTTTCGCCGCCTTTGACTTCGCTGCTGATCTGCGGCTGGTAGTAGCCCAGGGCCTGGGCGGCCTTGCGGGCCTGCTCCTCGGCGCCACGGCTGAAACGCAACAGGGCTTCCTCGTCGCGATCGCCCACCCCGCCGATGTAGCCTTCCACATTGGCCTTGAGTTCATCGTTGGAGGGTTTGACCCTGACGTCCAATTCGCTTTGCGCCAGTACCGCACAGCTTGTGAACAGCAGCAACAAGCCGCTGGTGAATCTTCCTGAAAACTTCATAGGCGCGAATGCTATCACGAGCTGGGAGCCCGATAGAGCGCACAAATGTGAGGAAAGTTCTGTTCAGCCGATCGCGCTTTGCAGAACCTGCGGGTTGGCGTGAAAGAAAACGTGCTCGCGGACCGGACCGACGGCGATCTCGCCAATCTCTTCATAACCCTGGCGCTCATAGAACGCCAGGTAACGCGGGTTGCCGGTGTCCAGCACCACCCCCTGGGAGTGTTCGTCCACCGCGCACCAGTTGTGCACCGCCTGCAGCAACTGCTCGCCGAAGTGCTTGCCCTGGAATTGCGGATGAATCCCCAGCAAGGGCAGGACGTGCACCGAATCGCTGGGCAGGCAACCCAGCACCGCGGCGTGATAGTCCAGGTAACGCCGGGTGCAACGGAAACCGGTACTGAGCACCATGCGCAGGCGCCAGGCCCAACTCTCGGTAATGCCCAGGCGACGCTGGGGCGGCGCGATCAGGGCGATGCCGATCAGCCGGTCATTGACCAGCAAGCCGATGGCCGGCAGGTCCTGAACGAAGTGCTGCTTGACCAGCTCCCGCACCGTGGCCCGCACCCGTTGTTCGTAACCCGGGCGTTCGGACTCGAACAGATAAGCGAAGGTCGGCTCATGGCGATAAGCCTGGTACAGCAGGGAACGGGCTTCGCGGGCGTAGCCGCTGTCGAGCATGTGAATGTCGGCGATGGCAGTCGAGGTTTCAGGCATGGCGATTGGTCTCCCCTGGGCCCGGCTTGAAGTGACCGCGCTGGGTGGCGGCGTTCTTCTGCGCGGTTGTTATAGCTACGAACCTTTCAGGCTCGTGATCGTTCCACCGCCCATCGACCTTAGCAGCGCATCTGCCTTGCCGCCACGCTGGCCGCCGCGCGACTTGTCGGCTAGCATCGCAGTTTTGCCAGGACTGCCGACCATGAAGATCGTCTCGTTCAACATCAACGGGCTGCGAGCCCGCCCCCATCAGTTGGCGGCGCTGATCGAAAAGCATCAACCGGACGTCATCGGCCTGCAGGAAACCAAGGTGTCGGACGACCAGTTCCCCCTGGCCGAAGTCCAGGCGCTGGGTTATCACGTGCATTACCACGGGCAAAAAGGCCACTATGGCGTCGCCCTGCTCTCGCGCCTGGCGCCGCTGGACCTGTACAAAGGCTTCGATGGCGACGATGAAGATGCCCAGCGACGTTTTATCTGGGGCACCTTCGCCGATGCCGATGGCACCCCGGTGACCATCATGAACGGCTACTTCCCCCAGGGCGAAAGCCGCGACCACCCCACCAAGTTCCCGGCCAAGCAGCGCTTCTACAGCGACCTGCAGCACCTGCTGGAAACCCGCTTCAGCAACGAGCAGCCGCTGCTGGTCATGGGCGACGTGAACATTTCCCCGGAAGACTGCGACATCGGCATCGGCCCGGACAACATGAAACGCTGGCTGAAAACCGGCAAGTGCAGCTTCCTGCCGGAAGAGCGCGAGTGGATGGCCCGCCTGAAGAACTGGGGCCTGGTGGACAGTTTCCGTCACCTCAATCCTGAGGTGGCCGATCGCTTCAGCTGGTTCGACTACCGCAGCCGCGGTTTCGAAGACGAGCCCAAGCGCGGCCTGCGCATCGACCTGATCATGGCCTCCCGCGGCCTGCTGCCACGGATCAAGGATGCCGGGGTCGACTACGACCTGCGCGGCATGGAGAAACCTTCCGACCACGCACCGATCTGGCTCGAGCTGAGCTGATCGCCCGGCACAAAAAAGCCCATCCTGAGATGGGCTTTTTTATTGCTTCAGCGTCTCAACACAGCTCGACCCGGGTGCTGGTGCCAGCCTGCATGATGGCCTCGATGGCGGACTCACGGGTCGGCTCCGAGTCATACAAGTGGCTGACCAGGATCACCTCCTTGCCGGCCTTAAGATTGAAGTAAGGTTTGCCACCGGGGGCGATCTTCTTTTCGTAACTACCCGGGGACGTGCAGTGCTTGCGGAGCAGCGCAATGGCTGCCTCGACACTCTCACGACAAGGGTAACGGTCGCTTTGAAGCATGGTCTGCGCGTCCTTGGACTTCAGCAAGAACCTGAAACCACCGCTGCCATATTGCTTCAGCTCGAACCAGCCACTCATTTCATACTCCTTTGACACAAGCAAATTGCAGCCAGGGCTGCATCGACGCCTGGTGACGACGAGAGTCGGCGTGCGCCAATTCCCCTCCAGACAAAGTTTTCAACTCTACTGAGCCCGCCGTGCTGGGTCTTTAAGAGCATTCTGAAAAGCCTGGGGAACGCTCCGATTCCCCCCATCAACTGTCACATCCCCGTCACCTCCCTGACTTAATCTCGCCGCACTCGCTCCCGCCATAGAAGGCCATTGCCGCATGTCACGCGTCTCCACCGTCAGTGAACCGGACCTCTGGTGCCGAACCCTCTGCCTGCTGCTGGTCGGCTTCGTCTGCTACGCCCTGCCCTGGTCGGTGTTCGCCGCCCTGCCCCTGGCTGGCAACAACCAGCCGGTGCTGCGCATCCAGGGTTCCAATACCATCGGTGCCGCGCTGGGCCCGGCCCTGGTCAAGGGCCTGATGCAAGAACAGGGTTTGCTCGACATACGGATCGAGGCGACGGGCAAAGACAACGAGCGTCGGGTGACCGGCCAGGGTGCCCAGGGCCGGCGCGTCGTCGTCGAGATCGCCGCGCATGGCTCCAGTACCGGCTTTGCCGCATTGAAGAACGCCAGCGCCGACCTCGCCGCCGCGTCGCGGCCGATCAAGGACAGCGAACTGGTGGAGCTGGAAGCCCTCGGCGACCTGAAAGACCCCGACGCCGAACAGGTGATCGCCATCGACGGCCTGGCCATCATCCTCCACCCGCACAACCCGCTGACGCGGCTGGACACCGAACAACTGGCGCGGGTGTTCAGCGGCGAGGTGAAAACCTGGGAACAACTGGGCGGCGTCGGCGGCGCCATTCACCTGTACGCCCGCGATGACCGCTCCGGCACCTACGACACCTTCAAGGAACTGGTGCTGGCCCGCCGCGACAAGAACCTGAGCCCCGCGGCGAAACGCTTCGAGTCCAGCGAACAACTCTCTGACGCGGTCAGCCGCGATCCCCAGGGCATCGGTTTCATCGGCCTGCCTTATGTGCGCCAGGCCAAGGCCGTGGCGATCGTCGACGGCGGCTCGCAACCGATGCAGCCCCTCGACAGCCTGATCGCCACCGAGGACTACCCATTGTCACGGCGCCTGTACTTCTACCTGCCGCCCGATGAGCAAAACCCCTGGGCCAGGGCCCTGGTGCGTTTCGCCCAAAGCGCCAGGGGCCAGGCCATAGTCGCGACCAACGGTTTTATCGCCCAGACGGTGCTGGCCATGAGTGTCGCCCCCGCCCCGCAGATGCCCGAGGGTTACCAGGCCATCGCCCGGCAGGCGCAGCGCCTGACCGTGAACTTTCGCTTCGAGGAAGGCAGCGCCACCCTCGACAACAAGGCGCGCCAGGACCTGCCACGGGTCCTGGACTTTCTCAAGCGGCACGACAAGCTGGCCAAGCGCGTGACCCTGGTTGGCTTCGGCGATGCCAAGAACGATCCGGCCCGCGCGGCGCTGCTGTCCAAGCTCAGAGCCATGACCGTGCGCCGGGAGCTGGTGAGAAACGGTGTGGTGTTGCGCGAGATCCGCGGTTTTGGCGCGCAGATGCCGGTCGCGGCCAATACCGCGGACGAGGGGCGGATCAAGAATCGGCGGGTGGAAGTCTGGGTGTATTGAGAGAGAAACCAGCGGGGTAATCGAGGACGCTTCGCGGGCAAGCCTCGCTCCTACAGATTCTTCCGTAGGAGCGAGGCTTGCCCGCGATCGCTTTTAATGCCCGCTGCGCAGCATTTCCTTGGGCACGTACTTGCCGATTTCGAACTTGCCGATGGCCGCGCGGTGTACTTCGTCCGGGCCGTCGGCCAGGCGCAGCGTACGCTGCATGGCGTACATGTAGGCCAGCGGGAAATCGTTGGAGACCCCGGCCCCGCCATGAATCTGGATGGCCCGGTCGATCACCTTCAAGGCCACGTTCGGCGCCACCACCTTGATCTGGGCAATTTCGCTTTTCGCCACCTTGTTACCGACGGTGTCCATCATGTACGCCGCCTTCAGGGTCAGCAGGCGCGCCATGTCGATCTCCATCCGCGAGTCGGCGATCTTGTCGATATTACCGCCCAGGCGCGCCAGCGGCTTGCCGAAAGCGGTGCGGCTCACCGCACGCTTGCACATCAGTTCCAGCGCGCGCTCGGCCATGCCGATCGAACGCATGCAGTGGTGAATCCGGCCCGGACCAAGGCGGCCCTGGGCGATCTCGAAACCACGGCCTTCGCCCAGCAGCACGTTCTCGTACGGCACCCGCACATTGTCGAACAGCACTTCGGCATGGCCGTGGGGGGCGTCGTCGTAACCGAACACCGGCAGCGGCCGGACAATCTTCACCCCGGGGGTGTCGACCGGCACCAGGATCATCGAATGCTGCTGGTGGCGCGGCGCGTCCGGGTTGCTCAGGCCCATGAAGATGAGGATCTTGCAGCGCGGGTCGCAGGCTCCCGAGGTCCACCACTTCTTGCCGTTGATCACCCACTCGTCGCCATCGCGCACCGCGCGGGCCGCCATGTTGGTGGCGTCGGACGACGCCACGTCCGGCTCGGTCATGGCGAAGGCGGAGCGGATCTCGCCGCGCAGCAGCGGCTCCAGCCAGCGTTGCTTCTGCTCTTCATTGGCGTAACGCACCAGCACTTCCATGTTGCCGGTGTCCGGTGCCGAACAGTTGAACGGTTCCGGCCCCAGCAGGGAGCGGCCCATGATTTCCGCCAGCGGCGCGTATTCGAGGTTGGTCAGGCCGGCGCCGAGTTCCGACTCGGGCAGGAACAGGTTCCACAGGCCCTCGGCCTTGGCCTTGAGTTTGAGTTCTTCCATGATCGCCGTCGGCTGCCAGCGATCGCCTTCGGCGACCTGGCGCTCGAACACCGCTTCAGCCGGATAGACATAAGTGTCCATGAACGCGGTCACGCGCTCACGCAGTTCCTGAACCTTGGGTGAATAGGCGAAATCCATGGGCAGCTACCTTCTTGGCGAGGTGGTTGAGGGCATGGAACCGATGCTAGAACAGCTTACGAAAATTTACCTAGCCTATTCTCGGCGTGTATTAACATTCATCACCGATATATGATTGACTGATCAAGCAGGCCAATCAGTCCATCCTCCGGCCCCTAACAATAAGAGTGCAGCGCAATGAATCTGAGCAAGGTCGACCTCAACCTTTTCATCGTCTTCGACGCGATCTACACCGAAGCCAACCTGACCCGCGCCGGGCAGATCGTCGGCATCACTCAGCCCGCTGTCTCCAACGCCCTGGCCCGCCTGCGCGAGACCTTCAACGACCCACTGTTCGTACGAACCGCCCAGGGCATGGTGCCCACGCCCATGGCGCAGAACATCATCGGCCCGGTGCGCAACGCCCTTTCGCTGCTGCGGGTGTCGGTGCAGGAAAGCCGCATCTTCAACCCCTTGCAGGCGGTCAAGACCTACCGCATCAGCATGACCGACCTGACCGAGGCGGTGATCCTGCCGCCGCTGTTCCAGCGCTTGCGGCGCCTGGCGCCCACGGTGATCATCGAGAGTTTCCTGTCCAAACGCCGGGAAACCACCAAGGAACTGGCCGCCGGCCGTCTGGATTTCGCCGTCGATGCCCCGCTCAACACCGACCCGCAGGTCCGCCACGTCAAGCTGATGGAAGACCGCTATGTGTGCGCCATGCGCAAGAGCCACCCGCTGGCGAACAAGGAAAAACTCAGCCTCGACGACTACCTGTCGCTGACCCACATCCATATTTCCAGCCGTCGCAGCGGCTTGGGTTACGTCGACCTGGCCCTGGGCAAGATGGGCATCCAGCGCAAGATCGCCCTGCGCTCCCAGCATTACCTGATGGCCTCGCAAGTGCTGCAGCAGACCGACATGGTCATGACCGTGCCCGAGCGCTTCGCCCGGCGCCACGACCTGCAGGCGTTCAACCTGCCGGTCAACGACGTGCCGCCGCTGGAAACCCACCTCTATTGGCACGAAAGCACCGACCAGGACCCGGCCAACCGCTGGATGCGCGAGCAGATGATCGAGCTGTGCCAGCAGGTGACGGCCCACGAGAAAAAACTCGAAAAGTGATGTGCAGGCGCAACGCTTGCCCGCGATAAGGGAGAACGTGGTGGTTCAGGGAAACCTCAGCGTACCCATCGCGGGCAAGCCTCGCTTCTACAGATAGGGCGGCATCCTGCTTGACGTATACGTCAACCTCGAATTAGCTTAACGCCAAGACCTTTTTCGAGTGCCCCCATGAGCAGCCAGACCTACAGCATTTCCGACCTTGCCCGCGAGCTCGACATCACCACCCGGGCCATCCGTTTCTATGAAGAACAAGGCCTGCTCGCCCCCGAACGCCGTGGCCAGGAACGCATCTACTCGCCACGGGACAAGGTCAGCCTGAAGCTGATCCTGCGCGGCAAGCGCATCGGCTTCTCCCTGGCCGAATGCCGCGAACTGATCGAACTCTACGACCCCAGCAGCGGCAACCTGAAACAGCTGCACAGCATGCTGGCGAAAATCGCCGAGCGCCGCGAACAGCTGGAGCAACAGCTGCTGGACATCGAACAGATGAAGCTGGAGCTGGACACCGCGGAAGAGCGCTGCACCCAGGCGCTGGAGCAGACCATCCAGAATCAGAAAAGCGCCGTGCAGTAACCGCCCCAGGCGGCGATCGCTCGCGGCCGCGCCAGCAACACAGACAATCTGCCAGACGGACCGTAGCGCCTGGTTTTGCGTCGACTTCGTCGCCGAGCGCAGCCTGCGGCAGCGGCTACATTAGTGCCCACTTAATATAGGTAAAGCTCTCATGTCCCTCCCCCCCCATGTCCGCCTGGTCGAAGTCGGTCCTCGCGACGGTTTGCAGAACGAAGCCCAGCCCATCAGCGTCGCCGACAAGGTGCAACTGGTGGATGCCCTGAGCGCGGCCGGGCTCGGCTATATAGAAGTCGGCAGTTTCGTCTCGCCCAAATGGGTGCCGCAGATGGCCGGGTCCGCCGAGGTGTTCGCGCAGATCCAGCGCAAGCCGGGGGTGACCTACGGCGCCCTCGCCCCGAACCTGCGCGGTTTCGAAGACGCCCTGGCCGCCGGGGTCAAGGAAGTCGCGGTGTTCGCCGCCGCCTCCGAGGCGTTTTCCCAGCGCAACATCAACTGCTCCATCAGCGAGAGCCTGGAACGCTTCGTGCCGATCATGGAGGCAGCGAAACAGCACGGCGTTACCGTGCGCGGTTACGTGTCCTGCGTGCTGGGCTGCCCGTATGAAGGCGAGGTGGCGCCGGAACAGGTCGCCGTGGTCGCCCGCGAGCTGTACAGCATGGGCTGCTACGAAGTGTCCCTGGGCGACACCATCGGCACTGGCACCGCCGGCGCTACCCGCCGCATGTTCGAGGTGGTGGCCGCCCACGTTCCGCGGGACAAGCTCGCCGGGCACTTCCACGACACTTATGGCCAGGCCCTGGCCAATATCTACGCCAGCCTGCTGGAGGGCATCGCGGTGTTCGACAGCTCGATCGCCGGGCTCGGCGGCTGCCCCTATGCCAAGGGCGCCAGCGGTAACGTCGCCAGCGAGGACGTGCTGTACCTGCTCAACGGGCTGGGCATCGAAACCGGTATCGACATGGAGCGCCTGATCCTCGCCGGCCAGCAGATCTGCTCCGTGCTGGGGCGGCCCACCGGCTCGCGCGTCGCCAAGGCCCGTTACCCAGGTTGAGGGGCACGCCTGTTTCAGGGTGTTACCGGCCGCTCTGGCGCACGCTCGAAACGGGTAACACGGAAACAGTTTGTCGATTTTCTAGCGGTACAGATGAAAGGCCGATTTTATCAAGCCATTGATTTTAAAGGATTTTAAAAAGTTGGCATGGCTTCTGCTATATCTCTGGCATAACAAGAATAAAAAGCAGCAAAGCTAATAAAAATAAGACGAAACGACTCTGACATAACAAAAACAACACGGCAGAGACGCAGCTAACAGATTTTTTTGGAGAGGATGTGTTTTCCAGGGTGTCTTTAACAATAAGAGCCACCCGCAACCGGGCAGAGAACAATAAAACTACCCCAAGGTAGCTCCCGAACTGGTTGGTCGCTCAAGCGAGAAAATAGATCAGCGCTCAAAAAAATACGTTTGCTCTTGATCCCGGATGGGGATCGCCAAAAACAGCGGTAAAGGGTAACGGTTGCCAAAAACAACAACAGACCGCCCCTCAATAATAAAAAAAGAGCACGCAACGACAAAAATTAAAGGGGAGCTTCGGCTCCCCTTTGTGCTTTCCGGCCTTCCTGTTTCCCTCCCCTCTCCTGGCTCGGTTGCGCCCCCCAAAACGGCTCGCGGGCCGCTCCCGCACATATTCGCGGGAGCCTGCTCGAATGGCTCAGGAACGCCCGCGCAACTCCTCGATGCTGATCTCGCGCATCCTGAACTTCTGGATCTTGCCAGTCACGGTCATCGGGAATTCCTCGACGAACTTGAAGTAACGCGGCGTCTTGAAGTGAGCGATACGCGCCTTGCACCAGGCCTGCAGCTCCTCCTCGCTGGCGCTGTGGCCAGGGTGGAACTTGATCCAGGCGACGATCTCCTCGCCATATTTCGAGCACGGGATGCCGATCACCTGCACGTCGGCCACCGCTGGGTGGGTGAAGAAAAACTCCTCCAGCTCGCGCGGATAAATGTTCTCGCCGCCGCGGATGATCATGTCCTTGTTACGCCCGGCGATGCACACGTAACCCTGCTCGTTCATGGTCGCCAGGTCGCCGGTGTGCATCCAGCCGGCCTGGTCGATGGCTTCGGCCGTGCCCTGGGGGTTGTTCCAGTAGCCCAGCATCACGCTGTAACCGCGGGTGCACAGCTCGCCGATGGTGCCGCGCGGCACGATATTGCCCGCCTCGTCGATGATCTTGCTTTCCAGCTGCGGCTGGGTGCGGCCGACCGTGGTCACGCGCAGCTCAAGCTCGTCCGCCGGGCCGGTCTGCAACGACACCGGGCTGGTTTCGGTCATGCCGTAGGCGATCTGCACTTCGCTCATGTGCATCTCGCTGATGACCCGGCGCATCACCTCGATCGGACAGGTGGCCCCGGCCATGATCCCGGTGCGCAGGCTCGACAGGTCGAACTCGGCACGCCGTGGCTGGTCGAGCATGGCGATGAACATGGTCGGCACGCCGTACAGCCCGGTGGCCTTTTCCTCGGCCACGGCGCCCAGGGTCAGCAGCGGATCGAAGGCATCGTTGGGGTAGATCATGGTCGTGCCGTGGGTCACGCAGCCCAGGTTGCCCATGACCATGCCGAAGCAGTGGTACAGCGGCACCGGGATCACCAGGCGGTCCTCGTGGCCCAGGCCCAGGCTCTCGCCGACCATGTAACCGTTGTTGAGGATGTTGTAGTGGCTGAGGGTCGCGCCCTTGGGGAAACCGGTGGTGCCGGAGGTGTACTGGATATTCACCGCCTGGTCGGGGTCCAGGCTGTCCTGGCGTTCGCGCAGCGCTTCGACGCTGACGCCGGCCCCCAGGTCGGCCAACTGCGACCAGGGCAGAAAGCCCGACGGCGGCTGGGCATCGAGGCTGATCACGCCGCGCAAATCCGGCAGGCGCTCGCTTTGCAGCTGGCCGATGGACTGCTGCGCCAGCTCGGGCGCCAGGCCCTGGAGCATGGCGTGGTAATCGGAGGTCTTGAACGCGCCGGCGCACACCAGCCACTGGCAGCCGGACTGCTTGAGCACGTATTCCAGTTCGGAGCTGCGATAGGCTGGATTGATGTTCACCAGGATCGCGCCGATCTTGGCGCTGGCGAACTGGCTGATGCACCACTGGGCACAGTTGGGAGCCCAGATGCCCAGCCGGTCGCCGGTCTTGAGCCCCAGGGCCAGCAGCGCCCGGGCATGCAGATCGACGGTTTCGGCCAGTTGCTGCCAGCTGTAGCGCAGTTGCTGATGACACACCACCAGGGCTTCGCCCCGAGGGTATGACGCCACCGTACGATCGAACGCCTGACCGATAGTCAGCGCCAGCAAGGCCTTGTCCTGCGTGCCGCGAGTGTAGCTGCGCCTCGGCGCGGATGCGGGTTGATCCATGATGACCCCTATTGTCTTTATTAGTGGGTAAGCATGAGCCAGGCATGTAGCGAAGGAGCCTGGCCCCCAGCGAAAACGCCCCTACTCTGGCGCAAGTTGACGTTTACGTAAAGGGTGATTGACAGCCACCCGTCGCAGGCTTACGTTAACGTAAAGGTGAGAGCCGAATCAGCCGCTCTCCACAGCCCGACCCCTTACATAAAAACAAGTTTGAAGGTGCCCCCATGAGCTATCCGACCCTGAACTTTGCCCTCGGCGAAACCATCGACATGCTCCGCGACCAGGTGCAGGCCTTCGTCAAGGCCGAGCTGGCGCCACGGGCGGCACAGATCGACATCGACAACCTGTTCCCCGCCGACATGTGGCGCAAGTTTGGCGACATGGGCCTGCTGGGCATCACCGTGCCGGAAGAATACGGCGGCGCCGGCCTGGGCTACCTGGCCCACGTGGTGGCCATGGAAGAAATCAGCCGCGGCTCAGCCTCGGTCGCCCTCTCCTACGGCGCCCACTCCAACCTCTGCGTCAACCAGATCAACCGCAACGGTAACCACCAACAGAAAAGCCACTACCTGCCCAAGCTGATCAGCGGCGAACACATCGGCGCCCTGGCCATGAGCGAACCCAACGCCGGCTCCGATGTGGTCTCGATGAAGCTGCGCGCCGACAAGCGTGGCGATCGCTACGTGCTCAACGGCAGCAAGACCTGGATCACCAACGGCCCCGACGCCAACACCTATGTGATCTACGCCAAGACTGACCTGGAAAAGGGCCCGCACGGCATCACCGCGTTCATCGTCGAGCGCGACTGGAAAGGCTTCAGCCGCAGCAACAAGTTCGACAAGCTGGGCATGCGCGGCTCCAACACCTGCGAGCTGTTCTTCGACGATGTGGAAGTGCCGGAAGAGAACATCCTCGGCGTGCTCAATGGTGGCGTTAAGGTGCTGATGAGCGGCCTGGACTACGAGCGCGTGGTGCTCTCCGGCGGCCCGACCGGGATCATGCAGGCCTGCATGGACCTGGTGGTGCCCTACATCCACGACCGCAAGCAGTTCGGCCAGAGCATCGGCGAGTTCCAGCTGATCCAGGGCAAGGTCGCCGACATGTACACCCAGCTCAACGCCAGCCGCGCCTACCTGTATGCCGTGGCCCAGGCCTGCGAGCGCGGCGAGACCACGCGCAAGGACGCCGCCGGGGTGATCCTCTACAGCGCCGAACGTGCCACCCAGATGGCCCTGGACGCAATCCAGATCCTTGGCGGCAACGGCTACATCAACGAGTTCCCCGCCGGCCGCCTGCTGCGCGACGCCAAGCTGTATGAAATCGGCGCCGGCACCAGTGAGATCCGCCGCATGCTGATCGGTCGCGAACTGTTCAACGAAACCCGCTAACGGAGCTGTCCATGGCTATCCTGCATACCCAGCTCAATCCCCGTTCGGCGGAGTTCGTCGCCAACAGCGAAGCGATGCTCAAACAGGTCGACGCCCTGCACACCCTGCTCGCCCAGGTCCAGCAAGGCGGCGGCGCCAAGGCCCAGGAACGGCACACCTCGCGTGGCAAACTGCTGCCGCGCGAGCGCATCAACCGCCTGCTCGACCCGGGCTCGCCCTTCCTCGAAGTCAGCCAGCTGGCGGCGTATCAGGTGTATGGCGAAGACGTGCCGGCCGCTGGGGTGATTGCCGGCATCGGCCGGGTCGAAGGCGTCGAATGCATGATCGTGGCCAACGACGCCACGGTGAAAGGCGGCTCCTATTACCCGCTGACCGTGAAAAAACACCTGCGCGCCCAGACCATCGCCCAGCAGAACCGCCTGCCCTGCATCTACCTGGTGGATTCGGGTGGCGCCAACCTGCCGCGCCAGGACGAGGTGTTCCCCGACCGCGAACACTTCGGGCGGATCTTCTTCAACCAGGCCAACATGAGCGCCCAGGGCATCCCGCAGATCGCCGTGGTCATGGGCTCCTGCACCGCCGGTGGCGCCTACGTGCCGGCCATGGCCGACGAAGCGATCATGGTCCGCGAACAGGCCACCATCTTCCTCGCCGGCCCGCCGCTGGTGAAAGCCGCCACCGGTGAAGTGGTCAGCGCCGAAGACCTCGGTGGTGCCGATGTGCACTGCAAGATCTCCGGTGTCGCCGACCACTACGCCGACAGCGACGAACACGCCCTGGCCCTGGCCCGGCGCAGCATCGCCAACCTCAACTGGCGCAAGCAGGGCGAATTGCAGCAACGCGCGCCGATCGCCCCGCTGTATACCAGCGACGAGCTGTACGGGGTGATTCCGGCGGACGCCAAACAACCTTTCGATGTGCGCGAAGTCATTGCGCGGCTGGTGGACGCTTCGCTCTTCGATGAGTTCAAGGCGCTGTTCGGCACCACCCTGGTGTGCGGCTTCGCCCATCTGCACGGCTACCCGATCGCCATCCTCGCCAACAACGGCATCCTCTTCGCCGAGGCCGCGCAGAAAGGCGCGCACTTCATCGAACTGGCCTGCCAACGCGGCATCCCGCTGCTGTTCCTGCAGAACATCACCGGCTTCATGGTCGGGCAGAAATACGAGGCCGGCGGCATCGCCAAGCACGGCGCCAAGCTGGTGACCGCGGTGGCCTGCGCCAAGGTGCCGAAGTTCACGGTGATCATCGGCGGCAGCTTCGGCGCCGGTAACTACGGCATGTGCGGCCGCGCCTACGACCCACGTTTCCTGTGGATGTGGCCCAACGCGCGGATCGGCGTGATGGGCGCCGAGCAGGCCGCCGGGGTGCTGGTGCAGGTCAAGCGCGAGCAGGCCGAACGCGGCGGGCAGCCATTCAGCGCCGCCCAGGAAGCCGAGATCAAGCAGCCGATCCTCGACCAGTACGAACACCAGGGCCATCCGTATTATTCCAGCGCCCGGCTGTGGGACGACGGCGTCATCGACCCGGCGCAGACCCGCGACGTCCTGGCGCTGGCCCTGTCCGCGTCCCTCAACGCCCCTATCGAACAGAGCCGCTTCGGCGTGTTCCGCATGTGACCCGGAGCGAAACCGACATGAACGACTTCAACACCCTGGAACTGCTGAAGGACCCGCGTGGTTTCGCCACCCTGTGGCTCAGCCGCGAGGAAAAGAACAACGCCTTCAACGCCGAAATGATCCGCGAGCTGATCCTCGCCCTGGATCAGGTGCAAAGCGATCCGGCCCTGCGTTTCCTGCTGGTGCGCGGCCGCGGCAAGCATTTCAGCGCCGGCGCCGACCTGGCCTGGATGCAGCAGTCGGCCGAACTCGACTACCACACCAACCTCGACGACGCCCGCGAGCTGGCCGAGCTGATGTACAACCTGGCCAAGCTGAAGATCCCGACCCTGGCCGTGGTGCAAGGCGCGGCCTTTGGCGGCGCCCTGGGCCTGATCAGTTGCTGCGACATGGCCATCGGTGCCGACGACGCGCAGTTCTGCCTCTCGGAAGTACGCATCGGCCTGGCCCCTGCGGTGATCAGCCCGTTCGTGGTGCAGGCCATCGGCGAACGCGCGGCGCGCCGCTATGCCCTGACCGCCGAGCGCTTCAGCGGTCAGCGGGCCCGGGAAATCGGCCTGCTGGCGGAAAGCTACCCGGCGACCGAGCTGGAACAGCAAGTGGCGTCGTGGATCGACAACCTGCTGCTCAACAGCCCGTGCGCCATGCGCGCCAGCAAGGACCTGCTGCGCGAAGTCGGCAACGGCGCCCTGACCCCGGCCCTGCGCCGTTACTGCGAAAATGCCATTGCCCGCATCCGCGTCAGCCCCGAAGGCCAGGAAGGCCTGCGCGCCTTTCTGCAAAAGCGCTCGCCCAGCTGGCAGCCCGACAAGATCACCAAGGAGTCGCGTTAATGAGCGCCCCTGTCCTGACCACCCTGCTGGTGGCCAACCGCGGCGAGATCGCCTGCCGCGTGATGCGCACCGCCAAGGCCCTGGGCCTGACCACCGTGGCCGTGCACAGCGCCACCGACCGTGACGCCCGCCACAGCCGCGAAGCCGACCTGCGCGTCGACCTGGGCGGCAGCAAGGCCGCCGACAGCTACCTGCAGATCGACAAACTGATCGCCGCCGCCAAGGCCAGCGGCGCCCAGGCGATTCACCCGGGCTATGGCTTTCTGTCGGAGAACGCCGGCTTCGCCCGCGCCATCGAAGCCGCCGGCCTGATCTTCCTCGGCCCGCCGGCGTCGGCCATCGACGCCATGGGCAGCAAATCGGCGGCCAAGGCACTGATGGAAACCGCCGGCGTGCCCCTGGTCCCCGGTTACCACGGCGAAGCCCAGGACCTGGAAACCTTCCGCGTCGCCGCCGAACGCATCGGCTACCCGGTGCTGCTCAAGGCCACCGCCGGCGGTGGCGGCAAGGGCATGAAAGTGGTGGAGGACGTCAGCCAACTGGCCGAAGCCCTGGCCTCGGCCCAGCGTGAGGCGCAGTCGTCCTTCGGCGATTCGCGGATGCTGGTGGAAAAGTACGTGCTCAAGCCGCGCCATGTGGAGATCCAGGTGTTCGCCGACCAGCACGGCAACTGCCTGTACCTCAACGAGCGCGACTGCTCGATCCAGCGGCGCCACCAGAAAGTCGTCGAAGAAGCCCCGGCCCCCGGCCTGAGCGTCGAGCAGCGCAAGGCCATGGGCGAAGCCGCGGTGCGCGCGGCGCAGGCCATCGGTTACGTCGGCGCCGGCACCGTGGAATTCCTGCTGGATTCGCGCGGCGAATTCTTCTTCATGGAAATGAACACCCGCCTGCAAGTGGAGCACCCGGTCACCGAAGCCATCACCGGGCTGGACCTGGTGGCCTGGCAAATCCGCGTGGCCCAGGGCGAAGCGCTGCCAATCACCCAGGATCAGGTGCCGCTGATCGGGCATGCAATCGAAGTGCGGCTGTACGCCGAGGACCCGGGCAACGACTTCCTCCCGGCCACCGGGCGCCTGGCGCTGTACCGCGAATCGGCGGCGGGTCCTGGACGTCGGGTCGATAGCGGCGTCGAGCAAGGCGACAGCGTGTCGCCATTCTACGACCCGATGCTCGGCAAGCTGATTGCCTGGGGCGAAAACCGCGAGCAGGCGCGTTTGCGCCTGCTGGCCATGCTCGACGAGTTCGCCATCGGTGGGCTGAAGACCAACCTGGCGTTCCTGCGGCGCATCATCGCCCACCCGGCCTTTGCCGCCGCCGAGCTGGATACCGGCTTTATCCCGCGCTATCAGGATCAGTTGCTGCCACCGGCCAGCGCCTTGAGCGACGAGTTCTGGCAGGCCGCCGCCCAGGCGTTCGCCCAGAGCCAGCCGGACCAGCTGCGGGCCGACGACCGTCATTCCCCCTGGGCCAAGGCCAGCGGCCTGCGCCTCGGCCTGCCGCGGGAAACCGTGCTGCACCTCGACTGCGAGAGCCAGGACCGGGCGATCAAGCTGGACCCCCACAACGCGGTCATGGCCTTGCACGGCGAACAGCTGTCGATCGAACACAAGGGGCTGCGCCAGCAGCACCGGGCGATTCGCCAGGGCGACAGCCTGTATCTGCAGTGGCAGGGCGAGATGCACCGGGTCACGGCCTATGACCCAATTGCCGCGGTGGAAGCCAGCCACAGCCACCAGGGCGGCCTGACCGCGCCCATGAACGGCAGCATCGTGCGGGTTCTGGTGCAAGCCGGGCAGAGCGTCGAAGCCGGCGCGCAACTGGTGGTTCTGGAAGCGATGAAGATGGAACACAGCATCCGCGCACCGCAAGCCGGGGTGGTCAAGGCGCTGTATTGCCAGGAAGGCGAAATGGTCAGTGAGGGAAGTGCCCTGGTGGAGCTGGAATAAGCTCCTGAGGCAAAAGATCGTTCCCGCAGCCTTGCGGGAACGATCGTATTTTTACGTCAGAATTTAGCGGTAGCCTGCACTACCACACCAATAATCCGACAGTCATCGCTGTAAAGCGCCTTCGGGTAAGTCGGATTCAGCGGCACCAGATAACGCTGCCCACCCTCCTCCACCAGCTTGCGGAAAATCGCTTCGGTGCTGCCCGGGCATTGCACGATTACCAGCTTGCCGGGAACCGCCTCCACCGCCGGGTCCACCAGGATCAACATGTCCTGGGCGATGCTCAGGCCACTGGGGGCAATCATCGCGTCGCCCACCACGACCAGCCAGAAAGCCGAGCCTTCGGCCTGGTAGTCGGAGAGCTCGTAACGCTCGCTGGCGTAGCCCGCGCCACCAGCCTCGCGCACCTCGCCAACGCCCCGCCAGTCGCTGACCGGATAGCGGAAGTACGGGTTGTACTTCTGCACCAACGACGGCCCTTCCAGCAGCAGTTGGCCCTCGTCATCCACCTGTGGTTTTTCGCGGATCACCAGCGCGACTTCGAGAAAACCCAGGCCGATTTCTTCCAGCACCCGGTTCATGTCTTCGATCTTCGGCTGGCGCCGTTTGCTCAGCCAGTGGCCGATGCCGCCCTGGGACATGCCCAGGCGTTCCGCGAGCTTTTCTTGCGTGACCTTGCGGTCCTTCATGTTGGATTTAACCAACTCGATCCATTTGTCCATGGAGCGGAACAATACGTTGTGTATTTCGGCCCTCAACACACAAGTTGTAGTATTTGAAACCTAGTCACAAATACATTAAGTATTACCATTCCTCAGACCCTCTTATTCCACGTCAAAGGATGGAACCGCTCATGAGCACAACCAGCAAAGATGCACCGGAACTGGAAACCGATGTCGGCTTCAACGCCCTCAAGGACAGCGAGGCCGCCCGCCGGGCCATGGACTACTACTTGAAACCGGCTATTGCAGAAGCGTCGATCGACGAGAAGTTCTTCGAGGTCAAACACAGCATCAGCAGCGAGGAAGCGATGATCCACGCTTCCGACCTGCTGCGCTGCGCCGCGGCCAGTGCCTACGAGGCTGCCGACCACCTGCGGGGTACCCGGCGGGACCTGGCGTTTTCCGTGGTGCACATGATCGACATGGCCAAGGCGCTGGTGGATCGCTCGCTGGACAGCCATCGCCCGGAATGAGTGCCACGGCAGAATTCGCCCACGGCCGATCCGGCCGATGAACAGGGCTGGCAACAGGGACAGGAAATTATTTTCTAAAAGGCGGGGAAAAACATTTGACTTGCAAATGATAATGATTATTATTGCAAGCAACTGGTCGCGAGATCAGTCGATAACCCAAGAGACCTTAGGTCGGACTCCTGGATTATCTCCTCATCAGGCTAATCACGGTTTTTGACCCGGCTTTTTGCCGGGTCTTTTTTTTCTGCCAGTTTTTCTGGCTTGGCTTCAGGCTAATGAAGACTGGGTACCGCTGAATTGGCGGCGATGATAGCAAAAGAATGCCTCATTGCAAGCCGACGCCCGCCGCAACGGCTCGCAAATGCAAAAACAGCGCTTGAGAATCAATCGCATAGCTTCTAAGCTGCTTTCGCGTCAAGGACGACGCCCCCCTCTCCCGCCGAAATTGCCCCCCTGCAACTCCCCCGCCTTGCTAAAGTAACGGCCATAAAAATCCTGCTCAGGAATCATGACCGTGGCCCAAAGCTCGTTTCAAATCTCTGCCAATTTCGACAGCGGCAATATCGAAGTACTGGATGCCAGCAACCCCTCGCAAGTCCTGCTGGCCATCAAGCCCGACACGCGTAGCGCGCATTTCCAGTGGTTCCACTTCAAGGCCAGCGGCCTGCATGTCGGCCAGGAACACTGGTTCCGCCTGAGCAATGCCAGCAAATCCTCGTACAACAAGGCCTGGAGCGGCTACCAGGCGGTGGCCTCCTACGATCACGTCAACTGGTTCCGCGTGCCGACGATTTTTGAAGGCGACACCCTGCGCTTCTGCCTGGAAGCCACCCAGACCCACGCCTGGTTCGCCTACTTCGAACCCTACAGTCGCGGTCGGCACGACTGGCTGATCGATCAGGCACTGACCAAGGCCGGCGCCGAACTGCTGGCCACCGGCAAAAGCGTCGAGGGCCGTGACATCCAGCTGCTGCGCAAAGGCAACGGCGGCGAAGGCCGGCGCAAGGTCTGGATCATCGCCCAGCAGCACCCTGGCGAGCACATGGCCGAATGGTTCATGGAGGGCGTGATCGAGCGCCTGCAGCACCGTGACGATGCCGAGCTGAACAGGCTGCTGGCCAGCGCCGATCTGTACCTGGTGCCGAACATGAACCCCGACGGCGCTTTCCACGGTCATTTGCGCACCAATGCCATGGGCCAGGACCTGAACCGCGCCTGGCAGAGCGCCAGCCAGGAGCTCAGCCCGGAAGTGCTGTTCGTCCAGCAGCAGATGGAGCAGTACGGTGTCGACCTGTTCCTCGACGTGCACGGCGACGAAGAAATCCCTCACGTGTTCACCGCCGGCTGCGAAGGCAACCCGGGCTACACGCCGCGCCTGGCCAAGCTCGAGGAGCATTTCCGCAGCCACCTGAAACACAAGACCCGGGACTTCCAGACCACCCACGGCTACACCAGGGACAAACCCGGCGAAGCCAACATGACCCTGGCCTGCAACAGCGTCGGCGAGAAGTTCGACTGCCTGTCGCTGACCCTGGAAATGCCGTTCAAGGACCATGACGACAACCCCAACCCGCTCACCGGCTGGTCGGGCAAACGCTCGATGCAACTGGGCAAGGATGTCCTCAGCACCGTGGCCGACATGGTCGGCATCCTGCGCTGATCCTGCTGCGCTGGCCGCGTCTCGAACCGCGGCCAGCGTCTATTGCACCGGCACCCGCCGGCAATCCTCGGGCCCGAGCAGGCGCCCGTCCGCCGAGCGCAATTCCAGCGGTCGCAGCGGCTGCCCCTGCTCGCGGTCGACCATCAGCGAATGCGCCTCCCCCGGCTCATAGAAATACGCCTCGCCCCACTGTCGCAAACCGATGATCAGGTTGAACAGGCCATTGCCCTTCTGCGTCAGCACGTACTCCTGATAGGCACTGCCATCCGACGCCGGTAGCACCTCGAAGATGCCATGGGCCACCAGGGTGCGCAGGCGGGCGGCGAGGATGTTCTTGGCCATCCCCAGGTTGCGCTGGAACTCGCTGAAGCGGCGGATGCCGTCGAAGGCATCGCGAATGATCAGCAGCGACCACCAGTCGCCGATAGCGTCCAGCGAACGGGCCACCGGGCATTCGGCGCCCTCCAGGCTTGTGCGTTTGACCATGATGCAGACTCGCGACAGGAAAGTGGTTGCAATATAAAACCAGCATCTCTACCGTACAACTGGTTTCATAACGCAACCAGAACTCACGGAGCCGAGCATGACCGCCACCATCGCCCCTCTGCCATCCGCCACCATTCCGGCGTCGGTGGTGCTGCTCTTTGCCATTGCCTGCGGGCTGGCGGTGGGCAATGTCTATTACGCCCAACCCCTGCTCGATGCCATGGCCCACAGCCTGGACATGCCGCGAGCGACCATCGGCCTGGTCATCACCCTGACCCAGGTCGGCTATGGTCTCGGCCTGCTGTTCCTGGTGCCGCTGGGCGACCTGCTGAACCGCCGGCGCCTGATCGTCGGCCAGACGAGCTTGTCGGTCGCGGCCCTGTTGATGGTGGCATTGGCCGCGGACAGCACCTGGCTGTTGCTGGGCATGGCCCTCACCGGGCTGCTCGCGGTGGTGACCCAGGTGCTGGTGGCCTATGCCGCCAACCTGGCCGCGCCGGGCGAACGTGGCCGGGTGGTGGGCAGCGTGACCAGCGGCATCGTGCTCGGGATCCTGCTGGCGCGCACGGTATCAGGCACCATGGCCGACCTGGCCGGCTGGCGTTCGGTGTACCTGCTGTCGGCCGGGCTGACCCTGCTGATGGCGCTGCTGTTGTGGCGGGTACTGCCCAAGGTCGAGCAACCGGCGGCAATGCACAGCTACGGCCAGCTGATCCGCTCGCTGTTCGGCCTGTTTCGCGAAGAAAAGATCCTGCGCGACCGGGCGGTGCTGGCGATGCTGATCTTCGGCGCTGGCACCGTATTGTGGACCCCGCTGGTGCTGCCCCTGAGCGCCCCGCCGCTGTCGCTGTCGCACACCGAGATCGGTCTGTTCGGCCTCGCCGGGGCGGCCGGGGCCCTGGGCGCCTCGCGCGCCGGACGCCTGGCCGACCGTGGCCTGGGCCAGTGGACCAGCGGCCTGGCACTGAGCCTGATGCTGGCCTCCTGGTTCCCCATCGCCTATACCCAGTCGTCACTCTGGGCCCTGCTGCTGGGGGTGATCGTTTTCGACCTGGGCTTGCAGGCGGTGCATGTCACCAGCCAGAGCCTGATCTACAGCACCCGCCCCGAGGCCCAGAGCCGCCTGGCCGCGGGCTACATGCTGTTCTATTCGATCGGCAGCGCCAGCGGCTCGATCGGCGCCACGGCCATGTACGCCTGGGCGGGCTGGAGCGGGGTGTGCCTGCTGGGCGCCGCGATCAATGGCGTGGCGCTGCTGTACTGGCTATGGAGCCTGAACCCGCGCAAAGCCTTGGTGTGTGCCGGTTGAATGCGCGAGCAAGGGCTGCGCCCCCTGTAGGAGCGAGCTCGCTCGCGATAAACCTCGATGACTCCGTTACCTCATTCCTTGCCGCGCAGCATGCTCTCCAGCACCCCGTCGCGGCGCACCCAGCCATGGAACAGCGCCGCCGCCAGATGCAGCAGCACCGTCAAAAACAGCAGGTAGGCGAGAAAGCCGTGAGCCTTGCGCAAAAAAGCGAACAGCTGGGCATTGGCCGGCAGGATCGCCGGCAACTGCAGCGAACTACCGAGCATCACCGGGTCGCCCGCCGCCGAAATCATCGCCCAGCCCAGCAGCGGCAGGACCAGCATCAGCGCGTACAGCAGCACATGGGAGGCCTTGGCCGCCAACGCCTGCCAGCCCGGCAGGTCCGCCGGCAAGGGCGGTTGCCGGGTGGAAAAGCGCACGACCAAACGCACGATCACCAGCAGCAGAATGGCAATGCCCAGCGGCTTGTGCAGGTGGATCAGCCATTGGTGACGCTCGGACACCGAGGCCACCATGCCGGCGCCGATAAACAGCATGGCAATGATCATCAGCGCCATCAGCCAGTGCAGCAGGCGCGCCAATGGCGCGAAGTGGTTCGGTTGGGCACTCATGGGCGGGACTCCTGGGCAGCGCGGGGCAATGGGTCGACTTCACTGGTACGGCGCAGATAAGAACTGGCATAGGCCGCCGAACGGGCCGCCAGCAGCGGGTCGTCGGAGGCGGCGATGCCGCTCGGCAGTACCAGCGGGTCGTAGTTGATGTCGCGGCATTCGCCATCGTTCTGCGGTTGGCTGCGCTCCAGCACCAGGGTCCCGGCATTCAGCACCTTGCGCTCGCTGGGCCAGGCCTTGCTGGCGTCGTCGGTCGGGTCGCCCGGGTTGGCCAGGGTGATGTTCAAGCGCCAGCGCAACGGCCCCGCGGCCAGGCGCTGCACCAGGTCTTTTTCCAGGAAGTCGTTGCCTTGCGGCACCACCGCGCCGGGTGCGTCCTGGGTCAGCGGCACCACGCCCCAGCGCACGGCCTGGCGTTGCCCGCTGGCGCTCACCAGGTAAAACGCGTTGATGCCGTTGTAGGTTTCGGTGGCATAGCTGGCCGAAGGCTTGGCGCTTTTGATCCATTGCAGGAACGGCATGGCTTCGGGGTGGGCGGCGAAAAACGCCGGCACGCTGGCCGGGTTCGGCTTGCCGGTCGCCGGGTCTGGCGCACTGGCTTGCTGCAACTGGTAAAACGCCTCGGGGGTGCCCACCGGGAACACCGGCATGCTGTTCATCCCGGTGCGCCACTGCTGGCCGTTGGCCTGGGTAAAACGCAGTGCCAGGCTGCGGATCGGCACGCTGCTGTCAGGCGCATAGGGATTGCCGGGGGGCAAGGCGAAACGCCCGACCACCGGGGTCCGCGCTTCGTTGAACACCTGGGCGCTGGAATAGCTGCGGGCCTCGCCACTGCTCTCGAAATAACCGGCCACGCACACGCCCTTGGCATGGTTGCGGCGAAAGCCCGGATGTACGCCGTTGTTTTTCTCCAGCACATCCACCAGGGCCTTGGGGGTCAGGCGCTGCGGATCGAAAGTGCCGTTTACATAAGCCATGGCGCCGGCCAGGGCCACGACCACCAGGGCGATCCCGCCCAGACGCAGGCTCAGGCTGGCCGCGCTCAAGGGCGGACGATCAGGGGGTGATGGACGATCTACCATGAATATCTCCAGGGCCGCGGCCACAGGTGGAAAGGACAGGTCAGACGAGCCCCGGCAGCGGTTATTCCCTGGCCCGCTATTTATTTTTCCGGCACGGGAATAACCTGCACGACCAGGCGTCTGGCTGTTGCAAGCACGCTGTTGCAAGCGTAGCGACTGGCCAACAACCTGCAGGACCCCATGAACGATATCGACGAACAGCTGCGTGAAATCATCCCCCGGTTGCGGCGCTTCGCCCTGTCCCTGAGCCGCCAGCCCAGCAGCGCCGACGACCTGGTGCAGGCGAGCCTGGAACGGGCGCTGTCGAGCTGGGGCGAAAAACGCCCCGAGGGCGATCTGCGGGCCTGGCTGTTCGCCATTCTCTACCGGCAGTTTCTCGACGCGCACCGCCGCTCCCGGCGTTATGCACGCATGCTGGAATTCTTCACCGGGCGTGACGACGCCCAGCCTTCGGTGGAGCGCAGCGTGGTCGCGCAATCGACCCTGGAAGCCTTCGACCGCCTGCCCGCCGAACAGCGCGCGCTGCTGCTCTGGGTCTCGGTGGAAGGCCTGAGCTACAAGGAAGTCGCCACCATCCTCGACGTACCCACCGGCACCGTGATGTCTCGCCTGTCCCGGGCGCGCCAGGCCCTGCGCCAGCTCAGCGACGGCGAAATCAGCAGCCCTTCTTTGCGGATACTCAAATGATCAGCCTGCCCCCCAGCGAACGCGACCTGCACGCCTACGTCGATCATCGGCTCAACGAGAGCGACCGACGCCTGCTGGAAACCTACCTGAGCAGCCACCCGCAGCTCGCCGCCCAGGTCCAGGCCTGGCAACAGGACGCCCAGCAGCTGCGCGCAGCCCTCGGCGGCGCCCTGCAACAACCGGCCAACCCCGAGCTCGACCCGGCGCTGATTCGCCAACGCCTCAAGCGCCAGTCGCGCCGCCACCTGGCCAGCGCCGCGCTGCTGTTGATCGCCCTCGGCATCGGCGGCCTGAGTGGCTGGCAGGCGCGGGAAATGACCCTGGCCAGCGCCCCGCTGCCAATGACCGATGCCCTGCAGGCCTACCGCCTGTTTGCCCAGCAAGGCGTCCTCCCGGCCGACCTCAAGGTCCAGGACAACGGCGCCATGCAGGCCTGGCTCGACCGCTACTTCACCCAGGCCGAGCGCCTGCCGGATCTGCGCGAGTCCGGCTTCCAGGCGGTCAGCGGGCGCCTGCTGAGCACCGATCAAGGGCCGGCGGCGATAGTGCTGTACGAGGACCAGGGCGGGCACAGGATCAGTTTCTATATCCGCCCACCGGGACCAAAGAACTACCTGCTGCCCCGGGGCAGCCGCAGCGATGGCGAACTGCAGGCCGACTACTGGTCCGACAGCGGCTACAACTACGCCATGGTCAGCCCCAGTGGTTCGGCGGTGGCGCAGCGGCTGCAGGACACCCAGAAATTTTGAGCCACAGCGCCCGCACCCCGTGGGCCAGCCTTGAAACCGCCAAAGGTCCTTCGGACCTATCGCAGCCTGCGGCAGCGGCTACATCTCTCCCGAGAGCCGCTCCCCACTCCTGTAGCCGCTGGCGCAGCCTGCGATCGGCAGCGCAGCGGCCGCAGGATATCCAGGTCGCCGCGAGCCTGAGACCGGCACGATATGGACGGTAGTCCTCCGCCCCCATCGCTCGTACCGGCACCCAGTGCCAGCAACCGCTCTCCCCGCCTAGAACCCCACATCCAGCACCACATTGTCGATATAGGTCCCCGCCGGCGGCGTGGCCTGGTCGGTGTAGATCCGGGCGTTGTAGTTGAACACCTGGCTGCCGGTGCCCAGGCCGTTGCCCGGATTCACCTCGGCATCGGAACTGGCCCGCCGCGCCGCGCCCACGCTGCCCCAGCGGGTGGTGCCGGCACTCTTGAAGATGTCGTAGGCCAGGTAGTTGCTCCCCGAGATCATCCGCCGCCGCCCGCCGACGCTGACGGCATGCTGGCCATCGTCCAGGCCCACGGTGTAGGCACTGCCCTTGGTACAGGCGAGGTTGATGGTCTGCCCGCTGACGGTGGCGAAGGCGCTGATCACCGGCGCGCTGCCGAAACTGATATTGGGCGCGGTGATCACGCAATCGTTGGCCACCGTCAGGTTGACCGTCAGGCTGGCGACGCCGCTGCCGATATCGCGCCCCAGGCAGACGCCCAGGGCACCGATCCCCGCGCAATAGTTCCAACTCCAGGCGATGCTCAAAGTCTCGGTGTAGATGCCGGCGGCGACGTTGCTGCCGGTGATGCTACCCAGGTAGACCGGAATGGCCTTGGCCACGGTCGGGCTGCCCAGCAGCCCCAGGGCATCGACAATGGAGTTGCGCGCGAAGTCGAACTGCACGCCGCGGTTGATGGGGTAGTTGGTGCTGTTGTCACCGTAGATCGTATAGCCGATGACATCGCCGGTGGGGCCCAGCAGCCCGCTCTGCGAGGAGGTGATGGTGGCGTAGAAATGGTCGTTGCTGGCCATCAGGGTCGCCAGCGAGCCGGTACAGGCCAGGCCGGCGTTGGTGCTGGAAGCGGACTGCGAGGTGGTGCGCACCAGGATCGAGCTGAGGGTGCCGAAACTCGCCGGCGAGGTACTGACCACCGAACACAGGGCCTGGGCCGCCCCCGGCGACAGCAGCGCCATCAGCAACAGCCCCTGGCCCCAATAGCGACGCAACCTGTCCATGCTCACCGCCTCCCGATTCCGTTCATGAATCCTCACTGACACACCAAAGGCCCGATCAACGGCACCTGTTCCTGCTCCGGCTCCAGGGTAAAGCTCACCTGGCAACTGCTGCCGTCGGCCAGGCTGACCCGCAGGCTGTTGTTCGGCGCCAGGTTTTCCAGGTACACCAGGCCATCCCAGCCCACCACTGCCTGGGCGCCGCTCTGCTCGTGGGTCACCAGGCTGCCCAGGGGCAGCTCCTGGTGCCGGGCGTCCACCAGGACCACGCTGGCGGCGACGATGCGGGTCAAGGGGAACGCCACCAGATAGCCACTACCGCGACGCACCGCGACCCGCTGTTCGACCAGCGGGCTCTGCACGTTGGCCGGCAGGTTCAACGGGTCGATCTCGTATTTGCCGCGGTAATAGGCGCTGCTCCAGGGCACCAGCAGATGGCCGTTCTTATCGGTGCGTCCCACCAGCTGGTTTTCATAGCGCACCGGAATATCCCGGTAGCCGTCGGTGCTGACCACCACGAAAGCGTCGTCGATGCGGTTGGCGGCGAACACCTGGCGGTCCATCCACACCAGCGAACCGCTGGCATCGGCCCAGTGGGTTTCGGCCTCGCTGGAACCATAGACCCCGGCCTGCAATTGCACCGATTGCAAACGCCAGGTCAGGTCGGCCTGGCGGTAGGCCGGCGCGTCGCCCTGGGCATAACCGAGATTGAAGCCGACGCCCCCTTCGCTGGGCACCGCCCGGCTGTAGTTGACCCGCTGCCGGTCCTGCCCGTCCTTGCTGCGCTCGCTGCTCAGGCTCAGGCTGCCGTGGAGGTCGAACGGAATCACCAGTTGGGCCTGGACCGCCCAGTTGCTGTCGCCGATCTCGCGGTTGGCCGACAGGTAGAAACTGCTGCTGCGCCACAGCGGCTTGCTCCAGGTCAGGTTGAGCAGACGGGTGCGCGAGTCGTCCGTGGCGCGCACATCGAAATAACCGACACCGAGGCTGCCGTAGCGCTCGAGGTTGAGGCTCAGGGTCAGTTGCTCACTGCGCTGGCTGAGGCTGGCGTAGGGGCTGTCCACCACCGTCAGGTCGGCATAGCCGTCGCGGCGCTGCATGCGCTGGTAGGACAGGCTGTAGCGCTGGCTGCTGTACTGATAACCGAGACTGACCTGCTGCCCGCCCTGGCCGTCGAAGCGGCTCTGGCTGATGGCGCTGTTGAGCACGCCGAAGTTGCCCAGGCGCAGGTTGCCGCCGAAACCGCCGAGGGTCAGGGACTGCGCCGCCTCGGCGTGGCCTTCCAGGGTCAGGTTGTCGCTCAGGCCGTAGCGCAGGCTGCCGGAAGTGACGCCGGGGCCGTAGCTGAAATCCCGCAGCGTATAGTCGCGGCGCAGGGTCCCGGCGGCCACCGAGAAATCGCTCAGGCCTTTTTGCAGCAGGCTGCTGGTGACATAGAACGGCACGGTGGTGGACACCTGCCGCCCCAGGGCATCGGTGGTCACCACCACGGCTTCGCCGGCACCGTTGATGAACGGGATATTGGTCAGGGTGTAGGGCCCCGGTTGCAGGTCGGCGCTGCTGGACTTGTAGCCGTTGATAAACAGGTCCACCGAGGACGGCACCGCCGCCTCCCCGGCGAACTGCGGCAAGGGGTAGGTCACCAGGTCCGGGCGCACGGCAAAATCGCGCGACAGTTGCACGCCGCCCAGGCGCACCGAGTTGCTCCAGGGCAAGGCGCCGCTGACCAGGTCGCCGGCCTCGTAGGTCAGCAAACGCTCGTCATCGGAGTAACGCCAGGTGGTGTCATAGCGCCGGTAGCCGTTGTTCAGCGTGCCCTCGCCCAGGCCGGAAAAGGTCCGCCGGTACTGGCCGGTGTTGGACAGGGTGCCCCAGCCGTCGAACAGCCGCACCTCGTTCCAGGCCGCCAGGTAGGTGCCGGCATCGTCGGTGTCGTTGAGGTACAGATCGTAATTGAGCAAGGCGCCGAAACTGCTCAGCGCCGGGGTTCGTGGATAGGCCTGGCGGCTGCCGATCAATTGCTCCGGCAGCCAGTCCGGCGGCACCTCCAGCAACAGCCGCTGGCCCTGGCTGTCGTAGTCGCTGTGCAACCCTTGCAGGCTGTCGAGGGCAACCTGGGCGTCGAGCCCTTCGGGCAATTTCATCCCGCTTTCCCGCAGGGCCTGGGCCGGCACGAACAGGCGGCCGGCACGTTGCTCGACGGCGATCACTCGCCCGGTATTCATCTGATTGACCACCAGTTCCAGAAACAGCTGGGCATCGCTGATCGCTTCCATGCCGCTGGGCGGCGGCGGCAGTTCGCCACCCAGGCTGCCGGAGGCGAACACCCAGCAACACAGCCCGCTCACCGCCCACCCCGGGCGCCAGAAACGACGAGCCGCGCCGAGGTTCATTGAAGCGTTACGCCCATCGATGGACACCTTTCTTCCATGGCCAGCAGCGACTGCCGCTACCGGTCAGCCTGAATCGCCGATCGCCGGACAGCCCCGCACCCTTGTCTGCCCGCAGCGGTAGATGGCCTCAGCGGGCCGGCGCAACGTTCTGCACCTGCGGCGCGCCATTGACCCGCACCTGCAACGCCGCGTCCGCGGTTGGCGCGGCGGGCACCGGCCAACGCATGATCGCCCCCGGCAGCACGTAGCCCAGCAGCCCTTCCACCAGCGGCCGGGTCTGCCCCGCCTGCTTGAGCGCCACGTCGGTCAGGCGCGCATGCACCGCGCCCTGGTTGCGGACCTCGACGTAATTGCGGCCATCCACCGCCACCTTGCGCCAGCTCAGCTCGGGCACGCCGGCGCTTTTCGGATCACGCTGGCGAGTGCTGTCTTCCTTGCTCCAGAGCCCGGCACCGTAGGCGAACAGCGGCACCGAATAACGCATCTGGAAACGGATGGCCGCCGCCGTCTTGCCCTCGCCTTCGGCAATCGGCGGCTGCGCCAAGGGGATTTCATCGATGATGATCCGGTAGGCCAGCTCCTGGCCGGGCGGGACTTCGCGGGTCCGGGTCAGGCGGACCAGTTGCCTCTGCCCCGGCGCGATCTTCGCCACCGGCGGGCTGCCGATCACCTCCCGCTGGTTCTGGTACTGGTCCTCGAAGCCGCTCTGGCTCCAGGCAAAGACCCGGATCTGCAGGTTAGCGGTTTCCGTGCCGCGGTTTTCCAGCCACAAGGCGCTGGCCTGTTGATCGGCCTCCAGTACCGGGTCGATCGGCCAGATCAGCACCGAGCTGGCGGCCCTGGCCTGGGTCGCCCCCAGCAACGCCATGGCCAGCACGGCACAACCAACGACCTGCAACCGCCGGGAAGTCGAATACATACCGCTACTCCTTATGGTCTTGCCCCATCACCACGACAACTGCACCTGCAGCACATCGCTGTACGTCCCCCCAGGCTGGTTGCCCGGTAATTGCACCTGGCCGTAGATCGGCAGGCTGATGTTGTTCGCGTCGCTGTAGGCCACCGCCACGCTCTGGCCGATGCCCAGGCTCTGGCTGAACGCCGCGTCGCGAAACAGCTGATAAGCCACCCGCGCACTGCCGCCATCGAGCTGCATGTGCCGTCCGCTGCTGTTGTACTGGCCGCCGTCGACACTCATGTTCAGGGTCACCCCCGGCGTGCATTGCAGTTGCACGCTGTTCGCCAGGGCGACCTGCAGCGTGCTGGTGGACAACGCCGACTGGCTGCCGAAGTTCAGGTTGCCGTAATTGCTCACGCCACCCACCACCAGGCACCCGGCGACCACCGTGGCGCTGACCTGGAAGCTCTGGCTGGTCACCGCCGCCAGGGGCAGCGGCAGGCTGCTGGCACCGAGCAGCACCAGCGCCGCGCACGCGTGACGGGCCATGGCGTCAGAAGGTCAGTTCGACGGCGACGGTGTCGGTGTAGGTGCCCGCCGGCAGGCCAGCCTTGCCGAGCGCCTTGCCGTAGATATTGACGGTCTGCGCCACGCCGGTGCTGGTGGCCAGGTTGATGACATCGTCGATGGCCAGGAGCTGCGAATGCCCGGAGTCGGTGTACAAGTCGTAAGGCACGAAGTTGCCGCTGCCATCGGCCAGGGCCCGGGTGCCGCCGGCGGACTGGCCGTCGTGGGCACCCGCACGGACCTTCACCACCGGGCTGGTGCCGCTGGAACAGAGGATCGACAAGGCCCCGCCGCCGCCACCGAGCACCTGGGCCGTGGCCTGGGTGAACAGGCTGTCGGTGGTGCCGAAGTTCAGGGCGCCGAAGTTCAGGCCGCTGCTGCCGCCCGCGCCATTGACCTGGCAACTGCTGGTGAGAATCAGGCTGGACGTGATCTGGCCGGTGACCGTCGCGGCCTGGGCCACGGAAAACATGGCCAGTCCAAGCAGCGACAAGGCGATCCGGGATACAAGCATGTGCATGACATTCGTCCTCTTTGGGTTTACCAATCCAGCGTCACCGTCAGGGTGTCGGTGTAGACCCCTGCCGGCAGCGCATGGCTATTCGCGACCACCGAGCCAAACACCGGGATCGGTACCTGGGCCCCACTGGTAACGGCGAAATTGCGTTGCTGACCGATGCTGTAGCTGTCGCTGCCGGAGGCATCGAGGAACAGCCGATAGGCAATGGTCTGGCGACCATTGCTCAGGCGCCGGGTGCTGCCGTCGCCATTGCGGCCGCCGTCGATGGTCACGGTGAAACCGGTCACCGAAGGGTTGCAGGCCACCTCCAGGTGCCCGCTGCCGCTACCGCTGACATTGGCTCTCAGGGGAGCACTCCAGGTCGGGCCATGCTGGCCGAAATCCAGCAGGCCTAAGTCGTCGACCGGATTCTCGGGCGTGCGGGTCGCGCCATTGGTCACTTCACAGCCGGCGATGATGGTCAGCCGCGCGTGTATCTGCCCGCTGATCGCCGCTTGCGCATGGTCGGCCAGCAGTAGCAGGGAACCCAGGGCCGCCAGCGCCCAGCGTCTACTTGTCATACCGCATCCATCTCAGATCCATCAGGACTCTCCCTTGACCGCTCATGGCGAGCGACCTCCCTGTACTGCCCGGATCCACCGGACGGCTCCTTCACGGCCACTACCAGGTGACCGTCACTTTCAGCAGATCGGAATAACGGCTGACCCGCGGGATCTCGGCCAGCGGCTCGATCCGCCCGTACAACGGCAGGTCCACCGAACCCGAGTCCGGCACCCGGCCGCTCACCGGCACATTCACCGGCAGCGGAATGCGCCGGGCCGCGTCCTGGTACAGGCGATAGGGAATGGGCTTGCTGTGTTCGGCACTGCCGGCCAGGTAGCGCACTTCGCCGACGCCCCCGTGTTGCCCGCCATCGACGCGCACTTGATAAGGGGTGTCCGGGTTGCACTCGAGCCTGGGCAGGCGAGTGTCGAGCAACGCCGCGCTGAGGGGGCCGGCGGGATTGTCGAGACGCGGGCTGCTGCCGAAATCCAGCACGCCCAGTTGCTCGACGCCGGCGTCGCGCTGCTGCCCCACCAGCTGGCAACCACGCTGCACGTCGACCCGGACCTCCACCTGGAGTTCCACCGCCGATGCTGTCGCGGCGAGCAGCATGCTCATGACTGCAAAAAACCGGCTTGCCATTCAACGCCTCAATCCTTTTGAGGAACGGTAGGTACAGCTCAGGTTAGTCAGCGCCGGGGAAATCGCCAGCGCCGTGGGCAAGCCGCCCGCCAATAAAACAGCCCCCTGGGCGCCCGATGCACCAGGGGCGAACACAGTGGCACGGGCAAAAAACTGTACCGACCAGAACTTTTCGTAGAACCAATCAGCGCCTGCAGACAGCGCTGGATGCCGGGCCGGGGATTGGTTAAATTACCGCGCCGGTTCCAGGGGGGGAGCTGGCCTGGAACCATCGGGGTGACACCATTGGCCGCTTTACCGCCAAACCGCTCGCTACGCCCATCGCGCTGGCCCAGGCTGCGCGCGTTCTTCGGCAAGGCTTTCGCCCGGCCGGCCGCCAGCACCAGCCACGGCCGAGTGATTCACGAGTATTTCCGGCACATGGCCCACGACCAGGGCTACACCCTCAGCCACAGCCAGCAGCGGGTGATCGACTACATGGCCCAGCAGGCCAACGCCCTGCTCCAGCCAGACGCCAAGCCGAACGCCAGCCGCAGCCTGTACCTTTATGGCGCGGTGGGACGGGGCAAGAGCTGGCTGCTGGACGGTTTCTTCCACGCCATCCCGCTGGCGGAAAAACAGCGCCTGCACTTCCACGATTTCTTCGCCCAACTGCACCAGGGCATGTTCCGTCACCGCGAACAGCCCGATGCCCTCGAGGCCACCCTCGACGAACTGCTCAGCCACTGCCGCGTATTATGCTTCGACGAGTTCCACGTCCACGACATCGGCGATGCGATGCTGATCACGCGGCTGTTCAAGGCCCTGTTCCAGCGCGGCATCCTGCTGCTGGTGACCTCCAACTACGCACCCCAGGGCTTGCTGCCCAACCCGCTCTACCACGCACGCTTCAAACCAGTGATCGACCTGATCGGCAGCCGCATGCAGGTGATGGAGGTCGGCGGCCCCCACGACTACCGCAGCCAGCCCCGCAGCCATTCGCAGCAGGTGTTCACCCAGGGCCGTTACCTGTGGCCCGGCAGCGAGCAGCAACGCCTGAGCCTGGGCCTGCCGCGGCGCAACAGCCCGACCTCGGCGCTGATGGTCGGCGCGCGCCAACTCCAGGTACGGCTGTGCGAACGGCACAGCGTGGGTTTTGCCTTCAGTGACCTGTGCGAACAGCCGACCGCGGTCATGGACTACCTGGAACTGAGCCGGCGTTTCGACCACTGGATCATCGACGAGCTGCCCGAGCTGGGCGAATGCCCGATTGCCGTGCAGCAACGCTTTATCAACCTGATCGACGTGCTGTACGACCAGGACAAACACCTGACCCTGATCGGCGAACGCTCCCTGCGCGAAAGCCTGGGCGGTAACGCCATCGACCTGGCGCGCACCCGCAGCCGCCTGGGCCAGCTGCAGGAAATCAGCGCGGATACGCCGCCGGGCTGAACCGGCGGTCGCCACCCACCACTCCACGCCGCTATCATGGCGGCCATTTCCAGGGCCACGCGCCCTCCTCCTGCCTGAGTGTCGAACCTATTCATGGATACCCTTGCCCAACTGCGAGCCGGCCAATTGACCGGGCTCAAGCGTCTGGACCTGTCTTGCGGGCTGAGCGAATTCCCCCGGGAAATCTTCGACCTGGCGGACTCGCTGGAAGTCCTCAACCTCAGCGGCAATGCCCTGAGCAGCCTACCGGACGACTTGCACCGCCTGACCCGCCTGCGGGTGCTGTTCTGCTCCGATAACCTCTTCACCGAGATGCCGGCCTGCGTCGGCCAGTGCGCGCAACTGAGCATGGTCGGCTTCAAGGCCAACCGCATCGAACGGGTGCCCGCCGCCTCCCTGCCGCCGCTGTTGCGCTGGCTGATCCTCACCGACAACCGCATCGAGGAACTGCCGGACGAACTGGGCCAGCGCCCGCACCTGCAAAAGCTGATGCTCTCCGGCAACCGCCTGACCCGGTTGCCCCAGAGCCTCGGCCAATGCCAGCAGTTGGAGCTGATCCGCATCGCTGCCAACCGGCTCAGCGCACTGCCGGCCTTCCTGCTTGGCCTGCCGCGCCTGACCTGGCTGGCCTATGCCGGTAACCCGTTGGAATCCGAGGCCGACGCCGCGGCGCTGGAATCGGTGGCACGCATTCCCTGGGCCGAGCTGGAAGTGCAGCAGCGCCTGGGCGAAGGCGCCTCCGGGGTGATTCACCAGGCCCGCTGGCAGCCCCCCGGGCAAGCGCCAAGCGAGGTGGCGGTCAAGCTGTACAAGGGCAGCATGACCAGCGACGGCTCGCCGCTGCATGAAATGAACGCCTGCATCAGCGCCGGCCGGCACCCGAACCTGATCCGGGTCGAAGGCCGGATCAGCGATCATCCCGAAGGGCAGAACGGCCTGGTGATGCAGTTGATCGAGCCGAGCTACCGCAACCTGGCGGCCTTGCCGAGCCTGGCCTCCTGCACCCGGGACATCTACGACGAGCGCACCCGCTTCAACGCCGACGCGGCCTTGCGCATGGCCCGCGGCATCGCTTCGGTCGGCGCGCACCTGCACCACCAGGGCATCACCCACGGCGACCTGTACGGCCATAACATTCTGTGGAACCCACAGGGCGAGTGCCTGCTGGGGGATTTTGGCGCGGCGTCCTTCCATGCGCTGGCCGACACCGAGGAAACCCGGGCCCTGCAACGCATCGAAGTACGGGCCTTCGGCATTCTGCTGGAGGAGTTGCTGGCAAGGATCGAGTCGGGCCTGAGCCCGCGGCAGCATGAACGCCTGGCGGCGCTGGTCAACGACTGCTGTCAGCCGCAGGTGCTGGCGCGGCCGGGATTTGCCGAAGTCGGGGACGTGTTGCGGGGGATTTGAAGAGCATCGCCAGCCAACTCGCTCCTGCTGGAGCTTGCCGGCTGGCGCAAGAATCGCTCAGGTAGCGCGATTCACCGGGCTGGGCTCACCCCGCCAGGCCGACGAACATATCCTGCACGTCGTCATGGTTGTCCAAGCCTTCGAGGAAGGCTTCGACTTCCGCCATCTGCTCGTCGGACAGGCCGCTGACCGGGTTCTTCGGCTGGTAGCCGAGCTTGGCCGAGAGCACGGTGAAGCCTTGCTCGGGCAGGGCTTTCTGCACCGCGTCGAGGTCGGCAGGCTCGGTCAGGAACAGGGTCGCGCCCTCGTCCCCAGGCTCGAAATCCTGGGCCCCGGCTTCGATGGCCGCCAGTTCCGGATCGGCGTCCGGGCTGTCCGGCGCGGCTTCGATCATGCCGACATGGTTGAAGTCCCAGGACACCGAACCGGAAGCGCCCAGTTGGCCCTTGCGAAAGGCCACGCGGATTTCCGCCACGGTGCGGTTGATGTTGTCCGTCACGCATTCGACGATCAGCGGCACCTGGTGCGGCGCGAAACCTTCGTAGGTCACGCGGTGGTACTGCACGGTCTCGCCGAGCTGGCCCGAACCTTTCTTGATCGCACGCTCCAGGGTCTCGCGGGGCATCGAGGCCTTTTTCGCCTGCTCCACCACCAGACGCAGGTGTGCGTTGGTGGCGACGTCAGCGCCGTTGCGGGCAGCAATGGTGATCTCTTTGACCAGCTTGCCGAAGATCTTGCCCTTGGCGTTGGCTGCTGCTTCTTTGTGTTTAACCTTCCACTGTGCGCCCATTACTCACTCTCTTTGATCTGTGGCGTCGAGTTGGATGTGGCCGACGCGATGGGCAAGTTTATACGGCCTGAAGGCACCAATCGACCAAAAAGTCAGATCCGCGACCACCTGTCCCGCATCGGATCCCGTGGCGACCTTTCCTGAATAGTGGTCGCGAAAGCAGGATGCCCCTGTAGCCGCTGCCGCAGGCTGCGATAAGGCCGAAGGCCTTCTGTGGTCTCAAGATCGTGCGCCCGCGTTGTCGGAATGCCGCCCAGATCGATCGCAGCCTGCGGCAGCGGCGACAGGTTCAGGGCAATCCGCGCGTCAGTTCGGCGGCGCCAGCTGCAGAAACGCCTGGATCAGGCGCAACTCCCGGCGCCGCTCCAGGCAGCCGAGCATGTGCCGGTTCAGCAGCCCCGCGCCGATGATCGGCACCGCCCGCACCCGTGGGTCGGGGCTCAGTTCCAGTGACGACACCACGCCCACCCCCAGCTGCGCCGCCACCGCCTCGGTCACCGCCTCGCGGCTGTCCAGCTCCAGCAGCACCCTGGGGTTGATCCCGGCCTGGGCGCAGGCCTGGTCGAAGGTGCGGCGGGTAATCGAGCCCGGTTCGCGCAGGACCATGATCACCTGGTCCAGTCGCTCCAGCCTCACGCCCTCGGGTTCGGCCAGCCATGGATGGCCCTGCGGCACCAGCGCGCAGATCCGCGACTCGCCAAGGCTCTGCAGGTGCAGGCCCTTGCGCGGCTCGACCTCGGTCAGCACCGCCACATCGGCGTGCTCCGAAAGCAGCGCCGCCAGGGTTTCCTGGGCATTGCCCAGGCGCAGGTTGACGGTAATCCCCGGATAGCGCTCGCGCAGGCTGGCGAGCATCGGCATCACCAGGTGCGGGCCGTCCGCCGCCACTTCCAGGCGCCCGGTGAGCAGTTGCCGGTTGGCTTCGAGCATGGCCTGGGCCTCTTCGGCCAGGCCGAACATGGCGCGGGTGATCGCCGCCAGCCGGGTGCCCTCTTCCGTCAGTTCGACCCGGCGCGCGGTGCGGCGCAGCAGGGTGATCTGGTAGTGCTCCTCCAGCGCCTTGATATGCCCGGTGACCGCCGGCTGGCTGATGAACAGCCGCGCCGCGGCCCGGGTGAAGCTGCCTTCACGGGCCACGGCATCGAATGCGCGCAGCTGGAACAGGTTCATATCTATCGGCCTCACTTATGGCTGGCATAACGACAAACAATTTGATTGATAACGAGCCAAACTGCAATTTAGGCCCCGTAGTTTTTATCCCAAGCGCATCCCACAGCGCTTCTGCGAGGACACCCGAATTGAGTACTGCCGCGCCCATCCTGCTCACCCCCGGCCCCCTGACCACCTCGGCCCGCACCCGCCAGGCGATGCTGGTGGACTGGGGTTCCTGGGATGACCGTTTCAACCAGCTGACCGCCAGCCTCTGCGAACAGCTGCTGGCCATCGTCAACGGCGCCGCCAGCCACCACTGCGTGCCCCTGCAAGGCAGCGGCACCTTCGCCGTGGAGGCCGCCATCGGCACCCTGGTGCCACGGGGCGGCAAGGTGCTGGTGTTGATCAACGGCGCCTACGGCAAGCGCCTGGCGAAGATCTGCGAAGTGCTGGGCCGCGACTTCAGCACCTTCGAAACCGCCGAGGACCAGCCGACCAGCGCCACCGACGTCGATCGCCTGCTGCGAGCCGATGCCGCCATCACCCATGTGGCGCTGATCCACTGCGAAACCAGCACCGGCATCCTCAACCCGCTGCCGGAGATCGCCCAGGTCGTGGCCGGTCACGGCAAGCGCCTGATCATCGACGCCATGAGTTCCTTCGGCGCCCTGCCGATCGATGCCCGGCACGTGCCGTTCGACGCGCTGATCGCCGCGTCCGGCAAATGCCTGGAAGGCGTCCCCGGCATGGGCTTCGTCTTCGCCCGCAAGGAAGCCCTGGCCGCGGCCGCCGGCAACTCGCACTCGCTGGCGATGGACCTGCACGACCAGCACGGCTACATGGTCAAGACCGGGCAATGGCGCTTCACGCCGCCGACCCATGTGGTCGCGGCGCTGCATGAAGCGCTGCTGCAATACCACGAAGAAGGCGGCCTGCCAGCGCGCCACCAGCGTTATGCCGCCAACTGCCAGGCGCTGCTCGACGGCATGGCGCGACTGGGCCTGCGCAGCTTTTTACCGGCGGCGATCCAGGCGCCGATCATCGTCACCTTCCACGCGCCGAAAGGTCCGCGCTACCAGTTCAAGGAGTTCTACGAACGGGTCAAGGACAAGGGTTTCATCCTCTATCCCGGCAAGCTGACCCAGGTCGAAACCTTCCGCGTCGGCTGCATCGGCCATGTCGACCCGACCGGGATGCGCGCCGCGGTCCAGGCCATCGCCGACGTGCTGCGGGAAATGCAAGTGCTGGATATCTGATTGCTACAACCACCACACGGCCTGTAGGAACGAGCTTGCTCGCGATACAGACGGCGCCCCCAACTTTTTTCGCGAGCAAGCTCGCTCCTACACGGGTTTTCCAGACATGCATTACAACACCCCCAACCAGCTGCAAGCCGCCATCCTCGACTGGGCCGGCACCGTGGTCGACTTCGGCTCCTTCGCGCCGACCCAGATCTTCGTCGAAGCCTTCGCCGAGTTCGATGTGCAGGTCTCCATCGAAGAAGCCCGCGGCCCGATGGGCATGGGCAAGTGGGACCATATCCGCACCCTGTGCGACCTGCCGCAGGTTGCCGAGCGTTATCGCCAGGTGTTCGGCCGCACTCCGACCGATGAGGATGTCACCGCCATCTACCAGCGCTTCATGCCGCTGCAGATCGAAAAGATCGCCGAACATTCGGCGCTGATTCCCGGCGCCCTGGAGACCATCGCCAGCCTGCGCCAGCAAGGCATAAAGATCGGCTCCTGCTCCGGCTACCCGAAGCAGGTCATGGACAAGGTGGTGGAACTGGCCGCGACCCATGGCTACGTCGCCGACCATGTGGTGGCCACCGATGAAGTGCCGAACGGCCGCCCATGGCCGGCCCAGGCCCTGGCCAACGTGATCGCCCTGGGGATCGACGATGTCGCCGCCTGCGTAAAGATCGACGACACCGTGCCGGGCATTCTCGAAGGACGGCGCGCTGGCATGTGGACCGTGGCCCTGATCTGCTCCGGCAACGCCCTGGGGCTGACCTACGAAGGTTATCGCGCCCTGGGCAGCGACACCCTGGCCGGCGAGCGCCAGCGCATCCACGCGTTGTTCGAAGGTTCGCGCCCGCACTACATGATCGACACCATCAGCGACCTGCCGCAGGTGATCGCCGACATCAACCAGCGCCTGGCCAGCGGCGAGATGCCGCAAAGCAGCTGATCGGCCACTTGCCTCCCCCCAACGGCAGCCCCGATCCGCGGCTGCCGTTTTTTTTCCGCTACCCGCTCAAACCGCGCATTTGCCCCGGGCAGAGCCTCGGAAACAGGATTACAGTTACAGCACTCCGTCGTTAAGAACGGAGATAACTGACCTGATGAACGAGGAAGGATCTATGCCCTGGAAGAACTCCGACAGCCGTTACAGTACGGTGTCGATTGCATTGCATTGGCTGATGCTGGTGTTGTTGATCGCGGTGTACGCCTGCATCGAACTGCGCGGCATTTTCCCCAAGGGCAGCGGTGGCCGGACGCTGATCAAGGAAGCGCACTTCATGCTCGGCCTGACGGTGTTCGTGCTGGTCTGGCTGCGCCTGTTCGCCCGCAGCCTGGGGGTGGCGCCGAAGATCCTGCCCACACCGCCGAGCTGGCAGATGCTGCTGTCCAAGCTGATGCACTGGGCCCTGTACCTGTTCATGATCGCCATGCCGATCCTCGGCTGGCTGATCACCAGCGCCGAAGGCCATCAGGTGATGTTCTACGGCATCGACCTGCCGCTGCTGGTGGCTGAAGACAAACAGTTCGCCAAGCAGGTCGAAGGCTGGCATGTGCTGCTGGGCACCGTCGGCTACTGGCTGATCGGCCTGCATGCGGTGGCCGGGCTTTACCACCACTACTTTATGCGCGACAACACCCTGCAACGCATGCTGCCCAAGCGCGGCTAAGGCTGCGCCGGCGCGGCGAACCCCCGGCGGCCCTGCAAGCCGCCGGTATGGACGAAGACCAGGCGGCTGCCGGCGGCAAACCGCCCAACCTCGACCTGTTGCTTGAGGGCCAGCAAGGCCTTGCCGGTGTACAGCGGCTCCAGGGGGATGCCGCTGTGCCGTTCGCTCTCCTCGATAAATTCCAGCAGCAGCGGGTCGACCTTGGCGAAACCGCCACGACTGCTGTCGAGCAATTCATAGCGCGCAGCCTGCAGCCCCGCCTCCCGCACAATCGCCGCCACCTGTTGCGCGACGCCATGGTCGTCCGGCACCGCCAGGGCGCCATACACTGGCTGGGCGCCGGCTTCCCCCAGCACTAGCCCGGCCAGGGTGGTGCCGGTGCCAGCGGCCAGCCACCAGCCGTGATAGTCATCCCAACCCAGGGTATCCAGCTGGCTGCGCAGCTGCTTCACCAGCGGCATGCAGCCGGTCGCCCCGAGCAAGCCACCGCCGCCCTCCGCCACCGGGAACAGCCTGGGGTACTGCGCCTGCCAGGGTTGCCAGAAATCAGGCTCATGCCGCGCCCGGTAGCCGGCGTAACCGAGCCAGTGCAGCTGCATGCCGAAGCCTTGCAGGTCGAGCACGGTGGGCGTGTCCTGCGGATGGCCGCGCAGCAGCCCCACGGTGGCGAAACCAAAACGCTTGCCAGCGGCCGCCAGCGCATGCAGGTGATTGGAGTGCGCGCCGCCCAGGCTGATGATGCCCTCAGCGCCGGCTTGGCTCGCCGCCGCCAGATGCGGGGCGAGCTTGAACCACTTGTTGCCGGAGATCAGCGGGTCGATCTGGTCCAGGCGCAAGACCGCCACTTCCACCCCGGCACGGGACAACCAGTCGAGGGCCAGGGGTTGCAAGGGTGCGCTGGGCAGCCAGTCGAAGGAAGCAGGAAACGCCATGGATGGGGAGGTTTGGAAGGAGTGAGGCGGGGAGTCTATCAGCAAAACTGCGGAGTCCCTGATAGCGGGTGCTGCGGCCCCGATCGCAGCCTTCGCCAGCGGCTACCTGATCCCCGGTGTAACCGCTGGCGCAGGCTGCGATCGGCCATGCAGCGGACATAATCAGGCCACCGCGCTCGTCGCGGTGGCCATGATTCGCGGCGGATCAGAGTTCGGCGGCCAGGCGCGAGCCCTGGTTGATCGCGCGCTTGGCGTCCAGCTCGGCGGCCACGTCGGCGCCACCGATCAGGTGCACGTTCTGCCCGGCGGCCACCAGGCCTTCGTGCAGTTCGCGCAGCGGGTCCTGGCCGGCGCAGATCACAATGTTGTCCACCGGCAACACCTGCGGCTCGCCGCTCTCGCCGATGCGGATATGCAGGCCGGCGTCGTCGATCTTCAGGTATTCGACGCTGTTAAGCATCTGCACCTGCTTGTTCTTCAGGCCGGTGCGGTGGATCCAGCCGGTGGTCTTGCCCAGGCCGTCGCCGACCTTGGAGGTCTTGCGCTGCAGCAGGAACACCTGCCGCGCCGGGGCATGACGCTCGGGCTTGATGCCGGCGACGCCGCCACGGGCCTCCAGGTGCGTGTCGATGCCCCACTCCTTCCAGAACGCTTCACGGTCCTGGCTGGTGGCCACGCCCTGATGCACGAGGAATTCGGAGACGTCGAAACCGATGCCGCCGGCCCCGATCACCGCCACTTTCTGGCCCACCGGCTTGCGCTGCAAGAGCACGTCCAGGTAGCTCAGGACCTTGGCGTTGTCGACACCCGGGATCGCCGGCGTGCGCGGGGCGATACCGGTGGCCAGGATGATTTCGTCATAGCCGCCGGCCACCAGTTGCTCGACATCGACCCGGCGGTTCAGGCACAGCTCGACATGGGTGGTCTGCAGCTTGCGCTTGAAGTAGCGCAGGGTTTCGAAGAACTCCTCCTTGCCCGGCACGCGCTTGGCGACATTGAACTGGCCGCCGATTTCGCTGGCCGAATCGAACAGCGTCACCTGGTGGCCACGCTCGGCCGCCACGGTCGCGGCGGACAGCCCGGCAGGGCCGGCGCCGACCACGGCGATCTTCTTGATCTGCTGCACCGGCAAATAGTTGAGCTCGGTCTCGTGGCAGGCCCGCGGGTTGACCAGGCAGCTGGTGAGCTTGCCGCCGAAGGTGTGGTCCAGGCAGGCCTGGTTGCAGCCGATGCAGGTATTGATTTCGTCGCCACGCCCCGCGGCCGCCTTGTTGACGAACTCCGGGTCGGCGAGGAACGGCCGCGCCATGGAAACCATGTCGGCGTCGCCTTCGGCGAGGATCTGCTCGGCCACTTCCGGGGTGTTGATGCGGTTGGTGGTGATCAGCGGGATCGATACCGAACCGCGCAGCTTGGCCGTGACCTTGCTGAAAGCGGCACGCGGCACCTTGGTGGCGATGGTCGGAATCCGCGCTTCGTGCCAGCCGATCCCGGTGTTGATCAGGGTCGCGCCGGCCTGCTCGATGGCCTGGGCCAGTTGCACGATTTCTTCCCAGCTACTGCCGCCTTCCACCAGGTCGAGCATCGACAGGCGGAAGATGATGATGAAGTCCGGGCCTACCGCTTCGCGTACGCGGCGGACGATTTCCACCGGCAGGCGCATGCGGTTTTCGTAGCTGCCGCCCCAGCGGTCGGTCCGGTGGTTGGTGTGCGCGGCGAGGAACTGGTTAATGAAGTAGCCTTCGGAGCCCATGATCTCGACGCCGTCGTACTCGGCCTGCTGCGCCAGGGTCGAGCAGGTGACGAAGTCGCGGATCTGTTTCTCGATGCCTTCTTCGTCCAGTTCCTTGGGCCTGAACGGGTTGATCGGCGCCTGGATCGCGCTCGGCGCCACCTGTTTCGGGCTGTAGGCATAACGCCCGGCGTGGAGGATCTGCATGCAGATCTTGCCGCCCGCCTCGTGGACCGCGCGGGTGACGATGCGGTGCTTGAGTGCCTCTTCCTCGGTGGTCAGCTTGGCCGCGCCGGAGTACACGCCGCCTTCGTCGTTGGGGCCGATGCCGCCGGTGACCATGAGGCCGACGCCGCCGCGGGCGCGCTCGGCGAAGTAGGCGGCCATGCGCTCGAAACCACCGGGTTTTTCTTCCAGGCCGGTGTGCATCGAACCCATCAGGGTACGGTTGCGCAGGGTGGTAAAGCCCAGGTCCAGCGGGGCCAGCAAATGCGGGTAGTGAGCGGCGGCCATCGGTAACTCCACATCGAACGATCACGGAAAAAATGCGGAAGCTCTGCGGCTCCCGTCGGTCATGTTCGACAGACTAAGAGCAGCCCCCGAGGCGCTCAATGACCGTAACTGACAACTTATTGATCCAAATGCGCTGCCCGGCCTTGGCAATCGCGGGCATGGGCCCTACCCTAGTCAGCGAATCCCGCACACGGCTGCCGACTGTCTTCCCATGCGCAAACTTCTGTACTTCACCTTCACCCTGGCCCTGATTGCCGCCCTGACCAGCTACGCCTTGTGGACCCGCGAGCGGCCGATCGGTCACTACCTTTCCGACCTGCGCATCCAGCTCGCGGTAGACCAGGGCACCCCCGCCGACCATGGCAATCTGCTGGGCATCCAGCCTGAACTGTTCCCCACCGACTACCAGAGCCCCGAGCGCCTGCACCGCAAGCTCGCGGCCTACCTGCAGCAGGCCCGGGACCAGGGGCTGCTGAACGAAAAGACCGTGGTGGTGCTGCCGGAGCACATTGGCACCTGGCTGATGGTCAGCGGCGAGAAAAACGAGCTGTACCAGGCCTCCAGCCTGAAAGAGGCGATGAACTGGCTGGCGGTGAGCAACCCGCTGCCCTTCCTGCGCGCCCTGATCACCGCCAAGGGTGACAATCGCCTGGACGACGCGCACCTGCGGATGAAGGCCAGGAGCATGGCCGATCAATACCAGCGGCTGTTCGGCGGCCTGGCCAAGGAATTTGGCATCACCCTGGTGGCCGGCTCCATTGTCCTGCCCGAGCCGGTGATCGAAGGCAGCAACCTGCGCATCGGCAGCGGCGCGCTGTACAACACCACCCTGGTCTTCGACAGCGACGGCCTGCCGATCGGCCAGCCGCAACGCCAGCTGTACCCGACCTTCGACGAACGCGGTTTTATCCAGGCCAGTGCCGACCAGGCTGTGCAGGTGGTCGACACCCCGGCCGGGCGCCTGGGCGTGCTGATCGGCAGCGACAGCTGGTACCCGGACAACTACCGCAAGCTCAACGCCCAGGGCGCGCAACTGGTGGCGGTCCCGGCCTTCGTCATGGGCCGCGGCGCCTGGGACCGGCCGTGGCGCGGCTACAAGAACCTCTCGACCCCGAGCGAGGTCAGCCTCAAGCCGGAAGAAGTCAGCGAAGGCGAGGCCTGGCGCCGCCTGACCCTGACCAGTCGCGTGCCCAGCAGCCTGGCCAGCGCCGGTGTCAGCGTGTTTCTGCGCGGCCAGTTCTGGGATCAGGGCAGCGCCGGACAAAGCTTCATCAACAGCAACGGCGAGCACTTCGCCGATGGCGATGCCCGTGGCGCGCGTTTGCTGAATATCTGGTTGTAAATCCATGAAGCCCCAGCCGATGCGCCTCGGAGACCTGTCGGTGGGCTTCGTCCATAGCCTGGCCGACGCGGTGCGCAGCCATGGCCTCGACCCGCAGCCGCTGCTGGAACAATACGGACTGGATGCCGCGCGCCTGGCCGAGGCCGGGGCGCGGCTGTCGATTCCCCGTTACATGCGCCTGGGCCATGCGGCGATTCAACTGACCGGCGATCCGGCGCTGGGACTTCGCATGGGCCAGCTCAGCCGCCTGAGCCAGGCCGGGCTGGCGGGCGTCACCGCCGCCCAGGCGCCGACCGTGCGTGAAGCCGCACGCTGCCTGACCCGCTTCGAGGCCCTGTATGGCTCGAACTATCGCGGCCAGTCGAGCTTCCACGAAGACGCCGACGGCGCCTGGCTGCGCTTCTACTCCATCAGCCCCTATAACGCCTACAACCGCTTTGTGGTGGATTCGATCCTGGCCGGCTGGCTCCAGCAACTGGGCAGCCTCGGCTTACCGGTCAAGGCCGAACGCATCGAGATCGAGTTTGCCCAGACCGATTACCGCGAACGCTACACCAGCCTGGGGGATTGCCCGATCCAGTTCGGCGCCGAGCACAATCAGCTGCGCCTGAGCCAGGCCACCCTGGCCCAGCGCAATGTCGAGCACTGCCCCAGCACCTGGCGCCATCTGCTGCAACTGTGTGAACGGGAACTGGAGCAACTGACCCGCACCCGCAGCCTGCGTGAACGCATCACTCAATTGCTGGGGCCTTTGCTCAATGGTGGCCGGGAACCCGACCTGGAAGAAGTGGCGGCACGCCTGAAGCTGCCAACCTGGACCTTGCGCCGCAAACTGGCCGAGGAAGGCACGCAGTTTCGCGCCATTCTCAACGACACCCGCCGCGACCTGGCCATGACCTACATTCGCGATACCGAACTGGCCTTCGGGGAAATTGCCTATCTGTTGGGGTTTGCCTCAGCCGAGGCCTTTCAACGCGCCTTCAAGCGCTGGAGCGGCCAGACACCGGGTGAATTTCGTCGCAGCCACCGGCAGTCCGCCTGAAAAAAAACGCCACCGGCGTTACAGCTCGGTGGCGTCTTCTGCGGGTTCCAGCGGATCCAGTTCGAAAGCCTGGAATTCCAGCAGTTCTTCTTGGTAATCGTCCATGGCGGACTCCTTGTGTGTGGGGTGTAGGTAATCTGCTCGCTGAGTAGTCTTCTTACTGACTTAGCCGTCAGCATAAAGTGCCGGTGTGACAGAAAAAATACCGTGCGCAATCTGCGTCCCTCAAATGGAACGTAGCAGCTGGCAACGGATTTACCCGCAAGCTGGCAAAGAAATGTTCAGAGAGGCTCGGCAACCGCGGGATCGACACCTGGGTCGATCTCGCAGCTATCCGCAGATGCTTACTGTGGCAGCGCCGGAATCGGCTCTGTCGGCGCCGGCAAGGTGCTGGCGGGAGGCGGGGTAACGATCTCGGTGGGCGGCGTCGGCTCGGCAGGTGCGCCCGGCGCAATGGGCGCCGCTTCCGCCGGTGGTGCCAGCGGTTGCGAGAGGTTCGATTCGGCTGGCGCTACGGACGGAGTGGCCGGAGTCGGCTCGGCAGCCGGTGCAACAGGCGCCGGTTGTGGCGTCACTGGGGCCGAGGCCGGCGCTGCGGCAGGCTCGGCGGGCTTGGGTTCGGGCACGCCCAGATCGGTCTTGGGTTTCTCGATGATGTGCGCGGCCTTTTTCGCTTCCTGCGGCAGGAACAGCTCCACCAGGGCGAAATAACGCTCGTAGAACTTCGCCGAGGAAACCGTCTCGCTGGCGACCTTGACCATCGAGTCGTCGGTCGAGCCGATCGGCATCGATACCGAGCCCAGCACACCCACCCCCAGGCTTGCCGAGTTGTTGACCTTCTTCAGGGCATAACGGTCTTGCAGGGCGTTGGCGAACACCGTGGAACGGTGGCCGGTGTTGCCATCCTGGGCGCACACCACGCTGAAGCTGATCTCCATGTGGGTTTCGCCAGTCTGCTGGAAGCTCTTGTGACCACTGACCAGCTTCGGATCGCTGCTGGTGATGATGTAGCCCTGGCTGAGCAAGGCGCGACGGGCGGCCTCGCAGGACGCCGTCTCATTCACCGGGTAATTGCGCGAAAAAGTGCCGGAGTCATCGAAGTTTTCATGCTCGTAAATGGCGGTCTTCTGCGACGAACAACCGGCGACAGCCGCCAGCAGCAGCGTCAACCCGGCAGCACGCAGGTGAAATGATCTATGCATCGAAAATCCTGAGGAAAACGGTCCGGGGCGTATTGTGCAACAGTTCGAGGCCACAGGGCGCGCGGATTAGTGTCTTAAAAATTAATACAAGGTTACTGACCACGGTTTGCCGGAAAAAGTCGCGCGCACAGATGATCGATGAACACCCGCAGCTTGGCGGCGGTGTGCCGGCTCGCAGGCCAGAGCAACCAGAAGGTGCCGCTGTGTTCCAGATGCTCATCGAGCACCTGCTGCAACTCGCCCCGTGCAACCGCCTCGCGCACCATGAAATCGGGCAGGCAGGCGATCCCCAGCCCACTGCGCACGGCGTGGTCCACCGCTTCGATAGAGGTACTGACAAAACGCGTCGGCAACAGCGGCTCCGGGGCATCGACCGCTCGTCGCAGCGGCCAATGCTCGAATTTGCCGGTGTTATGGAAGGTATGCCGCAAGCATCCGTGGTTAGCCAGGTCCGCGGGGGCCTGCGGAACGCCCCGCTCGCGAAAGTACTCAGGCGTGCCCACCAGCACCAGGCGGAACTGGCCCAGCGACCGGGCCACCAGCCGCGAGTCGCCGGGGCTGCCGGTCCGTATCACGGCATCGAAGCCCTCCTCCACGACATCCACTATGCGGTCCGTCAGCTCGATATCCAGTTCGATCTGCGGATAACGCTGCATGAACTCCACCAATACCGGCATCACCAGGCCGTGAACCTGCGGCAGGCTGACTCGCAACTTGCCCCGCGGGGCATTGGAAGACTTGCACAGATCGAATTCGGCCGCCTCGGCCTCGGCGACAATTCTGCGGCAGCGCTCGAGAAAACTCGCGCCTTCGGCGGTCAGGGTGATGCTGCGGGTACTGCGATGGAACAACCGGGTCTCCAGGCGCTCCTCGAGCCGCGCGATACTCTTGCCGACAGCCGACGAGGATACCCCCAACAACCGCCCCGCCTCGGTGAAACTGCGGGTTTTCGCCACATGCAGGAAGACCGAGATATTGCTCAACCAGTCCATCGCCGACCTCACCATTACGGACACAGATGTCCGATAAGTTCGGAACCTTAGCCTATTTTTCTCTTTACCACAGCGCCCTACCCTCAGCCTCCCTACTTCCTGAAACCTGTAGCGAGCCTGACACCATGACCAAACCTCTTGCCACCGCCGACCTGCTGGACATCGAGTCCAGGCGTCGCGACCGACTTCCACTGGGTGGCCTGCTGCTGATCGATCGCTGGTTGCGTCAACTGGTACTCGTCAGTTGCGTCCTGTTCGCTCTTTCGGCGCTGCTGCTGGCGTTCCAGGCCGATACGCCGATGGCGGTCTATGCCTCGATAGCCCTCTGGGGATTGTCGTTCGGAGGCCTGGCCACGTTGCTGCAAACCGCGCTGGCCAAAGCTGCCGGGAACGCTGCCGATGCCGCGCAGTCGATGCTGGTGACCGCCTGGAACCTGGCGATCGCCGGGGGCGGGCTGGTGGGTGGCGGGCTGCTGGAAGGCCCGGGCGTATTGTCGTTTCCCTGGGTGATCATCGGCCTGTTACTGGCTTGCCTGCTGGTGGCCGTGAACGCCCGACGCCATGGGTTTCCCGCCATACGCTAAAAACAAAAACCCCGGCGCGTTGGCCGGGGTCCCTGTTTGTTACTTCAGTCGGGCATCAGAAGCGCTTGATGTCAGCCTGGTTTTCCAACTGCTTGCGGTACGCGGCGAAGTCTTGCTGACCCACACGCGACGCGAGGAAGCGACGGTACTGGGCCTTCTCTTCATCGGTTGGTGCAGCGGCTTCGTTCACACCACTCAGTTGCAAGACCACCAGGCTGCCGTTCGGCAGCGTCACGCTGCTGAAGGTCGGCTTGTCCTTGGCCGCTGGCTTGGCCATGCGGAACAGGGTCTGCAGCACGATCGGCTCGACGCCTTCCTGGCCACGGGTCACCGCTTCGGAAACCTTCCAGCTCTGACCGTCGACAGGCGCCTTCAGTGCAGTCTTGCCTTCACGCAAGCTGGCGATCAAGGCATCGGCCTTGGCCTTGGCGGCAGCACTGGCGTGCTCCTTGGCCAATTGCGTGCGGATACTGCTAGCGACGCTTTCCAATGGCAGTTGCTCTGGCTTGCGGTGCTCTTTGGCGCGCAGGACCACTACCGTTTCCGGGTCCAGCTCGATAGCGGTGCTGTTGGCACCCTCATCCAGCACTTCAGGGCTGAAAGCAGCCTGAATCACGGCGCGGTTGGCGGCGATGCCCTCGCCCCCTTCACGCCCGAACGGTGCGGAAGTGTGTACGGTCAGTTTCAGCTCTTGAGCCGGCTGGGCCAGGTCCGAGGCTTCGAACGAGGAGTCTTCCAGCTGCTTGGTCGCCTCGACAAAACGTTGCTCGACCTGCTGGGTTTTCAGCTCGCGGGTCAGCTTGTCTTTCAGGCTGGCGAAACTTGGCACTTCAGGTGCCTCGACGCCCAGCAGCTTGATCAGGTGGAAACCGAAACCGGTGCGTACCGGTGCCGATACCTGGTCCTTGTTCAAGGCGTACAGCGCCTCCTCGAAGGCCGGGTCATAGACGCCAGGGCCGGCATAACCGAGGTCACCACCGTTGTTCGCCGAACCCGGATCCTGGGAGAACTCCTTGGCCAGCGCCTCGAAGCTTTCGCCCTTGGCCAGACGCGCCTGGATCTCTTCGATCTTGGCCTTGGCCTGCGCTTCGTTCACCTTGTCGTTCACTTCGATCAGGATGTGCGCGGCACGACGCTGCTCGGACAGGTTGGCGGTTTCTTTCTGATACAGCGCCTGCAGGTCTTCGTCCTTGACGCTGACCTGATCGAAGAAGGATGCCTTCTTCAACTCCAGATAGTCGATAACCACCTGGTCCGGCGACATGAATTCCTTGGCGTGTTCGTCGTAGTAAGCCTTGACCTCATCGTCGGTCAGCTTGACTGCCGCGGGGTCGGCCTTGATGGTCAGGGAAGCGTAATCGCGGGTCTGCTTTTCCAGACGAGCGAATGCCAGCACCTGTGCATCGGTCACGAAACCGCTGCCAGCCAGACCGGCGCGTACCTGGCCGATCAGCATTTCCTGAGCCAGCATCTGACGGAACTGCATCCGGCTATAACCCAGCTGACGGACCACCTGGTCGAAACGCTCAGGGCTGAACTTGCCGTCCACCAGGAATTCCGGCGTTTGCAGGATCACCTGATCCAGAGCGGCGTCAGAGAAGGCGAACTTGGAGTTTTCCGCACCTTGCAGCAGCAGCTTGCGGTCGATCAGACCTTTGAGAGCGGCTTCACGCAGCAGCTTCTCGTCGAGCAAGGAAGCGTCGAAATCCTTGCCCAGTTGTTGCATGAGCTGACGGCGTTGCATATCAACCGCCTGGCTCAACTCATTCTGGGTGATTTCTTCGCCATTGACCTTGGCCGCGTCCTTACTGGTGGAAGTGGCTTGAAAAATGGCATCGAAACCGGTCAGCGCCATCAGTGCGACGATGACCCCGATAATGGTCTTGGCAATCCAGCCTTGTGAATTGTCCCTGATATTCTGCAGCATGCGTCCCCCAGAAACGGTTGTACTTCAAATTAAGCAACCGTGGAGCGTGGGTAGAGTCCGGATAGAAGAAAGGCGCATCCGAGGATGCGCCTTTCTCGTAACTGGCGGAGCGGACAGGGGTTCGAACCTTCGATCCCGATGTGACAAACCGGATTTCTAACCGGCTGCCCTACCGCTCCGCTGCCAGGTCGGGAAAGACCCCGACCCGGGTAGGCAAAGGCTTGAAGGAGGCTTAGTTAACGGCTTCTTTCAGTGCTTTACCGGCTTTGAAACCTGGTTTTTTGGCTGCAGCGATTTCCAGCGTCTTACCGGTCTGTGGGTTACGACCAATGCGAGCAGGACGATCGGTAACAGAGAAAGTACCGAAACCAACCAGTACAACGGAGTCGCCAGCCTTAAGAGCGCCAGTGACGGATTCGATTACTGCATCCAGCGCACGGCCAGCAGCAGCTTTCGGGATATCAGCAGATGCAGCGATAGCATCAATCAGTTCCGACTTGTTCACTCTAAGTCCCCTTATATATCTATTTGAGTATGATTCTAAGTTTTTTGGTGAAAGCAAAAACCAGTGCTGAATGGCCTACAGACACTTAAGAGCCGCTTTATAACAAGGGCTCTAAAAAGCTGTCAAGAAAGCCCCCCAGGCTCATGCGTACTAATGCGTGCTAATTCTTTCCTTAGAGTCAGACTCGCGTTTTTCATCCTTTGCAACTATCTCGGGAACCACATCCGGCAAGGGCTCCGGCGCGTATTGCAGCGCAATTTGGAGGACTTCGTCAATCCATTTAACTGGCTTAATTTGCAGATCCTGCTTGATATTGTCAGGAATTTCCTTCAAATCGCGCACATTCTCTTCTGGAATGATGACGGTCTTGATTCCACCACGATGTGCTGCAAGAAGTTTCTCTTTCAAACCACCGATCGCCAACACCTGACCACGCAGGGTGATTTCCCCGGTCATGGCCACATCAGCCCGCACCGGAATACCGGTCAGCGCAGAAACCAGGGCCGTGCACATGCCTACGCCAGCGCTAGGGCCGTCTTTCGGGGTCGCCCCTTCCGGCATATGGATATGGGTGTCGCGCTTCTCGTGGAAGTCCAGGGGGATTCCCAGGCTCTTCGCACGGCTGCGCACCACCGTCAGTGCTGCAGTGATCGATTCGACCATCACGTCGCCCAGTGAACCGGTCTTGATCAACTGACCTTTGCCAGGTACCACGGCGGCTTCGATGGTCAGTAGCTCACCACCGACCTGGGTCCAGGCCAGGCCCGTTACCTGACCGATCTGATCCTGTTGCTCGGCCAGGCCGTAGCGGAATTTGCGCACGCCGAGGAAGTGCTCCAGCAGGTCGGAAGTGACCTTCACCGAGAAGCGTTTTTCCAGCGCATGCTCCTTCACCGCCTTGCGGCAAACCTTGGCGATCTGGCGTTCCAGCCCACGTACACCGGCTTCGCGGGTGTAATAGCGGATGATGTCGCGAATGGCTTCTTCGTCGAATTCCAACTCACCTTTTTTCAGGCCGTTGGCCTGGATCTGCTTCGGCGACAGGTATTTGACCGCGATGTTGATCTTCTCGTCCTCGGTGTAACCCGGCAGACGAATCACCTCCATCCGGTCCAGCAACGCTGGCGGAATATTCATCGAGTTGGAGGTGCAGAGGAACATCACATCGGAGAGGTCGTAATCGACTTCCAGATAGTGGTCGTTGAAGTTGTGGTTCTGCTCGGGATCGAGCACTTCGAGCAATGCCGAAGCCGGATCGCCGCGCATGTCGCTGCCCATCTTGTCGATTTCATCGAGCAGGAATAGCGGGTTGCGAACGCCCACCTTTGTCATCTTTTGAATCAATCTTCCCGGCATCGAACCAATATAGGTACGACGATGCCCGCGAATTTCCGCTTCATCGCGCACGCCGCCAAGAGCCATGCGTACGAATTTACGGTTAGTGGCGTGAGCAATCGACTCTGCCAGGGAGGTTTTACCGACCCCTGGAGGTCCGACCAGGCACAGTACCGGACCACGAATCTTCTTCACGCGCTTTTGCACGGCGAGGTATTCGAGAATCCGCTCTTTGACTTCTTCCAGGCCATAGTGATCGGCATCGAGGATATCTTCGGCACGCGCCAGGTCCAGACGAACCTTGCTTTGGGCCTTCCACGGCACCTGAACCAGCCAGTCGATGTACGAACGCACCACTGTTGCTTCAGCCGACATCGGCGACATCTGCTTGAGCTTGTTCAGCTCGGCCTGGGCCTTGGCCAGGGCGTCCTTTGGCAAGCCGGCGGCGTCGATGCGCTTTTTCAGCTCTTCGACTTCGTTGTGACCTTCGTCACCGTCGCCCAGCTCTTTCTGAATGGCCTTCATCTGCTCATTCAGGTAGTACTCGCGCTGGCTGCGCTCCATTTGCTTCTTCACGCGACCGCGAATGCGCTTCTCGACCTGCAACAGATCGATTTCCGCATCCAGCAACGCCAGCACGTGTTCGACACGCGCCGACAGGTCGATAATTTCGAGAATTTCCTGCTTCTGCTCGATCTTCAGCGCCATGTGGGCGGCCATGGTGTCTACCAGGCGGCTTGGCTCATCGATGCTGTTGAGGGACGACAGCACTTCGGCGGGGACCTTCTTGCCCAACTGCACGTACTGCTCGAACTGGGACAGCAGGCTACGGACAAAGACTTCCGACTCACGCTCAGGAGCGTCCACCTCATCGATCAGGGCGACTTCGGCACGGCAGTGGCCATCCACTTCGCTGAAACGCTCCACAGCGCCCCGCTGCTCGCCCTCGACCAGTACTTTGACGGTGCCGTCGGGCAACTTGAGCAATTGCAAAACAGTGGCAATGGTACCTACGCGATAGAGTGCATCTTCACCGGGATCATCATCAGCAGGATTTTTCTGAGCCAACAGAAGAATCTGCTTGTCGCCCGTCATCGCAGCCTCGAGGGCTTCGATAGACTTCTCGCGCCCCACGAACAGCGGGATAACCATGTGCGGATAAACCACGACATCACGCAATGGCAGGAGAGGCAATTCGATGGTTGTCTTCATGATTTCGCCTCTACGGCGGCCATAAGGCCGTAAACAGATGGAAGTAAGCTTGAAACCAAGATGGGGGCTGCCTCGAAAAAAAACAAGCTCAAAGACAGTACTTTAAAGGCAGTAAAAGCAAAGGGGCCCGAAGGCCCCTTCTGTCAAACCAGCAGTCCGGCGCTTAGGCGTCCGGAGCTGCCTTGGCAGTCGGCTCACTGTTTTCATAGATATACAGTGGCTTGGACTTACCTTCTATAACGCTTTCGTCGATCACTACTTTACTCACCTCGGACTGCGAGGGGATCTCATACATAGTGTCGAGCAACACGCCTTCGAGAATCGAACGCAATCCGCGAGCACCGGTCTTGCGCTCAAGCGCACGCTTGGCGACCGACTTGAGGGCATCGGTACGGAACTCCAGATCGACGCCTTCCATCTCGAACAGCTTGGCATACTGCTTGGTCAAGGCGTTCTTCGGCTCGGTGAGGATCTGGATCAGCGCTGCTTCATCCAACTCGTCCAGGGTTGCCAGAACCGGCAGACGCCCCACGAACTCCGGAATCAGGCCGAACTTGACCAGATCGTCCGGTTCGACTTCACGCAGGGATTCGCCGACCTTCTTGCCCTCTTCCTTGCTGCGTACTTCGGCATTGAAGCCGATGCCGCCGCGAGTCGAACGGTTCTGAATAACCTTTTCCAGCCCCGAGAACGCACCACCGCAGATGAACAGGATGTTGCGCGTATCGACCTGCAGGAACTCTTGCTGCGGATGCTTGCGACCACCTTGAGGTGGAACGGAAGCCACAGTACCTTCGATCAGTTTCAACAGGGCCTGCTGAACGCCTTCACCCGAAACGTCACGGGTAATCGAAGGGTTGTCAGACTTGCGGGAAATCTTGTCGATTTCATCGATATAGACGATGCCCATTTGAGCTTTCTCTACATCGTAATCGCACTTCTGCAGCAGTTTCTGAATGATGTTCTCGACGTCCTCACCCACATAACCGGCTTCGGTCAGGGTGGTGGCGTCGGCAATGGTGAACGGTACATTCAACAGGCGTGCCAGGGTCTCTGCCAGCAGAGTCTTGCCCGAGCCTGTAGGGCCGATCAGCAAGATGTTGCTCTTGCCCAGTTCGACCTCGCCATTCTTTTTGTCACGCTGGTTGAGGCGCTTGTAGTGGTTGTATACCGCTACTGCCAGAACCTTTTTCGCACGTTCCTGACCAATCACATACTGATCAAGGATGCCGCTGATTTCTTTAGGCGAAGGCAATTTATGCGCGCTGCTTTCGGCCTGTGCTTCCTGCACCTCCTCACGGATGATGTCATTGCACAGGTCGACGCACTCGTCGCAGATAAAGACCGAGGGGCCGGCAATCAATTTGCGTACTTCATGCTGGCTTTTGCCACAGAAGGAGCAATAAAGCAGTTTGCCGTTGTCCTCGCCGTTGCGGGTGTCAGTCATTCGATCGATCCAAATCCGATAGGCTTGCAACACAAGATGAAGGCAATTGCGGGCTTTTTCAAGCCCACAGGTGGCCGGTTAAACCAACCACCTACATTTGAGTTGCTTAGGCAGGCATTTGACGCTTGGTGATCACAGAGTCAATCAGGCCGTATTCAGCCGCGCGCTCTGCGCTCATGAAGTTGTCGCGCTCGGTGTCGCGCTCGATGGTCTCGAGGCTCTGACCGGTGTGATGAGCCAGCAGCGAGTTCAGACGCGAACGGATGTGCAGGATTTCCTTGGCATGGATGTCGATATCCGACGCCTGGCCCTGGAAACCGCCCAATGGCTGGTGAATCATCATCCGCGAGTTAGGCAGGCAATGACGCTTGCCCGCTGCGCCACCGGCGAGCAGGAAGGCCCCCATGCTGCAGGCCTGGCCGATGCAGATGGTGGAAACGTCCGGCTTGATGAATTGCATGGTGTCGTAGATCGACATGCCTGCTGTCACCGAACCGCCTGGCGAGTTGATATAGAGATGGATGTCCTTGTCCGGGTTTTCCGCTTCAAGGAAGAGCAATTGTGCCGCGACCAGGTTGGCCATGTAGTCTTCTACCGGGCCAATCAGGAAGATCACCCGCTCCTTGAGGAGGCGCGAGTAGATGTCATAGGCGCGTTCGCCACGGGCGGACTGCTCGATAACCATCGGGACCAGGCCGCCTGCGGCCTGGATGTCAGAGCTCTGCTGATAATAAGAATTGCGGGACATGTCCTGCAGTCACTCCCAAATAGTCATGTCTTGAATACGCATAAGCCAGCACGAAGGCTGGCTTATGGTGTGTATTTTCGAACGAGTAAAAAATCAGTCGGCTTGTGGTGCTTCTACCGGCTTGACCGCTTCTTCGTAAGAGACCGATTTGTCGGTCACGCTAGCTTTCTGCAGAACAGTATCCACAACTTGTTCTTCCAGCACAACCGAACGGACTTCGCTCAGTTGCTGCTCGTTCTTGTAGTACCAAGACACGACCTGCTCTGGCTCTTGGTAAGCAGAAGCCATTTCCTGAATCAGCTCACGCACGCGGGCTTCGTCAGGCTTGAGGTCGAATTGCTTGACCACTTCGGCCACGATCAGGCCCAGTACAACGCGACGCTTGGCTTGCTCTTCGAACAGCTCGGCCGGCAGTTGATCAGGCTTGATGTTGCCACCGAACTGTTGAACGGCCTGAACACGCAGACGGTTCACTTCGTTATCCAGCAGAGCCTTAGGCACTTCGATCGGGTTGGCAGCCAGCAGGCCGTCCATTACCTGGTTCTTGACCTTGGACTTGATGGCCTGACGCAGTTCGCGCTCCATGTTCTTGCGAACTTCGGCGCGGAAACCTTCCAGACCGGCTTCTTTGATACCAAATTGAGCGAAGAACTCTTCGGTCAGCTCTGGCAGCTTAGGCTCGGAAACGGTGTTGACGGTGACAGTGAACTCGGCGGCTTTGTTAGCCAGGTCCAGGTTCTGGTAGTTCTCTGGGAAAGTCAGGTTCAGAACACGCTCTTCACCCGCTTTGGCGCCAACCAGGCCTTCTTCGAAGCCTGGGATCATGCGGCCGGAACCCAGCACCAGCTGAGTGCCCTTGGCGGAACCGCCTGCGAATACTTCACCGTCGACCTTGCCGACGAAATCGATGTTCAGTTGGTCTTCGTTCTGAGCGGCGCGGTCGGCCACTTCGAAGCGAATGTTCTGCTTGCGCAGGATTTCCAACATGTTGTCCAGATCGGCATCAGCCACGTCAGCGCTCAGGCGCTCAACGGCGATGGACTCGAAACCGGCAACGGTGAACTCAGGGAACACTTCGAACGTTGCAACGTATTCCAGATCCTTGCCCTTCTCCAGAACCTTTGGCTCAACCGAAGGAGCGCCAGCCGGGTTCAGCTTCTGCTCGACAACAGCTTCGTAGAAGGAAGCCTGGATCACGTCGCCCACAGCTTCTTGACGCGCATCAGCCTCATAACGCTGACGGATCACGCTCATTGGGACTTTGCCAGGACGGAAGCCTGGAATCTTGGCCTTTTGGGCAGTCTGCTGCAGACGCTTGTTGACCTGTGTCTCGATGCGCTCAGCCGGCACGGTGATGCTCATGCGGCGCTCAAGAGCAGAAGTATTTTCAACAGAAACTTGCATGGATATTCCTCGTTGCACAGACGTTAGCCGGCCGTTTCCGACCCCAGAATCAAGGGCATGCATTCTAGTGGGTCAAACTCAAGAAGTCACCCTACTGAAAACGGGTAAAAAAACAGCTGGCGATTTAAAGGCGGGGACCAACGGTTGAGCCGCGCCCTGAGAGCAAATACAGCGAATCAAACCAGGGCCTCTGCACCCATGCTTCTATATATAGAAGGAACGGCGCGTCACACCCCGGATGACCGGACCAAACCACAGCCCGATCGGTAAACCTTCAGCATTCCAGCGACAAAAGGACGAGTATTTCATCGCCTCCCCCGGCCCACCACCTGCGACCTGCTGGAAATACAACTTCTGAAACGAAAACGGCGCAGCCCTTTTCAGGTGCTGCGCCGTTTTCTGCTATATAAATAGCTACTTAATTGGTGCGGACGAAGAGACTCGAACTCTTACACCTTGCGGCGCTGGAACCTAAATCCAGTGTGTCTACCAATTCCACCACGTCCGCGTATCAAGCTTTTAAAGCAAAGGCGCCAGACTATTAATCTGGCGCCTTTCGGAATATGGGGTGGACGATGGGGATCGAACCCACGACAACAGGAGTCACAATCCTGTGCTCTACCAACTGAGCTACGCCCACCATATTGCGTTGTTGCGTTGTTGCGTTACTTGTGCCAAAGCTGCCTAATGGCGCACCCGGCAGGACTCGAACCTGCGACCATCCGCTTAGAAGGCGGATGCTCTATCCAGCTGAGCTACGGGCGCCTTATTAATCTGTATTCTTTAATGATTACAAACTAAGTGCTTTCAGTCGTTACGAGTTAAACATCAACTCCGCCCGACCTTCTTAACCAGTGCTAGGCTGTGCCCGACAAGTGCGACGAATGTTATAGACGAGCCGTTAGGTCGTCAACTCTTTTTTGAAAAAAAATCATTTAATTAAAGGAGTTAGGGGAATTTGCAGACCAAGCGCCTTTGCCCTCACGTCCTGGCATGCGAGAATGCGTTCTCTTTTTCTCTCCCTCTCGATGGTTAATCACGCGTCATGACTGCACAACTAATCGACGGCAAAGCGATCGCCGCTAGCCTGCGCCAGCAGATCGCCAAACGTGTCGCCGAGCGTCGCCAGCAAGGCCTGCGTACTCCAGGCCTCGCGGTGATCCTGGTCGGCAGCGACCCGGCCTCTCAGGTTTATGTCTCGCACAAGCGTAAAGACTGCGAAGAGGTCGGCTTTCTTTCACAAGCCTATGACTTACCTTCTGACACCACTCAAGAAGCACTGGCCGGCCTGATCGACCGCCTCAACGATGACCCGAACATCGATGGCGTCCTGCTGCAACTGCCACTGCCCGAACACCTCGATGCCTCCAAGCTGCTGGAGCGCATCCGCCCGGATAAAGACGTGGATGGTTTCCATCCTTATAACGTCGGTCGCCTGGCCCAACGTATCCCCCTGCTACGCCCATGCACGCCAAAAGGCATCATGACCCTGCTGGAAAGCACCGGTGCCGATCTGTACGGCATGGATGCGGTAGTGGTCGGCGCTTCCAACATCGTCGGGCGCCCGATGGCGATGGAGCTGCTGCTCGCCGGCTGCACCGTTACCGTTACCCACCGCTTCACCAAGGATCTGGCCGGCCACGTTGGGCGTGCCGACCTGGTGGTCGTGGCCGCCGGCAAGCCGGGCTTGGTCAAGGGTGAGTGGATCAAGGAAGGCGCCATCGTCATCGACGTCGGCATCAACCGCCAGGAAGACGGCAAGTTGGTGGGCGATGTGGTCTACGAGACCGCCCTGCCCCGCGCCGGCTGGATCACCCCGGTACCCGGTGGCGTTGGCCCGATGACTCGCGCCTGCCTGCTGGAAAACACCTTGTATGCGGCAGAAACGCTGCACGACTGACGCTGGGAAATAGCCCGGATAAAAAGAACCCCGCCACTGGCGGGGTTCTTTGTTCCTGCTCATCGAAAACCTGGAGCGAGTAGGCATATCGCAGTGCGAGACCATGGCAGGTGCGCGGCATATTCCTCTCCGGCCAGGGCGATATCGACCCTACTGTCCAGCGCGGGCGAGTAGTTTGGCCCGGTCATTCCACGTCGCTGGACGTTGTACCCACCAGAATATGTAACGTCGTACCAAGCGCTCTGATTGCCTGGCCTAGGGGCTGGCTTGTAGGTGCGAGTCACGGGGTCGTAGTTGCTCGGGACCTGCCACTTGCTCGCCTTGCACTTCACGGTGACGGCCGGGATGTTGGTGAACTGCTCGGCGTCGAACTCGATGTACAGCAGCGCGGTGTTTGGGTACCGCAGCTTCGCGTCGATCACCTCGGTCAGGCCGGCGATCAGCATGGTGTCGGCGACTTTGTTACTGTTCTGGTTGGGCGTCAGCCGGCGCACGCGAATCAACCAGCCACTGGTGGCCGGCGGTAGGTCTACACGGCGGGACCGCTCGTAACGGGTGGTGGTCTTGCCGTCCACCGCCTCGAGCAGCACCTGTTGATAGGCGCCCCCATCGGTGGCCACATCGATCGCGTATTCGATGCGATAGCCACCGACATTCCCTTCTTCGTCCTGAGCCTGCAAGGCCGGCCAGGCGAACCGAACGCGCGCGGCCGACAGCTGGGTGTTGGTGATCGAACGCACCCATGGGGTATCGCTGCGCAGCTCGATGTTCATTGTGGTCTCGTTCTCGACCGATGGGATGCCCGGAATGTACGACTGATCCACAGACCCCGAGCGCCAGTCCCACTTCACGTTCGGGAAGTTGATGTTTCCGCTCGCATCCTTGATCGGCGTGTTATCCAGGTAAATGCCGTAGTCGGTCGGGGCGCTGCCGAACTCCCCCTCGCCCACGGCGATCAGCATCTTGGCCAGGTTGGTCGAGCGCAGGCTGTCGTTGGCCTCGGTTGGTGACTTTGGCTTGCTGCTACCGCCCTTATCGCCGCGGATCTCGATCTGTGCTGCTGCGCCCATACTTTCCTCCAGGCGAAAAAAAACCGCCTCAAGGGTGGCATGGATATTCATACAGGGTGTATAAAATACCAGTAACGCCAATCCTTACCGGAATAGTAGCTTTGCGCCTCCAACGAGCTGCCACAGTCCGTTGTCCGCAAGCCCATGGACTGGGGCGCCAATAACATAGGAGGTTAACTTTGAACGACGAAAAAGCCTGGGCGGATCTAAGCAGGCACCTGCAGAAGATTGCCAATAACACGCCAAAAGGAAAGCTGCCTCGCGAACTTTACGATGTGACCCCATCGTTCAAGATCGTGCTGAACAATCTGGAGCAGCGCGTCAAAAGGCTCGAGCAGGCCCTTCGCGAGGCGAGCATAGAAATCCCGAAATAAGCAGTCCGGCCAGGCTTAGGCCTGGTCAACCTTGAAATAAATATGAATCTCGTCAGTGGGCTCGAGCAACTTCTGATGAGTCACCATATCGATCTGCCCATCCGAAAAAATCGGCTCGTCTCCGTATTTCGCACGCAATGTGCTGATCGGCTCATCCTCCGTGAGGGAAAAGCGCTCGGTGAGAAAGTGCGTGACTTCGATAACTTTGGTCATTTTTGGCTCCTGCGGCGGTGCCGCTGATTGTGATTCTGAAATGAAAGCGCCTGCGCTCGGCGAGTAAGGCAACCTGCATGCGCGATAGTTACCCATCATCATCTGCTCCTTGGTCACGTTTTGTCCTCCGCGTAGATCGACGCAGAAATGATCATCCCGCCCCACCGGCGCTCGCCGATGCAGATAGGGACAGGGTTGCCGCTGGCGGTGGTGTTCTTGGCGCTTCCAAAGGCATATGAGGGGAGGTTTTCGGGTGACGCGCTCTGCTTGAGTTCGGAGGCCTGGGGGGCTGAGCATTTGAATGACGCCACCGGCAACGAGACCAATGCCGGCGGGGGTCAAGTAAGGCGCTGTGACGGGAAATGCATATGAAATTGCCAGAAGCACAACCCCAACGACAGTTTGCAGTACGCCGCCGCGCTTGCTTCCCTCAATCACCGGGACAATCCGTACCTCGCTGGTTCCGCCCAGGCCAAAATCTGCCTCACCGATATTTCGTCGGTTGCGGAACACCGCGAATCGCATTCCCCGGGCTGCAAGGCGCTTAATCTCTTGCTCAAAACCCTCGATAGTGCAATTCAAAGCTTTGAAGACTTCTCGGGATGTGCCCGAGTCGATCTGTCTGGAGTGACGTCTGCCAAATTTTTTAGCAAGAGATCCCGAAAGCATGATCGCCGTCATTCCTGAGGCGGGCAAAACTGCAGAAGCCATATTTCTCTCCTTCCATAAAAAAAACCGCCTTTCGGCGGTTTCGGGTTTATCGACATTGCTGAAGAGAGTCTCGCAACCCTCCTCGCCCAATTTGTGACCATGCAACTCGCTGATAAAGCTTCGCGACACTCCCTGACTTAGCCTCTCGAATATCCAGCACATCATCCAGTTTGCTGCGCAAAACCATTGACCAGGCGGTACCCAGTAGAAGTTTTAGTCATGCTCGCGTTTGAATTGTGCTCCTGCCATTCAGGGAACACGCACAGAGCAAAGGCTTTAGGAGTTTTCGCAGACGTAACCGTGATTTCTGGTGCCGACGACATCAGATCTGACGGCGAAGAACATCCTGCCAAAAGGCTTACAGCCAACGCACTTATGAGTAATTTCACGTCGTTCCCTCGCTTGAGTTTGACGTGACTTTATCAGAGCGTTCGGAGAGCACCAAAACCCCGCCGAAGCGAGGTAGTGGTTTGATTGCTTGCGGGAAGGCTAGCCTTGCTGTAGCAGCTTGAAGTGCCGCGCCAAAGCCCCGGAGAAACCGATCAGCCAGGCAGCGACCATGTCGTCAGGCGGCGCTGGATACTGCTCTGCGGCAATCGCGGGTGGGCGTCCGGTTCTAGGCATGACTTCAAGGCTGTCCAGGCAGAAGAAATAGTAACTTTAGTTTATTTTGTCTACACCTTCTTAGGGGAGTGACAAAACTGGCAATCATCTTCCAAAAATTGATTTGATATAGTCCCTCCACTTCGCATGAAATGGAGGGACTAATAAGCTGATGCGAGAAATTTCTGAGCTTAGAGCTTGTCGCCCCAAGTTTAGGAATAAGTTATTTCCGGCACCAACGGAACTACTGATAGGCTACCGCCAGAATAAAGAAACTCACCAGTGGTGATATGAAAGAGACCGGCACGTCGACCGATCGTTCCTCCAAGATCGATAATCGCTTGAATCAGGCCATTTGTTAACAGGGATTCGGTGGTCGACGTCGAAAAATAACGTTGCAATATCACCAAATCCTGCGCCGAAGGTAATGCTTGCATCAACAGGCAGGGTTCGCCTCGGTATGGCTCCTCTCCAAGCCCCAAATGTATTTGCAGCGTGGCGACATTGCCAATGGTCGTGACCAATACCGGGACGGGGTCATTCCCAATGAACTCCACTGCTTGCCCGCCGATCGAGAAGAACTGGTGCCGCAACTGCAAGCCTGCAAACACATCCTCCTTGAGCTCGCCCAGCACAACTTTGCCATCGACGATGGAGTGCTGTTTCACTGCATAATCAATATCAAAAATCCATTCATTGTTCGTGGTAGCGTGTGGATTCGGCCTCCTGGGACTATCGATACTGATCGAAACTGGAATAGCGGGCAGGACCACGGTGCAAGTACCGTTGCCGCCGGTGATGTGATAGTTCAGATGCTGACGTTCGTTTTCGTCGACAACGGTCGGTACGATCAACGTCCGCTGAGTGGCATCCAGTATGGTATGGATGCCAGTAGCTTCCAAATCCACGGTGAGCTGGTAAATACCCCAATCTGTTGGAAAAGCGTACATACCCCAAACGAATTGATCCCCATAATACTCGTGCAAACGACGCAATGCCGGTGCATTAGCGGTCCTTCGGCCGGTCAATTGCGCATAATCCATATTGATATGGCGATCAACCCCGCTTGGCAGCAACACGACACTTGCTTGGCTGGCATCGAACGATTGGTTTCTTTGGGCGCCGAGGCCGGTATACACATTCAGATACAAAGTAGGATCCGGATCGGGCCGGGCCAAATAATGGTCCCAGCCTCCTGTCACGGTATGCCAGCTTCCCCCTTTGGTTCCCTTGATTAAAACGTAACCGTATTGTGTTTCGCCTTCTTTAAAATCGATTGTTTTGACGACTGCCCCCGGTTGAAATTGCCAGATTTGGCCATCCTGCCGCAAGCCAGGCATGGAGACGCTGTTCATGATCGCGTCCATATATGCCGAGGCTTGATCGAATCCTTGGCGTAGCCGTTCATAATTTTCGACCAGAATGGGAACGCCGACCGCCAAGCCAGCCAAGGGTACTGCCAGAGCTCCTAGTACACCAGCCACGGTGCCAGCGCCAGCCACGCCAGCAATCAGACCGGCGATGCTCACCCCGCTGCCAACAACAGACAAGCCAAGTTTGGATTCAATGGCTGCACGGGCAGCCAAGTCTGAGGTCTGATTCAATTCGACGATAATGGCGCCGATATTGATGGCATCAAATGCCACATTTACTCCTGCCCCCATTCTCCCGATGAGTGTCATTGCTTTGGGCACCAAGTTTAATTCCGTGCCAAGTGCTGAGCGAATCAGCTGGCCCATCCTGGCGCCATCGTTGACCAATTGAATGCCATTTTGAGCCAATTGTGCATACACTTGTACTTTGAGTGCATCGCTCATTGTCGTTAGCTCGCCATTTCTGGAGCGTATCTCGATCAAGGTTTTCAACATGAAAGCGGCATTCAGGGTGTGTATTGCATCTGTTTCTGACAAATCCGACCGGATCCGTAATCCCTGTTCAGCCTCATGCCATGTGAGTCCCCGGCTGACATCATTGACCAATTCATTTATTTCAGCATGAATCTGAGGATAATCGGCATTGTTATTGGTGGTAATCCAGCGTGACGGTTCTGCGTCGTCAACATTGGCGGTTCGACGGATGAACAGGAGTTCGGTGGCGCCGCTTTCGGTGCTACGACTTTGCAATGTCGGCAGCCACTCATTGGACACTTGATGCTGTTGCGTCAGCGCTTGTACGGCTTCAACCCACTGCGCGGCAAGAATCGCGCTACGGGTATTTTTAATTGCGAATTGTTCGATAGCCCTTCGGTGTTCCGCGTCTGGGGGATCTAGATCCAAGACCTGTTTGCGAACCTGGTCGCCCACGGTTTGATGCAGACGAACTAGTTCTACCCGATCTGCGTCACTAAGCCCTGGATGGTGAATCACGCTTTCAATTTCTCCACCGGCTTCCATCAAGCCGCTCATCGGCAGCGGCTTGCGCGCGAGTGCACCGAGTTTGGCATCCCACACTAGCTCCACTTTATGTACAACATCCTTGAGTCGCGCTTCTTCCTTGTTGATCCAGCCCCATTCCGGCGTCAGAATTTCTTTCTTTCCATTTTCAGTGACGCGTACGGCATACTTGCGGGCGCTCAGTGACAGATTGTTCCGACTGATCTGCATGCCGTCACCCGTACTGAGCAACCACTCTCCCAGCTCACCGGGCAAGCTGGTGGCTAGGGGTTGACGCTCATTCAGCAACTCGCAGCCGACCAAATCCAGGTGGATACCTTTAATCTTATCCCGGGAGGCTTGTGCCATCAGTGCAGTCAGACTAGCTTTCAGTTCGTCGACGGTTTTTCCTCCAAACAAAGTTCGTCCATCAATGTTAACGCCATGTCCGACCAAGACTATCTTGACCCGTCCACTGCCATAGAGTTGCAGCGGTGCCCGGGATCTAATATTTGTCCATGTTTCTCCTGACTCCAATTGTACCCATTCGGTGTGCCTTGGGTATTTGCTAAACAGAGCCATTGCCGCATTAAAACTGACATCATCTCCCTCCAATTGAACGATCAGTTGTCGACGAAAATTCCTCCCAGAGGTCGGTTCGATATAATCACGATCAAATTCAGCCAATTTTGTCAATGAGGGACGCCGCCATCCCTGGGATAAATCGAGACTGCCAAGCGCATTTTCCCGCAGGCGCAAGCCGATAGCGTAGGCTCGCGCATGCTTCGCAAATTCGAGTAATTTGGCAGATCTATCATTGAGGTTACGGGTGTGAGTCGCCGCGTATTCATCAGCCAATTGAGCCAGATCACTCAATTTCCCCATCTTTACCATGACACTGAGGCCATTGGCTTCAGTGTGGTATCGATCAAGTTCATCAAGAATACGTGTATACGAAGGACCATCTGGTGTGCCCGCTTTGGCGATCAGCCGTTGTCGATCATCCAGAGTGTCCGGGATACTGCGGGCGCCGTTGTCGATTTCTTCTTTTACAGCCTTGAACAGTGTTACTTCTTTTTCGAAAAGGCGTGCCAGCTCGGCCAGTGTTGCTGTTCGTTGTTCCTCCGTCGGACGAAGAGAGCGCGGGGTGAGCGGTGAAATCGACAACTGGTATTCTGCATACCTACTACCCCAGCGCGGATAATCAAGATGATCCTTGGCCCAAGCGCGTGCTTCACCTAACAATGTCCATGCCGGATCAGTCAATAGGGGCTCATTTGTTGCGGCTACCGCACTGTTGGCGAGCGCATGAGTCGGAAAATCCCGAAATTTAATGACTACACGACGAAGTCTAGGCAACGCGAGAAATTGTTCCTCCCAATTTTTAGCGCTATCGATAATGGGCGTACCGATGCGGTGCGTGGAAAACTGACCGGCCGTTATGTCGATCATTACGCGCTGCTCGTCGATCTTGGCAATCACCACAAAGTGATTGCCGCTGGCACCATCCTCAGCGTTCTCCCATGTAAGCAAGCCTCTCACCTCATAGGCGATATTATTCGCTTGCAGAAGGGTTGTAACGCGACTCGATGCATTTTCGCAATTTAAAAGTGGTTGGCTAATATATCGGTTGATTTCAGCATCGCTCGTCAATAAACCAGTGACTCTGCTTAGAGCCTCGTCAAAAGTTGTCATATAGATTTCCTTGTGATTTTTAAAAAAAGCCATCCATCTACCTCTCACTTACACGTGATGGCCGTCCATGTAAATGCTCCGCGTGGGTGTCGCATGCGTGCGCAAAATTGACTGTTTAGCGAAATTTCTGGTATCTCATCAGACAGTAAATAGAGACTTTTTGTGCGCTTGATTTGGCTGGCATAGTATCGGGCCACTAGGCTACGTGTTACAGCAGACGAAGCCGATGCGTGGCTGGCGCAGTTCGGGGGTCACAGCAGCATTTACTTTCTTCGCCTTATTTGATTCTCCATAAATCCACTCATTAACGTGAACAAGCATCATGATGCGAATTGCTCACTTTCCAACAATTAAAATTCAGGAATAAAGTATGAAAACCGCCAGATTCACAATGGCAAACCAGAAAAACAATAGCCTCCCACATGAATCGTTTTATAGAACATCCAGATCGCAGAAAAAAGCAGATGTCTGAAATAAGACAACTCGAGAATACATACCTGATGAAGTGGTGGTAGTTCATCCCTTCAAACAACTGATTTGAATGGGATTGCCAATAGCAGTGCCTGTTCCTTCTTGAGTGCGGCAAACTTCGCGGGCGGCAGCAGGTAATCTTCAAAGTCACGAAACTGCCGTGAGCCATTCACCCAGATGTCGCCAGAGCGCAGTGCGCCCTTCAGTTCGGACAAGGCGCAAATCTCGTAGAAGCGCCGATCAATGCCTTCCGGCGTGATCACCACACGTTGATCCCGGTCAGCCCTTGTAAGCCTCACTACATTCGACTTCAGCTCCGATATACGCGAGTTTCAAAAGCTGCACGCCCCAGGCGGACCGTAGGGTACTCACAATATGAGAACCCTTCTCCAAGCCTCGGCCCGGGCCTCTCCCGCCTGTACGAATCCACAGTAGCGCCCCTCTCCCGCTGAATAGTAGCCTCCTGCCACACGCAGCGGATTCCCCAGTCCTTTGCCTGCAAGCCCCAGGATCGGTTCTAGGCTGGGGAGTGACCCGTAACAGCCCGTGGCATTTTGTCGGGGTGTACCTCACGAAGGATGCAGCCCAAGCGAAGGCAGCAGACTTAGGTGGCGAGTATAAGGTCAGCTACGGTTCGCACGAGCTTGGCACTGATAGCTTCATTGGCGGACTGCCCCAGCCGGTGTAATGCCTCAAGGTCAGATCATCTCAAACGTGATCTGGCCTACGCCTGTAACAAGCTTGGCAGCTAGACCAGGCTTGCCTTCATAGCTCCGCCGATATCCGAAACCACCCGGACCTACCTTGCCAGATAACTTTATGCGATCAACTTCAGCATCACCATCTAGGAAGGCGACCTCAGCCTCGGCCCAGCAGATCGCGCCGCCGGACATGATGAACAGGTCTTTCAAAGTCAGCATGTAACGCTGGTTGGTGTGCATATCCTTCTCCCGCGGCCCTGCCGCATCATGTGGTTGGTTGTGCATCTTTGTGCCTAAGGATCAGGCGCGTTCGATCGAGCCAAGGCCCGCCGAAAACGATGATTTCGCTTGGCCGGCCATACAGGTGGTGTAGCAGGAACGGGCCTGGTCCGAACACCTCGGCCGCCTCCCCGGGCAGCTGCGGATCCGGGCCTAGGTAAATCCCCGCGTGGTTCGGGTGCGCCGTGAGGCCCACGGCCATGACGATCATGTCGCCGCGCTGCGGCTGGTCCACTCGCACGAATCCCGCCGCTTCATAGGCCTGCTCGTAGAGGCTCGGCCCGGCCGGGTCTTCCCACCAGCCATCAGCGCACTGGAATGCTTCGAACTCCAGCCCCCACTCGCGCTTGTACCAATCGGCGCAGACCTGCCAGCAGTCCCAGGCACCGTGGACGAATGGTCGCTTGAGCAGCGGCGTGTTGCCCGCCGGTGCGATGGTGCGCAGATCCCCTTCGGGCCAGCTCAGGATGTGCCAGGGCAGCGCGGTGGCCTCGCACATGGCCAGGTCGCGCGGCGACGGCCGGCTGGTGGCGTCTGGGTGCGAATGCACGATGCCGATCACCTCGCCCTGGTCCTCGACGACCTTCCGACGCTTGAGCATGGCGACCTCCAGTGTTTGGGGTTATGCGGACCGGGCGGCGAGCATGGCGTCGGCCATCTGGTATAGGCCGCAGTTTCGTCCGCATCGGGGTGTGATCTGCGCGGAAGGCAAGCCCCGCTTTGCGCCTCTGAGTGCGCCCCCTCAAGCCACGCTCCGGTGATTTCTCACTGCCTGGTCGTGGTCTCGCTTTCTTCCCGAGGTCGCGAACCCTCGTGTCTCGGCTAGTTGCCAGCGCCTTAAAGGTTGCTGGCGGTTCAGATCACACCCCGATGCGCTCTCACCCATTTCCGGATGAGCACGAGATGTATCGCGTGCTGTCCGATGTGGCGATATCCCACCCGGAGGTGGCTGATAAATGCCAGCAGCTAATCAGCTCCCGGCAAAATCGGTAGCACCTGGTAAACATCCCAAAGCCCGCTCAGTGAACGGGCTTCAGTGATGCCTTCCGCCGTGACCCGCTACCGGAGACAGGCCGGGTTTACAGAGTCAGTTTCAGGCAACTACAGAAAGTTTTCGCTCTCCAAAAACATCGTAAAACTCTATCTCAGACACATAGTTAACTGGATTGCCGTTTTCGAGACGATACGACTTCAGTCCGAGAGTTGTGCGAGGGCCGGACAACGTATTTGTTGTCACTTCATCCTGAAATTGCAGCACGGCGTGCTTTCCGCCACTTGGATCGGTAACTTTTACAGAGCCAATTTGTTTGGTACGAATCATAAAAACCTCATCGATTTAGATGTATGGGGTGTGTCAAATGCCTGTCGTCTACAGGTTCTGGTGGTGGCGCTTTGCCGCTGCTAATCTCGGGAAGTGCGAACTCAAAGGCGAATGCCATGGACCCGAAGAATCTCGCAGTACTGATGCAGCTCAAGCAGGCCATGGAGAAGGCAAGCCTGCCCGCTATTCCAACGCCTTTCGAAGCGCCTCCGCCGAAGCAGCCAAAAAGTGGTTGGATTGTCGCGAACTGTAGGTTCTGCAAAACCACCAAGTTCAGCTATAGAGCCGACTGGGTTAATCCGCCAGTTATGTGCGAGGGCTGCCGCAATGAGCGGAAAACTCGCTACAAGCCAGGCCAAGGCGATACGCTCTACGCTGAAACCAAGGTGTTTCATGGAGGCGGTCCAGGTACCGGAAGGCGGAAATGAACGACCAGAAGCCGATCAAAAAAAGCGGAAGTAAAAAACTCTCTACCAAAGAGAAGATTGCGAAACTTCAGCAACAAATTGAGCGGCTTCAGCTTGAGCTTGAAGATGCATCACCCCGGCGTGCCGGGCAGATAGCGCGCCAACTCAGACCTCACAAAGAAAGCCTTATGAAAGAGCGAATCCATCTGATTTCTAAGCTTGAAAGCATCAGGCGAATTAAAGTTTCGGGAAGCTATGGATCAGCTCGCAGGTAAAGTTCTGCTTTCCACAAGGTCCTTTTGAGGGCCCTCTGGAGAGCATCCGGCCCACACTCGGCGGGCCGGTAAACTCTTTCTTTTTGCATAGGCCAACGGTCGCTTTCCCGTTGATGTCTTTCGGCGCGACACGGGATCGAGGTCCCAAAGCCAAACGCTTACTCATTACCACGCAGCCTCTCCAGCTACGCCCTCCGAATGAGGTCTCCTATGCCCAGCGCCGACATGAGGTCGAATCGCTGCGTACCGTTGCGCGGTACGTCCGCTGGCTATGCATCGGCCAGCTCGGCGTCCATCAAGTTGTTAAAGAGCGGTCAGGCCCTTTCGAGGCCCTTCGCAGGGACTGTGTCGCTGCGATGGGATTAGTAAACAACACGTATATAAACGCGTCAACACAAAATGTTTATTTTGTTTATTGGATTTGGTGAATGGCTTGCCAGGCTGAACAGCCGACAGGAATTCCAGACACAAAAAAGCCCGCACTTGGCGGGCTATGGGATCAGGCGGGGAGGGCGGAAACAAAAAGCCCGGCGCTGGGCCGGGCATGCTTAGATTTTGGCTAACTATTCTGCAGGTGGAGCCTGAGGCGCTTCGGCAGGCTTTGCAGAGTCCTTGCCGGCTTGGTACGCCGACATCGTTGTCTGCATTGCACCAAAGACATTGGCCTGGTTTGCATAATAAGCGCCGACAAGAATTGCTACGACTGCCAACAACTGAACGGCAACCGCGGCCCAGTAATTCGCCTTAATTGTCGCAGATTGCTTGGCAGCTTCTTCAGCACCTTCTGCAGCTTTTGTGGCGCGCTCAGCGAGCATCTCGAAACGCTTATCTCGCTCAGCCTGTGCTTTGTCTCGCTCAACCTGAACTGCAGATTGGGTAGCAAGAAACGCATCAATTTTTGACGACACGGACTCTACCCGAGCATCCATCCTTGCTTCGATGGTCTCGAGTTTTGCGTTGAATTCTTCGCGTGTAATGTCGTTCATGGGCACAGTATCGCTTTGCTGAGAGATATTGTCACTTTCAGTAAGAGAGTTTAGTGCCTGTTCGTGCGCAATCGGATTACGCAATATTTTGTGCTGCGTTGCGTCTAATTCATCTACGTACAGCGTGCTCAGCTCTTCGATATCCCGCAGTAGCTCAAGCTCCTCGGACTGTATCCTGTTGAGATTGATACTCTCGGGGGAGCCTCCACTCCGTCAATCTGAGCGCGATACTTTCCGATGATAAAATCATCAGTACCGTCATCATGATCCAAGGGGTCGGAGTGTGACTCTATACCAAAATGCAAATTCATTGATCTGACTCCGAGCTCTCCCTGTCTTTAGAGTCTGCAACCATTCTGAGCAGGGTGATCGCTAGCTTCTCAGCCACATCAATCGGCATCGTAAGTGAGGCCACATCATTTCGGTACGGAGTGCTTTTTCCAGATCCAAGCGTCGCCTTCATTGGATTTTCTGGGTCAGGAACAATTGGCTCGCTGATCACTTCAAGTGAATCACGCCCGAAGGTGACATGCAGTCGCTCATCTCCATTCCAGCTGATAACCCTCGCAGAATAACGATCTACGTATTCATCAATAAAAATTGATGACCTTCGATGCGTAAGCTCATGAATCGTTACTTTTTCGCTCACCGATCTCTCCATGCGCTAGGCGCTTCAATTGATTCTACAAATCCCCGTCGCGCCAGATTCCTTAATGGAGGGTCACAACCCTGCGGCTCTCTCCAATCCTGATCCGGTCTAGCGCTCGGTTTAGCGCGTCCAGGGCATCGAGGAGGGCTTTAGCCTCAGCTTCTCGTCCATCACCCCAAAGCCGCTCAGCCATTTTGTTGAGGGCCTGGATGGATCGCTCGATATCAGCAGCAGTCGCTGCCTTGGTATCTGTCGGCCGCTTCTTCGTCATTCAATACTTCCGCGGCGCTGGGTGATCAGCGCGAATACATCGCCCACCAGAACACATGGCCCAGGATAGAAATGTGCTGGTCCTGGATCTCCGCGAAGGTGTAGTCCTCGTCTGGATGTTCGTCACGGTTGAAGCTGCGGAGGCGTATTCCGGTTGGGAGTCGGTACAGCTGCTTAACCCGAAGCTGGCCGTTGTGATTGATAGCGTACATTTCGCCGTCGACGATATCGCGTAGCGAGCTCTTTCCGACGTTGACTCCAACGGTTGCACCGTTGCGCAGCACCGGCAACATGCTATTGCCACTGACCATCACGCACTTGGCGTTGCTGAACTGCACGCTGTTATGGCGCAGGTCTTTTTTGAAGAATCGAAGCCTTGAGCTATCGCTTTCCTCAATTACAAATTTTCCGGATCCAGCCGAAAGCTCCACCTCCTGTAGAAATGGGACATAAACCTCGTTATCACCGAGAGGCGTCTCATCATCCCAGGCATCAATATCAACCAGCTCTCCGGAAGCGTCTCTATCGCGAGGGTCAGCAGGCAGCTCAAGAGCTGGGTCGTCATCTCCGCCATGCTCAAGCCACTCAAACGGGATATTGAGTTCCCGACTGACACGGTACAGATCTTTCTTGGGAACCCCACGGCCAAACCAATTGTTAAGCGCCTGGTTGGATACCCCAAATTTCTCCGCAAGCCACGAAGGCGTGATGCCTCGCCGGGTGGCGAATTTTCTTAGGCGGTCGCCTGAATGCTCGATTTTCATAAACACAAAGTTTACTCGTCTTTCTATATTTATTAAATAAACGTATCGTTGAGTTGTGTTTACTCGCCGACGGAGGAATGTTTATGAAACCAGCACCTCTTGAGCGCGCAATTTTGGCGGCTGGCTCTGGTCGAGCGCTGGCTGAAATCCTGGGCGTGACCCCGATGGCTGTTTCCTATTGGAAGGTCAGAGGTGGCGCCCGCGACCAGCAGATCCACGACGCCCTAACCTATAAGCACGTTGCCGAGGTCGCCCAGGACTTCAAGTTATCCCCGAACACGATCCGCGCAGCGTCGAAGCGCATCGCCAATGCCACGGTGTACGAACTGAACCTACTGGGGGGGGGAGCCCAATGCCGATTGGCCGGGTGTCGCTGCGGATTCATTCCGAAAGGCAGCGCTCGGCGCCTACCGCAGCTACCACGGCACCTTCCGCAACCTCGAGCTGCCTTGCTGGGTGATCACTGACGGTACGCAGCGCATCGAGGTGATGGAGCTCCGCAAAATCGATATCGGTGAAGAATCGCTGTAGCGACCTCTCACGTGCTCTGCAATCGATCGATTGTCAGCTGATGAATAGATGCTTCGAGCTGGGAAATAGTCGGCACTTGGCCGGACCTGGATTGAGTCACCAGATACTGCTGTGTGCGGACTGTATGAAAAACCCGATTCGCTCTCTCCATATCCTCAAGTAGCTGTCGGTTCACAGAATAACGACCGCAATCGGGGCATTTGAAGTCGTCAAAGCTGCCTACCGGATAAGCCTTGTCGGCGGTCCCGCTGCACACAGCACAGACACTGATACTCATAACCACCTCCTTGTAAATGACAGCTCAACTGTAGCTGATTCCTGCAACCCCACTCACTTCACGCAATTCTGCGAGGATCCCCTATGTCCGACATTACCTACGGTTCCGTTTGCTCGGGCATTGAGGCTGCGACCCATGCCTGGCATCCGCTGGGCATGCACGCAGCCTGGCTCGCCGAGATTGAGGCGTTTCCCTCGGCAGGGTTTTGGTCAGGAAGTGGATGGCTCCCATCCAATATTTGAGCGTTCCAAAAGGATGCTCAACAGCGCGGCGAACCTTCATCTTCCCCGGGTCATGTTCCAGCCGAGCCTGCATCGCATCGACTATGGCTTCATGTTCCCAGCGCTTTACCCGGCGCTCCTTACCCGTCGTACATTGCTTGTGCATTGCACAGGACTGGCAGCCCGAGAAGTAGTAACAATGCAACAACATGCCGTCTTCCACCGAAGAATGCCGCCGGGTCAGTAACTGAAGCACTACCGGGAGGGTGGTATCTCGGTTCGACAAGCTCGAGAGAAATTACGAAAGTGTGGTGGCTATGGCCTGCGCCTTTCTTGGGCTACCAATGTGAAGCGGCAACGGATCCTGGTGTGCCTTAACGCCTGAGCGAAAAAGAAAAGCCAGCCCGCTCCGGGCTTGTGCAAAATACCCGGGTCTTTTGCCGAATGGTACGATTTTCAGCGAAGAATGCTCCCCCCTGACCAATCATTAGGCTGGGGTCCGTACTGTCTTGGGGTGCAGTTTGATACTACTTTATCAGAACTGCATTCAGATTAAGGTGAATTAAAATTATCATTTCAGCTCCGAATACTCCGGCGAGTTCTTTGACGCAACCAGCGGTACCGCATGCGGTACAGGCTACAGCAATGAAAAGTGTACCTCCTCAAAATATGTCCACGAAACTTTTACAGGACTTCGCCCACCTCGCAGGGAGTAATATTGAGGCCAACATCCTCTTGAATGAAAGTGACGATGACGTACCGATCTTCCAAAGAGATCCGAAAAAGATCATAGAAAATATCAACGAGGGTAACAAGCAAAGAGCTGCCGAATGGGGCATGCCTCTGCATGAGGTGGAGGCGATGGTAGGCAGCGCCAGCACTTTCCGCGTCCCCGCATGCGGACTTTCCGCGAATAACATCATGAAATTGTTTTTGGATAGCGAAGAAAAGAACTACAGTTATGCGAAGGCAGAAAATCTGGACTTACCAATGGTAAAGGAGAAGCTGGACTCTTTGCCTGTTGACAAACACTTCTTGCTGAGAGTTCAAGATGGAGGACTCGGCCACGCTTATGTAGTGGACCTTCCGGCCAGCGATGATAAAATGCGTCCGGCTTTTCTCTACCAATCTGATTTCGGGGACGGTGTAACTCGAAGTGTCTCGCTCACTGACTGGATGCGGGAAAAGGCATATATCCCGATTGACATGAATGAAATTTATGCACATTTCGACAACATGGCTTCCGGCAATATCGATCTGGAGTGCATAGCCAGGCTGTTTGATATTGACAGCAACCCCCTCATCCTCAAAGCAGAATCCATGCGGCTCGGCAAGCCCAGTAGCTTTCAAATTCAAGAATATGATCCAGCTAGATTGCAACGTAATGTGGATACTATTATGGCCTTGTGCAGTCAAACACGGCCAGCTTCCGTTTTTGCACCGTCGTAAATGGCTCGACTGTCAGTTAATTAGTTATTTAGCGCCCCCTTTTTTTTCGAAATAAGGGGCGACTGCAAAAACTTCATCAACGGTATTTTCGCGAAACTGAACCATGCCCATCAAACGCCCAAGCCTCCATATGAATCTTTCTCCATTACAAACGTCCACCGCCGTCGCTGCTGCACAAAAACTGCCCACCCAAGAGCACTTATATTCGAATTTTGATAGTTTAAAGGCGCAAATGAGGGGCGATCCTGCCCCGCACTTCAGGGAGTACTTACATGCTCCGGACTACTCCGCCATGCGCCAAAGCGGATTTGGCACGCTGCACAATGGTTTCATGATGAACAACAGCGGGCTGGACGCATTCATGCATGCTCGCCGCGAACAGCGTCAATGCGCAGGTGCGTTTGCCGGTGATAAACTCCACATCAGCGTAAAACGAGAGGATGTGCCACTAGCATTTAATGCGCTGTCCGGCCTGCTCTTTTCCGAAGATTGTCCGATTGACAAGTGGAAGGTCACCGATATGGAAAGAGTGGAACCAGGGGGGCGTGTTAGTGAGGGGGCTCAGCTAACACTGTATGTGAAACCGGACACTGCGGACTCGCGGTACACTGCACAGGGTCTGAACAGGATTCGTCATTTCGTGGAACGACTGGAGTCGGTAATGATTGAACATAACATTCAGCCAGGACAACACCCTGACTCGGACGTCCGCCCCTTCCATTGGCAGTTCACCAGCTACCGCAACGAAATGCGGAGTGAGCGTGAAGGAGGCGAAGAGCAAAGCCTTGCGCTGCGCAACGAACCGTTTTACCGACTAGTAACCGAGTAGTCCTTATCGCAAGAACACTGATTATTCCGCCAAGCGTGCGAAGCCAGTGCAGTAATCAACTAATCACGGACACGACGTTAAGTTTTTTCTCGGCCTGAACCGGGGCCACCCCACCGTTGAATTGGTACGGTCGAATCCAGTTGTACCGATGCATTAGGTAATGACTGATGTCTCGGTGCGCGCCTTGAACCGTCATGTAGCCCACGGTCGGTATCCATTCAGTTTTCAAACTGCGAAACACGCGCTCCATCGGCGCATTAATCCCAGCACGGGTCAGATTGGGCCGACGCTCTTGAGCATAGTGAACTGAGTATCCCAACAGTTTCCACGACGGCTCATGCTTTGGCGCATGCGGTAACGCTAGAGCCGTTGGCGAAACTGGCGACTACCGCATTGGGCGAATTCAACCGGTCGTCGCAACACCTTTGATCGAGGTGTTTATGGGGCGACCTGCAGGATGAATGCAAAAATTGACAGGCCAGGGAGCGATGCGTTCGCCAGGGGCGCCGTCACTTCGTAATGAGATCGAGCGG